>CAZAPE010000145.1:0-2798 GCA_964487065.1 uncultured Planctomycetia bacterium | reverse complement strand
CTAATCAAGTTGCCAAATAAGCCGGGAAACAAGCTAAACAACTGAGATAAGCCAACAAATGGCTCTTCCGTCTTTAACAGCCGTGTTTCTAATTTATAAAATAAGATGACAGGAAAAAGCATAATGTTTACAATAAATCTTGCGATCTTAAAAGAAATATATTTTTTGCGATTTTGTATAGTATTCATGCCTCCAGGCAATATTGGTAGACCTCTTCTAACCTCTGGACAATACTTGTCCAGCTATAACTCTTTGCTTTCTCTTTATTGTTCTCCGATATTCTTTTTCTTAAATCGTCATCTCCTAAAAGGTACAGAACCTTTTCAGCAATCTTCCTTGGCTCTTCTGACTCAATCAAAAATCCGTTTACCCCCTCCTCAATAATCTCCGGTAAAACTCCTACTTTAGTAGCTATTATGGGCAAACCAGAGGCCATGGCCTCCATGCTAACAATAGAAAATCCTTCTGACAGGCTCGGCAGAACAAAAATATCCGAGGCAGTTAAATATTCAGGAACTTTTTCATGAGGCACCTCCTCCACAAAAATTACATATTTTTCCAGACGGAATTCTTTAGCTAAATTTTTCAGGTAATCACTTTGTTGTCCTTTTCCTACTAAGATTAATCTGGCATTGACCTCTTTCTGCACTATAGTGCTCATTGCCTGAATCAGGTATTTTACCCCCTTTACCGGGCGCAAGTTGCCAACAAAGATAATAACCCGATTGCTATTATCCAGCCCTAATATGTTCCGAATCATTTCTTTAGCTGGTGAATTTTTGAATTTCTCCACATCTATTCCGTTTGGAATTATAAAAACTTCTCTATTAAAAATTTCCTGCATATGTTTTTTCATATTTTCTGTCTGTGCAATTACAACATCGGCATTTTTAAAAACCAATTTTGAAATGGTCTTTTTAAACCTCCAGGGAAAGTATACATCAAATCCCTGGCCCCAGACAGCATAAGGCTTTTTCATAAACTTTCGGGCTAAAAATGCAGGTATAGCCATGTCTATTCTTTGAACATGAATCATATCGGGATCGATCTTTCTTAAAACAACTAGTACTTCAAACCAAAAAATTACGAGTCCTATAAATTTTATTTTTGGGAGTTTTAACCGATGAACAAAAAAACCTTGTTCCGTACCTTCCTCGGGTAAACCACTGTCCCATGAAGTTATCACATGAATCTCGTGCCCATTTTTTGTTAAATGACTGGCCATGTTATAAGTGGCGATTTCAGTGCCTGCTAGCCACTTTGGAAGAAACGATGGAACTAAAATAGCTATCTTCATTTCTTATTCTTTCTACCCCCTACTGCAGGTCACTTTAAGCCTGCCAAACATTCCCATTCTGACACCTATAGTCTTAAATACCCATAACAGGTAAGCCGGTAATTTATACGGCCCAAATCGCAGCACAATAAATAAACACCGCAAAAAACGTAATATATTATTCTTATATTTAACGCCAAAGATATTAAAGAATGCTTCGGAATCAATAACCGCATAATAGTAATCTGCAATCCTCTGTCGCGCAGTGTACTGCGGAGTATCAAACGCTAGCGGCATAGTTCCCGGAGATGTCACATCATTATCGGAGATTATATCTATATCATATCCGCTAACATTGCGCAGAAAACGCCCATTATTCTCAATATACTTATACATCCTTGTACCCTCAAAAGGAAAAGCAAAATGCCACCGGCACTTCACATTGTATTTTCTCGCCAAAGACAGGGATTCAAGAAACGTCTCATGCGTATCTCCCGGAAGCCCTAATATCATAAAAATATGCAGTTCAATATTGGCGGATTTTAACATAGAGAGGGTTTTCTCCACCTCATCCAGTGTTTCACCTTTACCGATCATTTCAAAAACCTTAGGTGAGCCGCTCTCAACTGCCAAAACCCCAAGTTCCAATCCGGATGCGCAAAGTTCCCGAAATGACTCCTCAGTTAACCTGTCTGCGCGTATACCGCCATCCAGCCATAACTTGATGTTCAAGCCTCGCTGGCGAATCATTTGGCAGATCTCGATAACACGCTGAGGTTGCATAACAAAGTTGTCATCCTGAAAGGAAATCCGCCGCAGCTTATATTTGCAGTAGGCATTCTCGATTTCATCCACAACCCTTTGAGCAGAAAAATATTTCCAGTTCCGGTTACATAATATATTACTCAGACAAAAACTACAATTGTAGGGACAACCGCGACTGGTTGCCATAATATAGGTATCTTTATAATAGAGAAAACCATACTTAGTAACAAGGTCCACCAAATCAAAATTCAGCATCGGTAAAGAATCAAGGTTATCGATCAATGGACGCTTATCGTTCACGATGACCCTTTGACCATCGCGGTAAGCTAATCCCTTGATAGCGCTAAATCCATCTGAATCTTGAGATAGGACACCTAATAATTCCACAAATGTATTTTCTCCTTCTCCAAACACAAGAAAATCGATTTCATCATTCTCCGAGAGCATCTTTTCGGGAAACATCGACGGCGATGAGCCACCTACAATTATCTTGCTCTTTGTCTGTGCCCGTAACTTCCGTAAGAGATTACGTACCTCAGCAAAAGCAAAGTATGATATTATAGAAATACCTATAACCTTTGGCTTAAACTCTGCCAGCGCCTCATCCAGCCGTGTATAAGCATCCTGCTTGCGAAAATTCATGTCGACAATATGGACATTATATCCGGCCTTGTCTATATACGATCCAAGATAAACAAGCCCAAGGTTCATCTGGTCGCCGTAAGGCGTCATTGGATCAATTAATAGCAACCTTAAT
>CAZAPE010000144.1:0-2921 GCA_964487065.1 uncultured Planctomycetia bacterium | reverse complement strand
TAAAGTTAATAAAACCAAAAAGGCGCAGGCCAGTATTTCGCTAAAGAGCAATGACGCATAACCGACAATAGTCGGCGATAAGGCAGTTAAAAACGCTGCTATAAAAGCGGTTTTTTTATTATTTAGAACAAGAAATGCGATACGATAAGTAATCAGTATTATTAAACCATTTAAAAATGCTTGTGCAATTTGTATCGCATTTTTTGATACCCCGAATATTTTAAATAACAAGAATATAAAAACGGGGTATGCCGGTTCTCTAAAGTTTGACTGTAAAAACGGATGAGATTCTTGATAACTATAACCGTTCCCTTTAAATAAATTTAATCCGTACGTATAATACGTGAACCCGTCACCCGCAATCGGATAATCGTATATTTTAATGAAAAACAAAGAAAAAACTATTGAGAAAATACAAAGAAGAAATACGGCCTTATCGTAATTTTTCATATTTTTTAACTCTAAAATTAGCCTTTTTTAAGATATTAAAAAGCGTATTGCATTTACGAAAAAAAACACTTGGCACTCTGATTAAATTTGGAAATTCATTAAAAGTTTTTAATAGTAATCTTCTAACCTTTAGATCTTTTATGTTTTTTGAATCCACCCATGCAGAAATTTTATTTATATATCCACTGAATTGCTCTCTTGAGACATCTTTTACGAAATAGTTCTCGCTGCTTTGATGCGAATAATCGCTCCAATTTATTTTTTCAGGAATTAAGCCAAATTTTTGAGCTGTATCAAACTGGGCAGAGCCGGGATAAGGAGTAAATATGCCAAAGCATATAGACCCTCCCTTCATTTCTTTCATAAGTTGGAAAGTTTTTTCTATATCTTCTTTTGTTTCATCAGGGAAACCGATCATAAAAAACGCTTCAAAGGCAATTCCGCTAGCCTCGAGTAGCTCAAACGCCCTCTTTATCTGCTGAATACTTATGTTTTTTTCAATGATTTTTAAAATCCGTTCGCTCCCGGATTCGACTCCGACCGAAATATAATCACACCCTGCCCTTTTCATTAATAATAAAATTTCCTTGTCCAGTAAATCTACTCTAGTAGTACATCCCCAGCGGATATTCAACGATTCTTTTATCAAGGCATTACAGATATCAACAACTCGCTTTCTATCCAATGTAAAACTATCATCCCAAAAATAAAAATTCTTTGCCCTGTATCCATCTTTAATCGAACGTATCTCCGTCATTACATTATCTACGCTTCTATATCGGCATTTTCTCGACCAGATATTCTTAGCACTGCAATACCCACAAAGAAAAGGGCAGCCTCTCGATGTGATCAAATCTGCGAATGAATTCGTAAAATATCTTTCCGGGAACAAAATATTCTTCCTGTCGGGTTGAGGGAGTTTATCTAAATTGTTAATCAATTCCCTTGCCGGATTGATTCGTACGATACCATTTGTTTTATAGGCCAATCCTTTTATATCTTCGAAGTTGTTGCTTCCTTTTTCCAACTCCAATAATAATTCCTCAAAGGTTTCTTCGCCTTCTCCCGACACGACAAAATCAACTAAAGGCTCATCTATAACTTCTTTAGTGCATATTGACGGATGCGGTCCGCCCCATATGACTTTAGGGGGATGATTATTCATATTTTTTGCGATTGCTGAGATTTTTATTGCCGAGGCATATTTTGCCGTCATTACCGTAATCCCAACAACATCCGGACGGTAGCTATTGATAATACCGGCTATCTCCTTCCAAACATAGTGATTATTATCATTTAAAGCAACAATGTATTTTTTATGGCTCCTGATTTTCTCACTATAACTCTCAGAGCAATTCAATTTTTCATTGATGTCCGGAGTCTCTGCATTGTATATTCGGGATTCTATACCAATTTTATTAGCAACGACGCACAGATAACCGAGACCCAAAGGATAATAGATATGTCCAAAACCTTTTAACCGATGAAACGGAGGATTTATCAGCAAAACTTTCATCTTTTTTCCATAATCCTGTCTAAAACTCTGCCTAAGTCGTATACATTAAAACGATAAAGATACTTACCTTTTTTATCCCGGAGAAGCGCATAGTCATAACCATCGCCCCTGTCATTACAAATCATCGCATCCGATGAATATTTAGCCGGAATATTCATCGCACTTTCAGTTAGTTCGTTTGAAACTGATGGCGGAATATTTAATACTAAATAGGTATATCCATTATTGTATAAAGATTTCAGTTTCTCAACCGAAACAGGATTGATTTGATATATAATTTTACGCAATGGGGTTAATTTATCTGAATAAGGGGTCTCTGCATGATTAACAACATTTTTTCTCCCCGCATATAATCTTGAGATAGGCCAAACGCTGGTAACGTGTTTTACGCCTTTGTGTTGCTTCATATAGTTAACTACTTGCTCAAAATTAGACCTATAGTTAAAATAATCTAATGACCTGGCGCCGTTTGAAAAAATCGCAATTATAACAGCTAACGTAAATATTATTTTATGCTTATTTAAGTTCTTCGATCCGTAACCAATAATAAAATACCATAATGGAATAAAGCTAAGCATAGCCCTATCCGTAATAGTATGTTGCAGCTTGAAGAAATAAAAAAAGGGCAATAGAAATACCGAAATCAAAAAATAGCCTACACCGGAATCAACTTTTATGCCTCTGCGCAGGATAAACAAAAGAAAAATAATTAATAGAATACTTGAAACTAGACCTTCATGATAAAGAAAGTTTTTAAAATAATAAAAAGTACTTTCATAAATGTCGGTGCAACCGCTGTTGACGTCTAAGAACTGCCTGTGCAACATATTAAAATAAGGAGAATATTTCTCAATCATTTTAATGTGCTGCATTATTCCGTAAAGCTTAACTAACCTTGTAAATATATCTATAACAAATAGGGGTAGTAAAGTAAAAATAAATAAAGATAATATTC
>CAZAPE010000143.1:0-2955 GCA_964487065.1 uncultured Planctomycetia bacterium | reverse complement strand
TGCCGTATTATAAAAATTTCGGCATTAACATTAGAGCCGTCATTTTTAACAGTATATTTATATGATTTAGCCTCAAAATTTCATAGTTTTTATAACAAATGCCGTGTTGTTACAGATTCCGAATCTCTTACAAAATCCCGTCTTTATCTATGTGTAGCATTGGAGATTACGTTCCGAAAAGGGTTAGATTTACTCGGGATTTCTGCCCCCCACCAGATGTAGGTTCAAAATGTTTGAGACTTTAAAAATATACCTCGGAGAAAAAACAGATTACAGAAAACTAAGAGAATCTCTTATTTCTCTTGGTTATGAAAATGCAAAAGAGGTGACAGAGAGGGGAGAGTTTTCATATAAAGGGAGTTCTTTAATCGTCTACCCATCTACTTATGAATTGCCGTTACGTATAGATTTTGATGATGAGTTAATACGTTCAATAAGAGCATTTAATCCTATTACAGGCTTAGTCTTAGAAGAACATAGAATAATAATAGTACTTCCAGCAAAGCTGTCTAATCTAAAAAACTCAAGAAGTCTTTTTCTCGAAACCTCGCCGATAAGCAATTTTATCGACCTTAACAATGGTGATTTTGTTGTTCATCTTGAGCATGGCATTGGAAAATTTATCGGGATTAAAAAACTGGAGAGAAATGATCATTTTCTAATTGAATATGCAAATAAAGATAGGCTTTATATACCTGTAGCCGATGCTCATTTATTGCAGAAATATATAGGTTTTGCTGCCAAAGCCCCTAAGCTTAATAAACTTGGCAGTAAAGAATGGCAGCGGGTTAAAAACAAGGTTAAGAAAGGTATTCAAAGCTTTGCGAATGAATTGCTCAAGATTCAGGCAAAAAGGCAGCTATGTAAAGGATTTTCTTTTTGCTTGGATAATGATTGGCAAGATTTACTGAAGAAATCTTTTCCCTATAAAGAGACAGCCGATCAGATTAAAGCTTTTAGGGAGGTTGAAAAAGATATGGAGGCGCCACATGTTATGGATAGGCTTGTCTGCGGCGATGTCGGCTATGGCAAAACAGAAGTTGCCTTACGTGCTGCTTTTAAAGCTGTTATGAATAATAAGCAGGTTGCTATTTTGGTTCCGACAACAATTTTAGCTGAACAACATTATAGTAGGTTTAAAATGCGTATTGAGCAATTTCCTGTGCGGATAGATATGTTGTCGCGTTTTAAAACTAACTCTCAACAAAAGGAGATAATAAAAGATATCTCGCAGGGCAAGGTGGATATAATTATAGGGACCCATCGTCTGCTTTCAGATGATATTATTTTTAAAGATTTAGGTTTGCTTATAATAGATGAAGAGCAGAGATTTGGTGTGGTGCAGAAGGAAAAATTCAAAAAGATGCGTGAAATAGTCGATGTGCTTACTTTAACTGCTACGCCAATTCCTCGGACTCTTTATATGTCTCTTGTAGGCATAAAAAACATGTCTATAATAAATACCCCTCCCGAAGATAGGTTAGCGATAGAGACATATGTGATGGAATATGACGATGAAAAAATAAAGCGAGCAATAAAAAGAGAGGTTGCAAGAAAAGGGCAGGTTTTTTTTGTGCATAATCGGATAAGCGCAATAAATAGGATTGCAGCAAAGTTAAAGATGTTTCTTCCGGATGTTCGCGTAGCTACCGCTCATGGTCAAATGGATGAAAAGGAGCTCGAGAGTATTATGATAAACTTTCTGGATTCAAAAATAGATGTTTTGGTTTCAACGTCTATAATTCAGTCAGGTATTGATATTGCAAATGCAAACACAATTATAATAAGCAGGGCCGATATGTTTGGGCTTGCGGATCTCTATCAACTTCGCGGCAGAGTGGGGAGATATAACAAAAAAGCTTTTGCATATCTACTAATTCCTAAAGGTAAGCCAATATCCCCTGATGCGCTAAGGCGCCTTAAGACAATAGCTGAACACAATGAGTTAGGTTCAGGATTTAAAATTGCTATGGAAGATCTTGAGATAAGAGGAGCTGGGAATATTTTAGGGCAGGAGCAGCATGGTTTTATTCAGGCAATAGGGTTTGATCTCTATTGCAGGCTTTTAAGGCAGACAATATATGAATTGACAGAAACGGATACAAAAGAGAAAATGTTAGCATTGCAAATAGGATTACACAAATTAGAACAGGGGTGAAAATGTGAAAGTGTTTTTAGTTTTTATAATGCTCGTTTTTTTTAGCAACCCAAGCTTCGGGGTTGTATTAAACAGAGTTATTGCTGTTGTAAACGGAGAGGCGATTACAGGCGTTGATCTGGTAAACTATGCCAGAAGGTCTGCCATAAAGGATGATGTTTCAAGCCTATCCCCGGAGGCTGAGGATAAATTATTAAAGGAGTCATTGGATAGCTTAATCGAGGACATGCTTATACTTTCTTTTGCCAAGAAAAATAATTTATCAGTAAATGCATTTGAAATAGAAAAAAGAATCTCTGCGGTAAAAGGCAATTTTGCTACAGAGATAGAATTTTTGAATGCTCTTGAAAGGGATGGTTTAAGCTATCAGGGTTTGTATAAAAAAATACATGATGATATGCTGAAAAAAATGACCGTTAATTATTTTGTGAACAGAAAAATTGAAATTCATCCTGATGAGGTAAGAAGTTATTTTGATAATCATGTTAAAGATTTTCCAAGGCCTGAAAGGAGAAAAGTGCAAAAAATACATATCAGCAAAGATGACCTTTCAGCCGATAAAAAAGTTAATCAAATAGAGAAGCTTTTACGTAAGAATGTTAGCTTTGAAGATCTGGCTTTAAATCACAGTATTTCAGATGATATTCTACTTAATGGAGGAGAGTGGGTTGAAAGGGGCAGTCTTAATGAGGTGATAGATAGTGCAGTGTTTTCTATTAATGTGGGGCAGATAAGTGATGTTATAGAGACAGAGAACAGTTTTTATATTTTTAAAATATTGGATAAAGAACCTCAAT
>CAZAPE010000142.1:0-2967 GCA_964487065.1 uncultured Planctomycetia bacterium | reverse complement strand
ATTATGCTACACCGAGCGAAGTGCTGAGTGGTGCAATAGCTGGTGGAATGTAGTGATGTGATTGAAGCGTTCAAAGAGGCTCACAACCGAAGCGTGAAAATAGATGTTCTTGTGGAAAAGGACACCCTTGACAACTCAGGGGGTGAAAATGCTTTGGAAGACTTACACAAAAATAAAATTATAGAGCTTTTTAAAGGGGTCGGACCAGAGGCTCTTTTAAATCATTTTCGGATTATCGATAAAAAATTACTTTACATCGAAGAGCAGGATCATTTATGTAAGGAATCTTCAGACGAAGAAGAAAAGCCATACATTATTTATGAACAAGTTCAAAGTGAGATATTGCCATACATAAGAAAATTTGATGAGGTGTTATGTCCGTTAAAGAGGTAATTAAAAAACTCAATAAACTGGAAAAAGATGATGAAAGATTGAAGGTCTGCGATATCAATATTTTCGATCTTCTGCGAGAGGAAGGATATCAAACGGTCTTGACGTATAACTTAGCTTAGTAAGCTAAGTTATATTAACCAAGCTTCTGTGCTATAGCATCAATAATCCAATCGTGCAGTGATACCTCATCTTGCTGAGCTTTTATTTTTGCTGCCTTCCAGATCGATTTTTTCATTCTGAGTAAAAACGTTTTTTGTTCAGTCTCATTCACTAAAGTTTTATCCGCTGTGGCGCCGTAGATAAATTTATCAATGTCTTTTTCCTTTTTAACCTTCACCGTCATAACCATTTTTCTTTTACCTCCTTCCATAGATTTTTTATTTCTGCAGCTGCCTTGCCGGCCGGCTCATATTCGGATATCCCTTTCCCCTCGGTTATGGCGCGCTTAAAAGCGATCCGCTGGCATATCTCTGTATTCAATACAGGCAGTTTAAACTCCTGCAGCGCATCCAGCGCATCCTTTGCAATCGTGGTATTACGGTTCACCTGGTTAAGCAGCAGGACCGCTTTAATGGCCGTAAAGCTACGCGCCTCTTCCAGTATCTCTATTGTTTTAGCCGTTGCCCAGATATCATATTGTGACGGCAATACAGGTATAAGAAGGAGAGGGCGAGCGCTTAATATAGCGCTGCGCAGTGTTGCGCTGTCACGCCCGCCGGCATCAATGAAGATATAATCAAAATCGGTAAATGAGCCGATGTCTTTGTGAATGGTATTTTTTGCGATGCTGACGGCCTGAAACTGTAGAAGTGTTTCATTTTCGGCCCTGGCGGAACGAAAGTTAAGAGAGCTCTGCTGCTCATCTGCATCTATTAGCAGCGCTTTTTTCTTTTCCCGGGAGGCCTCGACTGCCAAATTACATGCAATGGTGGACTTCCCGGGCCCGCCTTTGCTATTCGCTATTACGATTACCTTCGGGTGTTTACTCATATTACTAACTATACTAATCTTAGTAAGCTTTTGTCAAGGGGATAGTAAAAGAGGATCCTATTATTGGTGTGAATTGTGGCACATTGCCGTACGCTTGACAACAATTATAACGATATGTGTTATACTGGTATAAAGTGATTAGGTCATTTAACAACAGAGAGACCGAACAACTCTACACAATAGGAAAGAGTAAAAAATTTCCTTTAGGTGTTTGTAAGGTTGCTATCCGGAAGCTGGATTATTTAAATGCAACTATAAGATTAGACGATCTCAGAAGACCGCCAGCCAATAGGCTTGAGGCGTTAAAAGGCAAGTATAAGGGCAAACACAGTATCAGAATAAATGACCAGTATAGAATAGTTTTTAAATGGCATGATCATGATGTTTACGAAGTAGAAATAACCGATTATCACTGAAAAGGAGGGAGAAAATATGTTTGATATTAAAAGGGAGCCAACTCACCCGGGCGATATTTTATTGCATGAGTTTATGGAGCCGTTGGAAATATCCCAGACTCAGCTTGCTAAAGATATTGATACCACATTCAGAACGATAAACGAAATTATAAACCATAAAAGGGGTATTAGTCCTGAAATGGCGGTTAGGCTTGCAAGGTATTTTGGCACATCAGAGGAACTATGGCTTAACTTGCAAACACAGTATGAGCTTTATAGAATCAAGGAGAAAAAGAAAAAGGCGTTGGAAAGAGTGAGGGCATATACGGAACTGCATACTGCTATGGTTTAATTTTTAATGAGGGGTTATAACATAGGCAGAAAACAAGAAATAGAGGTTATACGCACGACGGGCACAGCGGGAACTATCCGCAGTATGGCGGATGGATTTGCGGTTATGATTACTAACCATTACTAACTGTTACTAACGGTCATTATTCAGCTCCGAATAAGTCGCTTCTCAGCCGCCTCCCGGTAAAAAGTAGTAACGCCTCATATCATTTCAGGATAGAGTCGGCAGAGGGAAGGACTTGGTAATCATATCTGAATTTATCAGAGCGTCTGATATTCAATCTTTTAAATTCTTAAGAAGATCGCCCATTTTCTTAAAGTCTTTGTATCTGCCCTCTTTTAAATCTTTTGAGGCTTCTTTTTCCTTGCCAAGCCACTCTTTCTGCCAGAACCACTGCTGAGATTTTGGGATTACAGCAACAGGCTTTAAAACAATCTCGCCTTCTTTTTCTTCTAACTCAAGAATATCGCCCTCTTTTATATCCAGAGATTGCGGCAATACAATTCTTCTCCCCGAAGCTACCTTTATTAATTCCATTTGCTGCCTCCATTGTACCATATAACTAAGTTTTCATAACAAATCAGGGGGATAGTAAAAAAAGGATATTATATTAACAGGAGAGATTAAGGAAGGGGCTTTTTATCTGCAAGCTTTTGTTCTTTATGGCTTAGATATTAGATATAAGAGGCCTTATTTTTTAAAAATAACAATTTTTATGAGGTGAGTTATAATGTATTCAATGGAATTCAAAAAAGTCATTACGGCCATTCTTCTTGAGCTATATAAACACAATATTCCTTATGCGCTGATAGGAGCTGTCGCAATGGGGTTCTGGGG
>CAZAPE010000141.1:1245-2967 GCA_964487065.1 uncultured Planctomycetia bacterium | reverse complement strand
TATCTTGCCCCCTGGAAGAATTGAACTCCCATAACAGGCTTCGGAGGCCTGTGCTTTATCCTTTTAAGCTAAGGGGGCACATTAGTTACAAGTTACAAGTTACAAGCAAAAAAAATAAAAAACATCAATTGCTGACCGGCAATATTTTAAGCTCTATATAGCCTGGTATTTTTTTTCGCAAATCGGAAATCAACCTATTCCCCGACTCTCCAGTAATATCAAAATGCATTGGAATTAATACTTTTGCTTTTACTCTTTGCGCCGCAAGAAGTGCCTCGTCTACATCCATAGTATACGTCCCACCTACAGGAAGCAATGCTATATCAGCATTTATTTCCTCCATCTCCGGTATTAAATCTGTATCTCCTGCGTGGTATATTTTTTCGCCATCCAATTCTATTATATATCCCACCCATGCTTTCAATTTGGGGTGAAAATTCTTATTAATATTATAAGCCTTAACTGTGCTGAATCTTATTCCATCTATTTCTTTGGTATCTCCAGGCTTGACCCTTATAAGATTATGCTTCTTTCTAATATTTACTTCTACACCAAATGGCATCACAAGATAGCTTCTTTCAACTACAATATTTTCTATATCTTCTGAAGAAAAATGATCAAAATGCTCATGTGTAATAAAGATAACATCTGCTTTTTGTGGATTTTTTATTTTCCAGGGGTCTATATAAATGACTTTGCCTTTATTTTCTATTCTAAAGCTTGCTTGGCCCAGCCATTTTATTTTATCTAAAAGCATTCCTTATTCTTGCTTCTCTTGAGACTTGCTTTCAGCCGCTTCCTGCTTATCTTTCTTTTGCTTTAAATCAAATTTTTTCCAGCATTGTTTGGTACAGAAAAAACTGCCGTTTCTATAGTACCATTTTTTAATACTTAATCTTTTATTGCACTGCTTGCATGCGCTTGGCTTCTTGCTGCCTTCTTTGGCCTTTGCCATCTTAGCCTCCCCATTCTGCTTGTATTTTTTCTGCTTTTGTTTTAACTCTTCGTAAAATACTATGAATTTCACGGACAGCCTTACCTGAATTAAGACTCTTTACTTTACCAGCATCTTTCTTGTTGTAAGTAATATATTTAAGCTCAACATTAATTGTAACTGTATTAGGCCCGTTTTCTTTAACTACAATATCATAGACAAGCTTCTTCTCTTTTAAGCCCCGGAAATCAGCAAAAATCTCCTCTGCGATACTCATCGGCACCATTTTAAAAGCAGTTAACATTCCATTCATCCTATTTGAATGTGTTACAATTATCTTCTCTTCCTCCATTATCTCTCTTAAAACATAAAATGTTGTATCTCTATTGGCAAAAATATCCATTGATATGCTCGAACCTTTCAGCTCTTTTGCCCAGAGCAATTCCTGAATACTTCTGCCTTTTACATCATCAGGAATAGACTCCTCATCGCTATCGCGAAAAGCACGTGACCAAAAACCCTCCTTAGCCTGAGGCGACGGGCCCTCTATTGGCTTTGCCTCTCTCTGACTCAAGGAGCTTGTAGCTTTAAGAAGGCCTATATCCTGACCTATTGGATATATAGTAATAACATCATCCTCAGCAAAAGAAACTCCTTCTATAAGCTCTATAATATCGCACGCCGATACATTATCTTTGACTTTAACTACTTCTAATTTTCCGACTTCAACACCATCTCTTATAATAATAAAATCCATGCCCGGTTCAATCCCGTGAATCTGCCCCTGG
>CAZAPE010000141.1:0-1235 GCA_964487065.1 uncultured Planctomycetia bacterium | reverse complement strand
TTATTATTTTAACAGCTGTGACAACATCGCCTGCTATTGAATATGGAACAATTAAACACAAAGCTAAGAAAAATATTTTTACTTTCACTTTAATCATTATTATAAATTTAACCTCTTTTTTGTATATACATTTATTGCATATTATATCATCAAGATAGCCATTTTCAAGCTCCAAGTTTAACTCCACAATTTACTCTGTGTCCCGAAAGAAACTCCTTTACGCTCATCCTCTTTTTTCCTTCAATTTGAACCTCATAAATATCGATCGTGCCTTTAGAGCAAGAGACTTTCATAACTTCTTTTCCTATTTCAACAATATAACCGCATTTAGCATCTTTAGTAGTTGAACATACGGCTGCTGAGTAAATTTTTAATATTTTTGAGTCTAATAATGTATACGCGCAGGGCCAGGGTTGTAATCCACGGATTCTATTTACGATGCAAAAAGCATCTTTATTCCATTCTATCAAACCATCTTTTTTTCTCAGCTTAGGAGCATAGAAAGCCTTGTCTTTTTGGGCAATGAATTTACATTTATCATCTCTGATTAGGCCAAGAACCTCCTTTAGCAAACCAACAGCAACCTCAGAAAGACTCTTCTCTAAAATAATAGAGTTACAATCTTGTTCTATCTTGACTTTTCTCTGGAGTATAATTTCTCCGGCATCCATATATTCATTCATTTTAAAAATTGTAACCCCGGTAATTTTCTCATTTCTAATAATCGCCCAGTTTATCGGAGCTGCTCCTCTGTATTTCGGCAATAGTGAAGCATGTATATTCAAAGCAAATACCCGCGGTAGTTTTAACAATTCAGTATTCAAAATCTGCCCGTAACAGGTGACTATAAAAAGATCTGCATTAAAACTACCTATTTCATTTACAACCCTAAGTTCGTTTACATCCTGAGGCTGTAAAATTGGACCTTTATATTTTGCATGTTCCAGGAATGATTTTACTTCTGTAGTTTTTAAGTTTAACCCCCTGCCCCCTTTACGATCAGGCTGCGTGACAACAGCAACAAGGTCAACCTTATCTGATTCCATTATGCTTTTTAAAGAGGGGGTAGCAAAATCTCCAGACCCAAAAAAAATTATCCGCATTATGAATTTAATCTCCGTAAATATTTTCTGCGTTTTAATATAGGTAGACGGTGAATGAATATCTTTCCATTGAGATGGTCTATTTCATGCTGAACTATACGTGCTAATAAACCTTTGGCGTGAATTTTAACC
>CAZAPE010000140.1:0-3119 GCA_964487065.1 uncultured Planctomycetia bacterium | reverse complement strand
AGAAGGTCCCAAGGGTCCGGCTGTTCGCCGGTTAAAGCGGTACGTGAGCTGGGTTTAGACCGTCGTGAGACAGGTCGGTCCCTATCTACCACGGGCGCAGGATGCTTGAGGGACTCTGTTCCTAGTACGAGAGGACCGGAATGGTCGGACCTCTGGTGTACCGGTTGTTCCGTCAGGAGCAAATGCCGGGTAGCTATGTCCGGTGCGGATAAGCGCTGAAGGCATATAAGCGCGAAGCCCTACCCAAGATTAGGCATCCCCTCCGATTTATCGGAATAAGGCACCTCGAAGACTACGAGGTTGATAGGCCCAAGGTGTAAGGCCCGTGAGGGTTTCAGCCGAAGGGTACTAATCTGCCGAAAGACTTGATCACCTCTCTTATATCCAGTTTTAGCATATAGTTCATAGTTCGTAGAAAAAAAGCAACTTTCTATAGGCTATGAACTACGAACTAATAACTAATAACTAAATTCCTGGTGGTAATAGAACTGGGGAAACACCCGTTCCCATTCCGAATACGGAAGTTAAGCCCAGCATCGCCGATGGTACTGCCCTGGCAACGGGGTGGGAGAGTAGGTCGCTGCCAGGTTTTTTATTAGGGACACATCCCTATTTATTCCATTTAGCAAATAGGGATGTGTCCCTAATAGGAAGGGGCAATGCCGTAGAGCTAAAACAAATCGCATAATAATAGAGGATGACTATTATTCTTTAAGTAGAAGGGCCGTAACCGTTTTTATTTCTGAATTAAGCGATGTTCTTTCAAAAAAAGATTATGCTGTTGTTATGCTCCCGACAGGGGCAACCTACGAGGTTGCTGGCGGATTCTATGAGATACTGAGAGAAGACTACAAGGATGCTATTGACTGGAGTAGAGTAATTGTCCTTAATCTTGATGAGTATGTAGGCTTGTCTCCGCATGATCAGAGAAGTTTTCATTATAAATTAATGCGTGCAATTTTAAACCCTTTAAATATTCCTCTTACTAACATACATCTTTTTCTTGGTAATGTGATGAATATTGATTGGGAGATCAAAAGGCGTGAGAAAATCATTGCAGATCTTGGTGGAATAGATATCTGTCTTTTAGGGTATGGTACAGATAAGCATATTGCCTTTAATATGATTGGCTCAGAAAGAGATTCAAAAACCAGGGTTGTTCGTTTAACTCTCGAGGCGCGGGGGCAGAATGCGCCATATTTTTCCGGCGCAGAGAAAGTTCCCGAGCGTGCTATAACGGTAGGTATTGAAACAATACTCTCAGCAAGAAAGATAATATTTCTTGCATCTGGCGTTAGTAAGGCTGCGGCTGTAAACTCATTCTTAGAGGCAGAAGACCCTCTTTTAAACCCGGCCTGCTATTTATATGAGCATCCGGATGCAATTTTTATTTTTGATCAAGAAGCGGTTAGCCTATATAATCAGAATTTGCGATAGAGAGTAGTTCTTTATTATTGAGGTTGTAGCCTTAAATAGCTATCAGGATTTATGTTTAACTTTTGATTTCCAAATTATATGTTTGCTTTTTGCGCACCTTGTAGGTGTGCATTTTGAGTTCCTGGTGCACGCTCTTGGGACAGATATTTGGAGACTATCTTTTTAAGTAATTCAGTCAGGATTTTTTGGATTTGACAAATGATTCTTTTTGTGCGATAAATATATAAGGTGGAGATATGGGAAAAAAGATTATATTATCAGTTTTAAGTTTTCTATTACTTTCTCTTTCGGCATTTGCATCGACTGTTTTTGTTATTGATTCTACGTTCAATAATCATGGCGGGAAAATAGCTGATATCATAAGACAGCAGGCGCCGTATGCAGATGTAAAATTTATTCCGATATCAAACGGTCCTCAAATTTCAAACTTTGACTTATTAAAAGCCATTTATGGTTTAATTGAGAAGGTAAATACAGACCCCACTCTTAAAGGAGAGGGTGTTGTGCTCAATTTAAGTCTTGGCTCAAGCTATTATTCCAGGGCGATTGATGATGCCATATCTGCCGCTCAAAAAGCCGGCATTGTCGTTGTAGCGGCAGCAGGAAATGACTATGGTATGAGCACAAGCTATCCAGCGGCGCTTCCGGGAGTTGTTTCTGTAGGCGCATTGGAGAGGAATCCATTTGCAGGAACATATCAGAAAGCTGATTATTCAAACTACGGAAAAGTATGGGCGCCTACACAGTATGCAGGCACATCTTTTGCCTCTCCTTATGTTGCAGGTCAGATAGCCCGCGCTATGGATGAGAAGCATATCTCGGCATTTAATGCAAAAGATCTGGTTCTAAACAACGCGTTTAGAAATAATAATGTTGTCGGAGCTACTGCTGTTTCGGTCCAGGATCCGTTTAAATTTTCCGAACCTAAGCAGGTTTTACCGGATGAAAAGATTTTTTATGAATTATTTGCGATGGCTGTTTTTACCAGGCTTATTATGGAGAGTATATTTGACAATATCTTTTCCGACTTGATTTTTAACACATCGCCGCTTGACGGTTTTGTTTACAATAGGACTAAAAATGTAGTGCCTGAATTTTCGGGGTTTTCTTCTGATAACGAGTTTTCTTTTTCTTCTCCCGTTGTTCCGTTTGTCTTTGACTCTTTCCTGGGAGGTTTTTAATCTTTTGTCCAATCAAAGTTGTGTTTTTTAAAAAAAACGTAGTTTGTATTAGGAAGGGAAGGTTAAAATAAAATCGCTATTTTATAATTTTGCTTGTATAGTCAGGAATATTTTATTAGGTTTTAACAGCGTGCAAGGATGCAACAAAAGTTTACGGTTCTGCAGGGGAAAGAACATCACTAATAATCTGATTTGTAAGTTATTTGATTGTAAAGAGATAGAAAGCATCAATTATTAGAAAATGGCATAGATGTTGCTTAATAAAGCTGAGGTATAATTATGAAAGATAAATTGAATAACAGGTGTAACAATATGAAATCCAGAAATACAAAAATTTCAGCTGGAAAGATGTATATAAACAAATTTAAAAAATTTTTCAAAAGTTTGACTTTTTACTTAAGAGGTGGTATAATTACTACTAGAATGGGAAAAGAGAAAAATTTATATATGTTTAACTTTTTGGAGGTGAAATCATGAAGAAGATATTGTTTATATCATTTG
>CAZAPE010000139.1:0-3224 GCA_964487065.1 uncultured Planctomycetia bacterium | reverse complement strand
AATCAGTTGTCCTAATTCTGAAATTAATGTGCAGTTAATCATAGGCAAGAAAGCTATCATAAATCCAAAGATACAGTTTGGGATGATGAGGCTTATGAGAAGGCTCGGCAAAAAGACAGAAATACCGTTTTATCGCATCTCAATGGATATTGTTCAAGGCTCAAATAAATGCCCCAGGGGACATCATCAAGGAGAGCATTTTGAGCTAAACTTAGGCTTTAAGCGCTCAATATGCCCCGCAGCCTTTAATAGTATATATCCTTTTTTACATTCAGTTTTACGTGGGCTAAATATAAGCGCAGTAATTCCTGGTTCTTTTGGCGGAGCTTATATTCAGTGTCCGGATGTAGTGAGCAAAAATAGGTATGAAATATCTCTGAAATAGATATTTTCTAACCTACGCCTATAATCCAAGTTCTCTTAGAATCTCTTAGAATATAGAATTATGAAATGTAATACCGTTAAATCGCGTATTATTAAGGAGAAATTAGTTGATTCAGAGGGAGTAAAATCTATAAGAAAATGAAAAATAAGGTATTTAAGGGCAAGACTGCTTTGATAACAGGCGGATCTTCCGGCATAGGGAGAGAACTGTCTTTTTTATTTGCGGATGCAGGGGCGGAGGTGATTTTGGTAGCGCGTAATATAGAGCGGCTTAAGGAAACACAAAGCATTATAAATAAAAAATGGAATGTCCCTTGTCGAATTATGCCGACGGACCTTGCTTCTTCGGAGGACATTAAGAACTTCATTAACGTATTTGAAAAAGAAAAATTGACCGTTGATATACTGGTAAATAATGCAGGTTTTATGACCTACGGTTTTTTTCATAAACTTGATCTCGAGGTAGAGCTTGCGGAAATAGAGGTTAACGCTGTTACTCCGGTATATCTGACGCATTTTTTTCTAAAGTCAATGCTGGAGAAAAGGCAAGGCTGGATATTAAACATAGCTTCTACCGCGGCATTGCTGCCTTGCTGTCCTTTTGAAGCTGTTTACGGAGCCTCTAAGTCTTTCCTTTACAGCTTTTCTTTAGCTCTATCGCAGGAATATAAAGACAGAAATATACATATTTCCTGTTTATTGCCCGGAAACACCGATACCGAATTTTGGTCTTTTGGTAACCTGGCGAGAAAATATTCGAGCAAGCGTAAATTTATGGCGCCTTCCCAAGAAGTAGCTAAATTAGGCTTTGATATTTTAATTTCTAGAAAACCATATGCAGTTTTTGAAACAAAAACCCGCTTTCAGGCTTTCTTATTGCGTTTTTTACCCATATCCTTAATAAATAGTATGGTTCGTAAAAGACACTATGAATCTTTTTTTGGGAGAATAAATAAAAATGAATAATAAAAAAAGAAAAGCCATATTTTCCTTATTTGACCAAGAAAACGCTGTTTTTTATGCCAAAGAACTAGTTGCTCTGAATTGGGAAATCATAGCTACTCAAGAAACTTACGACCTTCTTCGAAAAAATAAAATTCCAGTTACAAATATTTCTTGTTTCTTAAAAGTAAAGAAAGAATATCCCTTTCCTCCGACGCTACATCCTAGTATTGAATTAGCTTTAACAGTTAATTCAGAAGACTCTATAGACCTTGTTTATGTTACAACCTACCCATTATCCAAAGGTAATGATGTAGGAGGACACACTATCCTTGCATTGGGAGGCAAGGGTAAGAGGATAGTTGTTTTCAATAAAGAGGGTATGAAAAAGGTCATTCAAGATTTAAAATATAACCGTAATCAAGTTTTTTCTTCTTTGCGCCAACAATTAATAGATAAGGTGTATTGCAAGATAGCCACACATTATTTATCATTAATCCAAGATCCTAAGAATTTTGAAGATACAGAAATTATAAAAGGAGAAAAAGTTATATCATTATCGGAAGGAGAAAATCCTTATCAGGTTCCTTCCGATTTTTTTCAGATAACCGATGAAGATGCATTGGCAATTTCTAATTTTAAACAAATAAGCGCAATTTCGCCATGTTACACTAATATGGCTGATTTTGATTGTATATTACAAACCCTTTGTTTATCGACAAGGGCGTTCACTAAATACTATAAAAAAGCACCATATATTGTAATTGCTGCTAAGCATGGGAATCCGTGTGGGTTAGCTATAGATTGGAATTCACCAGAAATAGCAATAGATAAAGCCTTATTTGGGCATCCGGCTGCTATTTTCGGAGGCGAAACCCTTGTTAACTTCTTTATTAATGAAAAACTAGCTAAGAAGCTCATTTCAAGTAATAAAAGAAAGAGTTTACTGGGTAGCAGTAAGTGGTCGCTTGATTTAATTATTGCCCCGGGCTTTAGTCAGGAAGCGGTTAAAATGTTAAAGAAAAGACAAAGACTTGGGTTATTTGAAAATAAAAGATTAACAGCTTCTTACCTTAATAAATCAAAATACTCGTATAGAATGGTTCGCGGCGGTTTTCTTAGGCAACCCCCAAATAATTATATTTTAGATTTTACTGAGATTGATTCAGAATTTTCTTTGCCGGATTCGGATTATTTAGATTCATTGATAATTGCTTGGGCAACGGCCTGGACATCATTTCATGGCGGGAATGAGGTAGCTATAGCGAAAAATAGAATGCTTTTGAGCGCAGGCGGCGGACCAGCAACGATAGATTCTTGTTCTACTGTTATAAATAGGGCAAAAAAATGCGGTCATAACTTGCAGGATTCAGTTTTTGCTGCCGATGCCTTTTTCCCTTTTTCTGATGCACCCGAAAAGTTGATTAAAGCAGGTTGTATCTATGGTATTGTCCCTAAGGGCGGGAAAAATTTTGAATTAATTGGAACTTTTTTTAAAAAAAACAACGTCAAAGTCTTTTATTTGCCTGAAAAATTTCGTGGTTTTTTCCGGCATTGAGGAAGAAAGCATTTCAGGCTATTTACCAGTCTTATATACAATGCTTTTATAAGATTTATATTTAAAACCAAAATACGCAACCATATATGTGGTTTTAAAGCCTTTAAGAGAGATGTTATATTAAGATTAGTAGACGAGTTGGGATATAATAAGACCCTGAGAAGAGGGATATTCTGGGATACCGAGCTGTTGGTAAGAGCCTATAGGCATGGTTATAAAATAAAAGAAATACCCATATGGTGGAAAGAACGAAACAAAAGTGCGCTATATTTTAAGAGAGAAATTAAATCATTATTTTACGCTTTGCGTTTTGCCTTAAGGTTAAAAGCAGAAACGAAAT
>CAZAPE010000138.1:0-3254 GCA_964487065.1 uncultured Planctomycetia bacterium | reverse complement strand
CGTAATTCATGCGCTACTGCAGAGACGAATTCTGATTTCATCTGATTCATGCGCTGCAATGCCTGGTTTGCCTCTTCTAATTCGCGGGTTCTCTCTTTAACGCGTTCTTCCAACTCCTGGTATGCCTTCCAGAGCTGTTCGTAAAGAGATGCGTTTTCAATACTCTGCACAAGTTGGTTTGCCAGGAGAGAGAGTATCTCTATATCTGATTCAGCAGGTTTTCTATGAGTTTGAGTATTGCCTATTATCATAACGCCGATATTTTTTTCCCGTATCGAAAGGGGGATTATAATAAATGAAGTTAATTCTAATGTTTCTGACAGGTTTTTTAACCCTTCAGGCATATGGACTTTACTTCCGACAAATAAAGGGCTTTTTATGTTTGCCAGTGTTTCAATCATGTTTTGCCCGAGTTCCTTGGGCTCTTCTTTATAACCAATAAATTTTTTAACATTGACTTTATCACCGCCTTCCTCAAAAACGAAAAAAACTAATTTTTCAAAATTGAGCTCTTCTATATCTTCCTGGTCAATACTCTCAAGAATTGTATCAGTCTCAAATGTCTTGCTGACTGTTTGAGTGATTTTGTAAAGAGTGTTTAAGGCCTTTAATTTCTTATCCAACTCCCTTTGCGTCCTCTGAAAGTTTAAGTTCGTATCTGCTAATAGGCGAGATTGCGTCTCAACTTCGGTATAGACTTTACGCATATAATCAAGTTCGGATAAAACCTTTCTCTTGTTGAGTTTTTCTTGGCCCAGTAGAGTTAAAAGAAAAGCCGCCAGTGTTATTAATAAAAAGAATACTATTAAAAGCCCAAGAGGTATATTTACGTACATATTTCCTAAACCTTTTTTATTCCTATTGCTGTTATCGCAATAGCACCATTATGATATAAAGATGGAGAAAGATCTGAACTTCCTCCATAGGGTCCAAACTGGCCGTCTGTGTAAAGACCGATTATTTTAGTAGTTTCAGGAATTTTTTTTCTGATCTGGCTGATTTCCTGATGAATATCGATGCCTAATACCTCTTTTCTCTCTATCGCAGATGTTATGATTATTAAACTCGGGATAGTTTTTCCTTCTTCCAGAGGTTTTAAGGCTTCTTTGAGCGCCATTTCAGATGCATTTAGCAGTTCTTTCCTTGTGCCCATCATTAATCTTAAAAGTTGATTTTCGGCTATTTGCGAGTCAATAATAATACTGCCTCCGGGATCAAAAGATTTCGGAAATCTTATCAGGTATTGGTCTTTTTCAAGCTCAAGCCCAAGAGGATAAAGTGTTGAAATTGATCTAATGTCTCCTTTGGCAAGGTTAATATGTTCTCCTAGATACTGGGAATAATATTTAAGAGGGCTTATGTTTTCCAAATCCTGTATCCTGTTTTTCTCGACTTTTTTTACTCTCTTGGTTAACCCCAGAGGTATCCAGCCGTGGTAACAACCTGTGCCGACGATGAGTTTTTCATCTCCAAAAAGTATCCCTACTATAGAATCTGAGCTGCCTTCACGATTAAAAGTTATGGAGCCTGTATCCATATTTGTCTCGCCAGAAATTACACCGCCTATTATTGGAAATCTTACGCCCAGAACTTCCTGTAAGCCTTTTAAGAGTTCTGATTTCTGATAGCTACTATTAGACGCAAAAACAATGGCGATTTTTTTTATAATTTCTTTGCTTTCAGTCTTTTTGCCAAGAACATCAAGCATTCCCCAAGCAAGGTGATGGCCGGATATATAAGGATTTAAGGACATGTTATTTATTAATGAAACAGCACAATGGCAGGAATGTCCGGAGAAGAGCGACAATATTACAGATTTTTTCTTTATCGTGTCTCCTAAAATATTGCCTTTAGAGTTTATTATAACAAGGTTTTTATCTCCCAGCGTTGCTTTTATCCCGTCGTATACCTGCAGAATAGGATATTCATAATGTGAAAACGCAAGTCCCAGCTCCGGAACATCTACGCCAAGTGAGCTTAATGCTTTTGTTGCGGCGTTTTTGCCTGCGAAGTATGCATTGTTTTCTGAACTCATGCCGGTGCCGATTCTTATTGTCATTATTAAAGTTTGTATAGTTTAGCTTTGTGTTAAAGATGTCAATTTTTATAAACGCTGTATATTTAAAGTTTGAAACATATTCAACATAATATAGAATAGTTTATATTGCGCTAATTTTAAAAGTTCTGATATGTAATTAAAAAAAGGACCTTAAAATTGTTAAAGAGAATATTTAAATTTCTGTTTTTTTTGTTAGTCTTTTTAATTCCTCTTATATTTACTACATCCACTTTTAATATAACAAGAATAAAAATCACGCTTTTTGAATTTATCTTGCCCTGGGTCTTTCTCTTATATCTATATATAAATTGTAAGAATAAATCATTTTCTTTTGTCTCCTTGCCGAAGACGCTTATTATACTTACTGTTTTATTCTTTCTTTCGGGGATATTTTTTTATTTAAGGAGTAATTTTGCAGCCGTGTCTTTTGAAGCTTTGTTACTCGAGATGCTTTTTTTTGCCTTCCTTCTTATATCGTTAGAGAAAATATTATCAACAGAAGGGATACATAAAACAATTTTTTTTACATCTATTTTTGTTTTCTTATACGGTTTTTTGCAGATTTTCGGAATATCTTTTTTACATTGCGGGAATGAGTATCTTTTAAATAAAAGAATCTTCTCAACACTTGCAAATCCTAATGATTTGGCAATGTATGCCAATATTGTGTTCTTTCTGGGGTTGTATTATTTTTTGGAGAAAAAAAATAAATATGTTTTGTTCTTTATTCCTCTTTCTTTTATAAGTTTAATTTTAACAAAAAGCGGAAGCGGAATTTTGGGTTTTCTCGCTGGGTTTATACTTCTTTCTTTGAGCGGTAAAAAGCAAATAAGGGTCTTAACCTTTTATCTTTTTATGGTAATTTCTCTGGCGGCTATTTTAAGTGTTATTTTCCTCAAGTCAGATGCTTTTTTGTATAGGGTTTATCTCTGGAGGGATGTTGTAAATATTATTAAAGAGCGGCCGTTTTTGGGCTGGGGGCTGGATAGTTTTCGCTATATTTATCCGAATTTTAGAAATCCATATTTATTTATTTTGCTTAAAGATCATCAGATTGAATTTTTGCATCCGGAAAGCTTCTTTTTGGATTTAATAATCCAGGGCGGGGTTGTATATCTTTCCTTGTTTTTGCTTTTAAATATAAGTATTTTTTATTTTCTGTTTAAATCAAGGCTACGAAGAATTTGCTTTTACT
>CAZAPE010000137.1:0-3360 GCA_964487065.1 uncultured Planctomycetia bacterium | reverse complement strand
TACGGCACCATCCCCGTGGTCAGAGCCGTAGGCGGTTTGGATGACAGTATTGTCGACTATACACAAGACCGTAAGAGCAGCAATGGTTTTAAATTTAATCAAGCCGCTAAAAGTGATTTTATAGACGCTCTGAAGAGGGCGATTTCCGTATATCAGAACAAAAATGAATGGAGAAGGCTTGTGCTCAGGGCAATGAGATATGATTTTTCCTGGAAAAAGTCTGTTAAAGAATACATCAGAATTTATAATCTAATAAGCCAACAAAATACAATTGCTCCCACTTTGAAAGAACAAAGACGGCCGGATACTAAAACTATAGCCGAAAGAATATGAATAAGAAAGACATCAAAAACTTCACATTAGAAGAGCTTAAAGAGGTAATGGTTGAACTTCAAGAGCCAAACTATCGGGCCGAACAAATTTTTTACTGGCTTTATAAAAAGGGCGTCTCCGATATTAATAAGATGAGCGATATCTCCAGGATGTTGAGAGATAAACTAGAAAAGGCTTATTATATAGGCATGCTTCATCTTTGCGAACATCTTAAGTCAACTGATGGGACCGAAAAATTTCTTTTTAAACTTTGTGACGGAAATTTTATCGAAACTGTGCTGATATATGCAAAACAAAGAAAGACAATTTGTCTTTCTATCCAGGTAGGCTGTAGATTTGCCTGTTCCTTTTGTGCTAGTGGAAGTAGAGGATTTACGCGAGACCTTACTCCTTCAGAAATTACAGCTCAGATATTGTTTTTGCAGCATGAACTTAAGCGCAAAATAACCAATTATGTATTTATGGGTATGGGCGAGCCGTTGGATAACTTTGAAAATGTAAAAAAAGCGCTGATGATAATGAACGACTCAAGAGGGATGGATATAGGAGCCCGGAGAATTACTCTTTCTACCTGCGGGGTCATTCCAGGAATAAGACAAGTTTCTCAACTAGGGCTTCAGGTTAATTTATCTGTTTCGCTCCATGCCGCAAATGATGAATTGAGAAATACGCTTATGCCGATTAATAAACGCTACCCGTTAGCGAAACTGGTTAAGGCCTGTGAAGCCTTCATCGATAAGACAGGGAGAATGATTACGCTTGAGTATGTTTTAATAAAAAAGAAAAATAGTTCCCTTAAGGATGCGGATGGACTTGCCCGGATAGCAAAATTATTGAAGGCAAAAGTGAACTTAATGCCGTATAGTGAGATTGTTAAGAAAAGATTCCAATCCCCGGAGAAAGAAGATATCGAGATCTTTATGAAGCAACTAAAAAAAAGAGGTATAAAGGTAACTCTACGTGAGTCAAAAGGTAAAGATATTCAGGCTGCCTGCGGACAACTCGCCGCTAGAAAAAGTTAATTTCACCTTTTGAATCTATCTCTACTAAGAATCGATTTTGTTTCCCTTTTAGCTAGAAATATTCATATTGAGTTTGTAAACTAAGATGCAGGAAAAAGATTATTATTTTTTAAGAAAATTGTTTTTTTGGGTATTTGCTTCGGCATTTATCATCTTTACGCCAATACTTTTATTCAACTCCTTAGGATATAAGTTCGATATAGAGACAAGGAAGTTCTTAAAAACAGGCGCCATCTCAATAGAAACTAATCCGGAAGGGGCAAGCGTATACTTAAATGACAAAAAATTAGATAAAACAACTTCCTGTACTTTAACGCAACTTCTGCCTAAGGAATATACCGTTACTCTGGCCAAGGCCGATTTTTATCCTTATCAGATACCTGTAGCAGTTAAACCAGCTGCTGTTTCCGATATAGACGTTGTCCTTATTCCAATAATCAAGGAGATGCAAAAGGTCAAATTCAATTTTAATGTTTATAAGTTTTTTATTAGCCGGCATTTTTTTGGCAAAAAAATATTTGCTTTTACGGATAAAGGGATTTTCATTATCGACAATGACTTTAAAAAAAGCCAGAGAATATGTTCTGATAATTTGACTGCAGAGATAGCTAACACGATAGAGAAGTTGATAGAAGCCAATGATAGGTTGATGTTCTGGAATAAAGATACTATTTGGCAAACGGATATTTCGAAAATTTCAGAAAAAGAAGCGGGTTTGCATATTATTTATAAAGCAAAGGAATCCATAAAAGATGCCTTTCCTGCCTTGAAAGAGAATTATCTTATTGTACATGATGGGCTTAATGTCGTTGTTTTAGATTTAAGCAATATCCCGGTTAGTTTCCCACTACTTAAATTGAATGATATAAATTCAGAGATATTCTATGATTCCAGGACAGAGACATTATTCGTAAAAGAAAAAGTTCCTCAAACAAATTCCTCTTCTCTTTTTAAAGTCGATTTATTACCTTCGATTCTTGAGCGACGTGAAAATGAAAAGGGCTTTTGAGATAATTCCCGGTTTAATAAGCTGGTCTATCCTTCTTTTCTTTCTTGTCCTTGTTTTCATCAGGCCCCTTATGGCAGCGGTTTTTGTAATCACCTACCTTTTTTATTGGGTCTGCCGCCTGCTTTATATGAGCGCGCTTCTGGTAACAGCTAATTATAGAATGCTTAGCAACAGGGACACTGACTGGTTAGGGATGTGCAAAACAGTAAAATCGGACTTAAGGTATGAAGAAATCCTGCACATAGTGCTTTATACCGCATGCAAAGAATCAAAAGAGGTGTTAAAGGAAAGTCTAAATAATTTAAAAGATGTAAACTATCCAAAAGATAAAATGATAGTGATATTGGCTGGAGAGGAGAGAGAAAAGGGCTCCGGGGAAAAACTAAAGAAAATAGCGGAAAATTTTAAAGGATATTTCAAAGATATATTGACGGTTATCCACCCTGAAAATATTTCAGGAGAAATTGCCGGCAAAGGGGCTAATGCAACGTATGCTGCCAAAAAAGCAAAGGAGCTTTTGAAAAAAGAAAAGATAAATTTAGAACACGTAATCATTTCCTGCTTTGATGCCGACACCTGCCCGGATAGAGATTACTTTTCCTGCCTTACCTACCACTTTTTAAGCCATCCCAAGAGATATCAGATTAGTTTTCAGCCCTTACCTATTTACAGCAATAATATTTATAAAGTCCCGGCATTTGCGCGAATGATAGAAATAGGCTCAACTTTTTGGCAGTTGATAGAGAGTATGCGCTATGAAAAATTCGTTACTTTCTCTTCCCACAGTATGAGTTTCAAGACCCTGGTAGAAGTTAATTATTGGCCGGTAGATTTGGTCTCCGATGATTCATTAATTTTTTGGAAATGTTTTTTGAAATATAATGGAGACTATAAAACGTATCCTTTGGAAGTCCCTGTCTATATGGATATTGCCGTAGGGAGAAATTTCTTTGATACAGTAATTGTGCAATACAAACAGAAAAGAAGGTGGGCCTG
>CAZAPE010000136.1:1974-3362 GCA_964487065.1 uncultured Planctomycetia bacterium | reverse complement strand
AAAATAAAGATATGGGTATATAATATTTTGATGCAAAGTAAGACATTTTCTATCGTAATACCTGCGCATAATGAGGAAGAGAGGATAGTTAATACTATCACAGAGGTTGTTAAAACATTCGATAATATCTCTCCATCCCGTTATGAGATAGTAGTTGTCGATGACGGCTCAGAGGATTTAACTTTTTCTAAGCTTAAAGAGGCTAAAATAAAATATCCCCAGCTTATTATTGCGGGTAATAAGAAAAATTACGGTAAAGGCCGCGCCCTAAAGAAAGCGCACAGGTACTGCTCCGGCGAATATATTATCTGGCTGGATGCGGATTTGGATATCCACCCCCTAGGCATCGAAACTCTGTTTGATATCATGCAAATGGATAATGCTGATATTGCAATAGGCTCCAAGATGCATCCCAATTCGGTTGTAAATTACCCTTTTAAGCGCCGCATAATTAGTTTTGGCTATTATGTATTTATTAATATTCTTTTTAGCCTGCCCTGTCACGATACTCAAACCGGATTAAAGATATTTAAAAAAGATGTTTTAGACGCAGTATTTAAGAGAGTGTTAGTCAAGCAGTTTGCTTTTGATTTAGAGGTTCTTGTAAATGCGCATAATCTGGGTTATAAAATAACAGAAGGGCCCATTGTTTTAGACAGCAAAAGAACGTATAATAGAGTAGGTTTTAGATCAATAATTAAAACGACGAAGGATACACTTGCGATTTTCTGGCGTCTTAAGGTTTTGAAATATTATGACCGTATCGATCATTATCGCCGTAAAAACATGGCAAAACAATTTAAAAGAGTGCGTAGATAAGTGCTTAACGCTTTCCTATCCTGATTTTGAAATCATAATAGCTCCTGATGAAAATAAAGATATACCCTATAGGAATATAAAAATAATACCTACAGGAGCTGTCTCGCCGGCTGAGAAAAGAGATTTAGCAGCTAAGTCTGCAAAAGGCGATATTTTAGCTTTTATTGACGATGATGTTTATCCGGATAAAGAGTGGCTTATAAACGGTATTAAAAACTTTAAAGATCCTCAAATAGTAGCCGTGGGAGGTCCTGCCCTAACTCCGGATATTGATGATCTAAGGCAAAGAGCAAGCGGCAGAGTTTATGAAAGTATTCTAGTCAGCGGGCCTTACAGGTACAGGTATGTAAAAGCAAAGAGAAGGTATGTCGGGGATTATCCAAGCTGCAATTTTCTGATCCGCAAAGTGCTATTCGATGAATTAGGTGGTTTTGACACCAGGTTCTGGCCGGGAGAGGATACAAAGCTATGTTTGAATATAGTATATAAATTAAGGAAGAAAATCGTTTATGATCCCGAGGTTCTTGTGTATCATCATAGAAGAAGGTTATTTTCCCAGCACTTAAGGC
>CAZAPE010000136.1:0-1964 GCA_964487065.1 uncultured Planctomycetia bacterium | reverse complement strand
GTTATGCCCTCCACCGTGGCTATTTTGCTAAGCATTATCCAGAAACATCTTTAAAATTTAGCTACTTTTTACCGACTATCTTTGTAGCTCTATTATTCATAGGATTACTTTTGAGCGTGTTTATTCCCTTTATAAGGAATATTTATAGTTTATTTTTATCTTTTTATCTTGGAATAGTGTTTATAGATAGTATAAGTAAAAGCCCAAAAAAGATTCTTTTAGTTTTAAGCGGTATAGTGCTGACACATATCTGTTACGGATTATATTTTTTAAAAGGCCTTATTATAAAAAGATTAAAAGAGGAGCGAATGACCTAACCTTTCGTCAACCTACGAGGTTGACGAAAGGTTTAAACGCCACTGCGTAGGTGGGAGATAATTTTTTTGTTAAAATTAGCTTGACTATTTAAGGTATATTGTAGTATCATTTCTGCAAATAATCATTTTTGGTTATTTAAGGAAACGAAAAGCTATGGATTACAAAACCTTCAAGGATAAGGTAATCGGTTTTCCTCTGATTAAAGCAAGAGATGTAGAAAAATGGGAAACTAGCAAGCAGTCTTTACGTAATCAGCTGAGGCGTTGGCAAAATAGGCAGCTAATTATCAAGCTTAAAAAAGGTATTTATATTTTAAATGCTAATGACAGAAGAATTAATCCTAGCAGACAGTTTATTGCTAATCAGCTTTATGCACCTTCATACGTAAGCTTAGAATATGCTTTAGGTTATTATAATTTAATTCCGGAAGGAGTATTTGTGGTCAGCTCTGTTACCACAAAAAAAACAGTTGAATTTTCTAATGGCCTGGGCAGTTTTTCTTATCAGCATGTTAAGCCGTACGCTTTCCGAGGATTTAAAGCCGTAAAGGATCAAAATAACCTCAATTTCTTTATTGCCGAAGCCGAGAAGGCAGTTACAGATTTTTTTTATCTCAATCTAAGTAGGTTTGACGCTAAGGATGAAAATATATTCGAGCAATCATACCGGTTTCAAAATACGGAGATATTGAATTTGGATAAAATTAAAAAATATGCGCAATTATATAAAAATAATAAACTTGTAAAAATTGCATCCCTTTTTTGTAAATTTTCCGAAGAAGAGCGGAGGTAAATATGGTTGAGTTTTTAAAACAACAGTTTACATCAAATATGAATAGTAAAGATAAGCTTAATATTTTGTGTGAGTCTTTACAGCTTACGGTTTTAAAAATTATTTATGATAAGAATTATTTTGACAATATTGCTTTTGTCGGCGGGACTGCTCTTAGAATTTTACATAATAATAAGCGGTTTTCCGAAGATTTAGATTTTTCTCTAATAAACGGTGGCAATTTTAATTTTTCAGATTTTAATTCAGAGCTTATGCGTGGTCTGAAACTTTACGGATTGGACTTGGAGTCAAAACCTAAGGAGGATACGGCCGTTAAGAGCTCTTTATTAAAATTTAAAGGATTGTTAAAAGAACTAGGGCTTTCGGATTTAGAAAGCCAAAAGTTATCTATTAAAGTTAAAATTGATACCAATCCTCCTTCTGGTTGGAATTGTGAAGATGTTTTAGTAAATAAAATTTATATGATGAATTTAAAATGTTTTGACCTCCCTTCACTTTACGCTACTAAATTGCATGCTTGTTTCTACAGAAAGTATATTAAGGGCAGGGATTTTTATGATCTGGTATGGTATCTGTCAAAGAAGATTGTCCCTAATTATTTGCTTTTAAATAAAGCTATTAAGCAGACCGAAGGTTTGGAGTTAAATTTAAACGAAAGCAATTTCAAAGATTTTTTAATAGAACGGATTAAGAATGTTGATTTTAAAGCTGCGAAAAAAGATGTTGAAAGATTTTTGGAGGATAAAAACGAGGTAAATCTTCTTAATAAAGAAAATATACTTAGAGTTTTAGAAAAATAAAATATTGAAAGTTTTTATAGCATTTCCGCCGTTAAATACAGAGAAGGGTTATGC
>CAZAPE010000135.1:0-3369 GCA_964487065.1 uncultured Planctomycetia bacterium | reverse complement strand
CGCTTATTGGAGTGGGGCCGGTTAAAATTCCGGAATATCAGAACAGGCCGCAAATTGTAACTCAGGACAAAGAAAAAATGATTAAATTCGCTCAATTCGACCGCTGGGGAGAATCTCTGGATATTGGCATGGAGCGCATAATAGGAGAGAATCTCTTAGTCATGATTCCTGGGGTGAAATTTGCTTTGTATCCCTGGAATCAATCTCTTGAGGTTAAATACCAGGTGGTTGTAGAAATTATTCAGCTTGATAGCGAGCTGGATAAAGACCTTTTGCTTGTCGCGCAATGGACGGTTATTGATACACAAGATTCAAAAACGATTATGATCAAAAGATCAGAATTCCGGCATCCGGTCATCCCGAAAAACTATTCCGGTTTAGCCAAAACGCTGAGTATTGCCTGCGCCTCATTAAGCAAAGAGATTGCTAGGGAGTTGGCACCAATCTTAGAAGGGAAAAAAGCTGCTCAAGGGGTAGAAGAGTAAGCAGTCTTATTTGCTTACAATTGATTTGATTGCGCGATTTTCTTGAAATAAAAAATACGGCGGTGGATTATACTGGCCGCGGTAATAAAATGGATAAGTGGGATACGAAAATGATCGACGAAAACAATCTCCGCTTATATGTTTCGAAAAGTAAAGACAGCGGCGCTGACCCTTTTTCTGGGTAGAGGAATTTCTGGCTATTCATACAAAATAGTAAGTTCGGTAGATAAGATTAAGAAATAATAGCCAATACATCTTTTAACACAAAGAAAATATCGGGTTTATCGGACTTTAATCAGTTGTGAATGTAGTGGCCGAGTCCTCGTGGGGAGGGTACATTATTCTTCAGTGAGCAGGACAAAAAAAGCCAAAAGAGGTTGATGTTGTATTGCAAGACTTGGCCCCCGCATTTTTTTTTGCTGGAGAATATTCTTCCGAAGACCACAAGCTTTGATGATTTTGTGGTTGAGCATGAGTTTCCTGATATCGGCAAACGAATTATGCTTCTGAATGGTTGCCGAATTTATCTGGAGGCCAATCGCACACGGTTAATCATTCTTACTATTGAAGATATTACTAAACACAACAAGATAGAGAAGCTCCGGAAGAAGATAAGGGAGTTAGAAGCACGGTTAAAGAAAAATCTATAAGCTTTAATCGGAGCCCAGACGGTATTTGCTTCAAGGTAAAGGAGCACTTTAAACAATAGTAACCAACCTTTCTGTGCCCTCCGTCCCTCGCCCCCTTCGTCCGTCCGTAGGGGAGTTAAGGAGAGATTCTATCTGCATGATTCTGACTAAAGAGGATAAATATGTCGTTTAGTAAAAAAGTATGGCTTATGGTTCTGGGACTATTTTTAGCTGTTATTGTAGTGGAAGGCATATTACGGCTCGGGGGCTTTTTATTTTTCGCAGGACAAAACTTCAGGAATAATATGCCTCATCGAACCAGAGAGGTATACAGGATTTTATGTTTAGGAGAGTCAACCACTGCACTCGGTGGAGAGCAATCATGGCCCAGGCAATTAGAAGAGATTATAAACAGCAGGAGTGATACTGTTGCTGTGCAAGTTATTAATAAAGGAATCCCGGGAGGGAGTTCAGTAAAAATCCTGAAACAGTTGAAAGATAATCTTGATTCATATCAACCGGAGATGGTTATTGTTATGATGGGGGTTAATGATGAGGCGGGAATTTTACCGCAGGGGAATAAGGACGAACAAGTTGGAATGCTTCCCTGGCAGAGGCTAAAAACATATAAGCTGATGAGACTTATAGCAATGCGCATTACACAAAAACATGAATTAAAAAAACAGTTAGAGGACAATGATAGTGAAGGGGCCTGTTTTGCTTTAGGCTGGCAATATATGGATAGTGGGTATATCGATAAAGCTAAGCAAAGTTTTACAAAGGTTCTTGTTATTAATCCCAAGAATGAAGGGGCATATATGTCACTGGGTGATTGTTACCTCTTTACCGGAAATCTGAAAGAGGCAGGAGAGATGTTCCTGCGGGCGCTGGCAATTGACCCGGGAAATTATGATATCTATATCAAATTAGGCTGGATATATAATGGATTTAAGCAATATGATCAAGCGGAACGGCAATTTAAAAAAGCAATAGAGATTAATCCGCGAAAAGACCGGGCATATTGTAGATTAGGCAGATGTTATTATGATAGCAGGCAGTATGAAAAAGCTGAGAAACTATACCTGCAGGCAATGGAGATTAACCCGCAGTCAAGTGAGGCGTATGGAGAGTTGGGGAATTTGTATTTAAAATTACAACAATATGAAAAAGGATGTGAGATTTTTGCTCAGGCAATAAAGAAAGCGCCGAATAATTCAAAAGCCTGGGGTGTGTTGGCGCTGCTGTATTTGGAAAATAAAAATTATTCTCAAAGCAGGAAATGTTTTGAAGTTGCCGATAGCATAAGGACAGATGGAGTAAATAATCAAGCCTGGCTCAATTATAATATATTAAAAGATACAGTTTTGGCGCGTAATATTCAGTTGGTGTGCGTGCAGTATCCCCTTAGAGATTTAAATCAATTAAAAGAAAAACTTTTGTCTCATGAGAACATTATTTTTGTAGATAATGAAGAGAGTTTTAAGCAAGCAGTAAAAAACACTAATTATTTTGAATATTTTTCAGATATATTTGCCGGTAATTTTGGACATTGTACGGCAAAAGGTAATAGATTGCTAGCTGAAAATATTTACAATGCTATAATAAACAATGGAGGAGTAACGGGCTATTCTTTTTTTAGTAGATTTTCAAGCTTTTATGATAAACAGTGATTTTTAAACTCTTCCAAAACGCAGCGAAAAATGAAGAGGATATTATTAAAAATAAAAGGAGGTTCAAATGCAAATATTACTTATATCATCGAGCCCACGTAAAGAAAAAAGCCAGACCCTTCGCTTAGCCAGAGAAGTGTTAAATGGCTGCTGCAGTGCCGCAAAAACAGAAGTTATACATCTATGCGATTATAATATTGAGTTTTGCCGCCATTGTGAGAGCTGTCACAGAAAAATTATGAGTTGTCCGATTAATGATGATGTTTTTATGATTTTAGAAAAAATGCTTCAGGCGCAAGGAATAATCTTTGCCACCCCAAACTATATAAATCAGATTACTGCTTCGATGAAGGCGCTCTGGGACCGTGCAGCCCATTTTATCCACTGCAAAAGGTTATCAGGCAAGTATGCCGCGGGTATTGTTTCATCGGGAAGCGGTCAGGATAAAGTTGTTTTAGATTATATCCAGTACTATGCCAATACCTGTGGAGCCCTTTACACGGGAGGCGTATCTTCTCGTGTGCCGATTAACAATGAAAAAATGGAAGAAGCGTTTAAATTAGGCAATAAACTAATATTGGATAT
>CAZAPE010000134.1:0-3375 GCA_964487065.1 uncultured Planctomycetia bacterium | reverse complement strand
GCTTATCCCAGAAGATAATTTCTTCAGCACTTTTTCAACAGGTTCTGAATGAAATGAATTATTTAACATCTGAATTGTTTAGACTCCTTTTCTTTTGCTAAATTTCTCTTCTTATAATCATGTTGAGGTCCTGATACTTTTCACTCGTTTTTACAACTATTTCTTCGGGTAATTCCGGCATCCTCCTTATGGCTTTGCCTTGGTTATTGTTTGCGCAATAATCCGAGAATATGCCTTTTTTATCCATTCTTCAAGAGACTTTTATTACAAATATGCACACAATATTTTACATTATCATAAAAAGCGGCCGCACATCTATTCTATAACATTCACTAACCCTAACAAGTTCTCCATAACTCCTCTACTCATAACCATTTATTTCTTTAACAAACCCAATATCATCCCTCGGTACTTACACATTCAGTCAGCCGAACGTCTTAATATAGACTTTAGACATATTGATAATTCAATAATTAACTTTACCTGACTTTGCTCTATTTATCATAAACCTTACATTTTCATCTGCGTTTGCTGTAATAATAGAAATTTTAGGGTGCTGCAAATTCCAAACTCTAAATACCTCATCAGCAAATCCCTGTCCAATCATCTCTATACCTTTAAAATCCAGCACAATAGTTTTAAATTCTTCGAGCCCGCTCATAATTCTTCTCGCCTGAGACCTGGAAATATACTGCGTGTTCACCTTATAAAGCCGTATTGCAACCTTTGTTTTACTAAATTCGAAAGAATCATCTGTATACTGCTTAAAAATATCTTCAAGATGTCTATTAGTATTTAAACCAATAGAAAAACTTACCTTTGTCCCCTTAAGTTCCTTTATGTCTTTGATAAATACATCGTCTAAAAGATTGTTAAAAATCAATTTTTTACGTGAACCCTGGATGATAAAAACATCTGCAATTTTCGATGTAAAAAAGATACCTTCGCCACTATGCATTTCCGCCGCCGTAGTCTGCTTTCCTTTCAAAAGATCCTGAATCGCCTCCATCGTATATTTAAGATGTTTTTTCTTCTTTATATTGTTATAAATACCTACTCCCTTATCAACAACATTGAACAAAATACTCTCAGCATCTTTCTCTATGCTTATTTTTATCATTTTCGACTGAGAATGTTCTATTGCATTATTTAACATCTCTAAAAAGGCGTAGCTAACTATATCCGCGATATTTTTAGATGTTCTCATAAAAATACCTGTACTATTTTTTATACCCGTAAGAACAATATCTTCCAAAAGATTTTTATTTTGTAAAACACGCGTAACACTGACTACCTGTTTTCTGGCTTCACTTACCGCATTTTCAACCGCAAGCACATACCGTGCTTGATTTGCCTTACCGATTAAAATTATTTTACCCTCATCTCGTAGTTTTTGGAAAAACCTGTTAACATATGTGCGAGAATATCCAGTAGAATTTATAATATCAGATGCCCTTACTACCCCATTTCTTCTTAAATTATCTAAAATAAGTTTTTTTACATTCATAATATTCCTCCTCATTAGATAGGTTTACGACTTTATATCCTTTGAAGAATTACAACTCATAAACAAGCTGTAAACATCTGCACCATCTAGTTTACGACTTTAGTCTATACCAAACTTATAAAGTTGTCAACAAGCTATAAACACAAACTCAATAAAAATATATAATTAAATTTTACTCATTATATTTTAGAAAACAACGAAACCATTTACATTCTCTATTTAATATTCCGTACACCCGGTAGAGTAGCTTTTGTTACTTTAGGTAGCTGCCCGAAAATATTTTTATATATCTCATTATATTTATCCTTACCTCCGATTAACGCAAATGTCAAAGGCATAACTTGCTTTGCCTGCTTGCTCATTGCACAAGATATGTTTTGAATGTCCCACTGCGCATGAACATCTTCCCTTAATCGTGAAATATGATACAATTCGCGGGCATTGAGCCTCATCAATACACGCCTTCTGTGGGCATTGGTTAAAATATAGGGCGCGGCTTGCGGATTTTCATTCTTTATCTTGCTATATACATCATTGGTCTCGTTTACGATTTCCTGAAAATACTTTTCCTCACCAATTTCTTTTATCGACTCCGGAATTGTTAATCCTAAGCCTATATCATAATCTTGGGCTGTAATTGTAGACATGCGGTGCCGTTTAAGTTGTCCGAAACAGGCAGCAGATAGTATGATGTTAAACGAGAGATTTACATATTCAAATTCACGCAGCATAGAATCATAAAGCTGCATATTCTTCCAAGCTGTTTTGAAAATCTCTTTCTGCTCCTCTTCTGAAAGCTTCTCTATAATTGACTTGCATTCCTCATAAGGCAGGTTTGAGGATACATGCAAAAGACTTGCTGCGATAATTTGATCTCCTTTTTCTGTAAATTCTACTAATTGAACCTCCTTTTCAGTATTTGCCCCTACAGATTGAGGAGCAGGGTTAAATATCTTACTGGCAAGATTTTTAAGCTCCGAATAAGTTTTACTGTCTAAATCATTGGCTTCATGAAAAATGATGATCGAGGGCGCCACGCTGGCAACAGATTCATATATGGCTCGCCCCAGCTCGCGTACCTCAGATAAATGGTGTGATGCAAATCTTCGCAGTAAAAGTTCTAAGTTACGGGCGTTTATAGTCTGGCCAACCTGCGATTCTGTCGCTAAGGCTGTGATATAACGGGCATCCTCTTTGGCCCAGCCTTCAATAAGGTTATGATTTTTTGGATTTTTTGCAAGTTCAGCATGTTTTTTAAATAGATCCTCTTTAAGTTTCCCAAAGAGTTTGAAATAGGCATTATTCTGTTTCTTGATCATGTCAACGAACAGATCCTTTAAAGGCGTTTGTTTAATCTCATCAGGCAAAACGAAATCTTTTTCAAGGGTGATATAGCGCTGGGATTTTTCAGTATAAGAACATAGCCTGAATTTCTCAAGCTCCTCCATAGCAAAACGCGAAACGCCTATAATATCCAGATTAAATACAGCGTGTTCAGCTACTGAATGGTGCCCCATTTTAAATATGATAGCTGTGTTAGAGCGCCTGGATTTCTCCACCTCTCCTCTGGCATCTATTCTTATCTCATTAATCGGACGCGAGTCCCTACTTATACGGGCATAAGCCGCCGAGATAACTTCAGGCGTTAAATCCTCACGCTCGCCTGCATCTTTCTTAAGCTCATTTAATATATCCGTATCCACATTATAACCGGCTAAATAAACCTTCATAACAAACCTCCTTGAATTTAATACAAATTATTATTGAAATATTATAACAGAAAGAATGTTTAGAGTAAAATACCCCGGATGCAGAGTAGTGTAACATATTTTGGACACTTTGAGATTAAAAGTTCTTTGAAAGGATAA
>CAZAPE010000133.1:0-3423 GCA_964487065.1 uncultured Planctomycetia bacterium | reverse complement strand
CTCTTATTTTGAAACCTGTCTTTTCTAATTTCTCCGTAGATAAAATAAGATTGGTTCTAATTAAATTAAGTTCTTTAATATCTATTATCTTATAGTTAAAATCGGGAGAATATTTCCTGTAAACATCTAAAAGCTCAGGGTATTTTAAACCGCCTCTATTAACAACGTTATAAATTCCTTCTGCTTTTATTTCAATTAAATATCTCAATGCCTGTATAAAATCCGGCACATAAGTAATTGAATTAGGTATATCTATAACACTTTTGTATTCGATTAATTTAGTAAGAATGTTTTTAGGGTGAGGGGAATTTGTTAAAGGAATGCGTATCCTTACAATGAGTACATGGTATTTTTTAGCCAATACTTTCAAAATTTGCTCAGAATATATCTTTGTCCGGCTGTAGAAAAGCTCAAAAAAATCAGAAATTTTATCTTCAGCTATCGGTCTGTCTTTTGAGTAGTTAAAATGATAAATACAACCGCTTGATATATGTACAAGCTTAATATTGTAACGCAATGCTACCTCGGAAAGAATGACGGGAACAAACGTATTTGCCATTAAAGCCTCATCTGGATTTTTTTCACAATCATCAACATTATTACCTCCGGTTGAACCTATACAATTAACCAGAATTTTAGGTTTAAAATCCTCAATTATTTTTTTAGCATCGTCAAAAGAGCTAATAAACCTGTCTGTTATGGCACAACGCAAAGATTCCTGTATCCTTTCGCCTATAAAACCTTTGCCTAAAACCAATATTTCCTTATTATTTTTCATTGATTACCTTTATCAAATACTCTCCGTATATCTCATTCATACCTTTTGCCAGTTTTCTTAACTGAACGCTATTGATATATCCCATTCTATATGCTATTTCTTCGATACAGCCAATCTTTAACCCCTGCCTCTCCTCTATTGTTTTTATGAAGATGGAAGCATCAATCAATGAGTCATGCGTTCCTGTATCAAGCCAGGCATAGCCACGGCCCAACAACTTGACCTTCAATTCGCCCTTCTTTAGATATTCTTTATTTATATCTGTAATCTCAAGCTCCCCCCGGGCAGAAGGTTTAATATTTTTTGCAATATCGATAACTTTATTATCATAAAAATATAACCCTGTTATAACCCAGTTGGACTTTGGTTTTTCAGGTTTCTCTTCTATGGAGCTCGCCTTCCCGTTTTTATCAAAATCTATTACCGCATAACGATTGGGGTCATTAACATAATATCCAAATACCAGAGCCCCTTTCTGAGGGCTAAAAGCACTCTTGCAGATATCAGGAAGATCATGCCCGTAAAATATATTATCCCCTAGTACAAGACAAACGCTGTCCTTACCTATAAAATCTTCTCCAATAACAAAACTTTCGGCAATACCCTTAGGTTTCTCCTGTATTGCATATTTAATGCTAAGACCAAGATGTTTCCCATCGTCTAATAGATCCTTAAATCTGCCAATGTCACAAGGATTTGAAATAAGCAATATCTCTTTAATTCCGGAAAACATCAGCATAGACAACGAGTAATAAACCATGGGTTTATCGTAAACAGGGAGCAGCTGCTTACATACCCCTCGTGTTATAGGATATAGCCTTGTCGCTTTACCGCCTGCTAAGATTATACCTTTCATAACCCTATGATTTTACAGCATATATTCTACTTTGAAAATATTTAAAAATAGCCCAAAAATATAACCTGATATATCCAAAGGACTCTTTAAGCATCTTAAAATCTGAACTCCCCTGCTCCTTTTCATGCCAGACAGTCGGTATTTCGGCTATTTTATAATCCATAAGATATGCCTTCAAGCAAAGCTCCATAGAAATCTCAAAACCGGAAGAAACAAGAATAATTTTATCCAGGAAAATCCTGCAGAAAATATCAAAACCCTGCCGCTTCCCTAATATTCTCCTACACCTTCTGGAAACCTTATTATGAAAAGAACCAGGAACAACAACTCTTGCTGTTTTTACTATAAATGGATTTTTGTTTTTCTTTCACTTCCACCATAAAAATAGCATTGTGTCCTAAGAAGACTCAAGATAAAAACCGAGAAGCAGAAATTCTGTAAGCATTTTCTTTTTGAAGCATACAAACTTTCCCTTGCCGGCATAGCTGTATTAAAGGAATATTGCCCAACATTTTCTGAATTTCAAAGTGGTGCCTTGAAATGGAAGAATCGGAATATTTTGTTTCAATTAAAAACCATGGGTTACCATTCCTTACGATTAAAAAATCCGTTTCCTGTTTCTGTTTATTTCGGATATAAAAGAGAGAAAATTCTTCTCCGGAAGCATCCATCCATAAATTCATCTGCGTCTTTAATTCAACTGCTACATAATTTTCGAACCTTTTCGCGGGATCTTTAACCTGCGTCCAGTTATACAAATAACATTTAGATGCTTTTAGCAACGAGCGTTTAATATTTTTGGAATAAGGAAATATCTTGAAAGAAAGATAAAAATCCTCTAATTTTTTTAAATAATTTTTTACCGTAGGCGGACTAACTTCAAGATGAGAAGCCAAAGATGATTCCGATATGGGATTTGCCAGCATCTCCGGCAATAATTTATACAAATCATATAAATAATCCCTGTCAATAATTCTGGTGAGACTTCCAATATCTTCTTTTATAACCGTATCCAGATAATCACGCGCCCATTTAGCATGAAACTTCTTTGACTGTTTTATAAATGGCTCTGGAAAACCGCTATATTCCAGCAACAGCGATAGCTCCTCCTCCTGATCGGTATTGGTATCTATTCTTTGTTTAATGAATTCATGAGGAGATTGCGGCAATGATGCCGAAAAAGAATCAGCATTAACTAATTCCCTAAGGGATAAAGGAAAAAGATGAAAATTAAAATATCTTCCCGATAAGCTGTCACCCGCCCGTCTGGTTATATCAAACTTTGCCGAACCGGTCACTATAAAATTATATTTCTCAAAAGAAACATCATATACACCCTTTAGTATATTTTTCCATTTGGGCATTTTATGAATTTCGTCAAAACAAATCCACAGTTTTTTACCGGCTTGCAGTAGTTGACCTGAAGGAAATTTATCTGCCGTAAAAAACAACTCATTTTCTTTGTATCTATTTCTAACGGACCGAAGATCCCACAGATAGTATAGTTCCTCTATATCTTCCTGTTTTAATTTTAACTTGGCAATGGTAGTCTTGCCTGATTGACGGGGTCCTGTAATAAACCTCATCTGACGGCCCCATTGCTCGGAAAAAGCTATATTGTATAAAGCTCTATCAATCATGTATAAAAATATACACTATACATTTAAAAAAGTCAATCTATTTTAAATATAGGTTTAAAATAGTTAAAAATCCCCCACACATAAAGCTTGATGTATCTGAAAGACTGCTTAAACATCTTAAAATCTGAACTCCCCTGCTCCTTTTCCTG
>CAZAPE010000132.1:0-3461 GCA_964487065.1 uncultured Planctomycetia bacterium | reverse complement strand
AACTACTCAAAAAAACTTATTAAAAGCGGAATAGATTGGGTAGGGTTCAGCATTCACGGGATTAATAAAGAGACTATTTCAAACACAATGCATATAGATTATGAAAAAACAATACAAAATATTAAAAATTTTATTGAAATCTCCAAGAAAGAAAAAAAAGATATCACTAAATACATATTGATAACCTTAATAAAAAATAAATTACTTAATGATGATGAAATAAAACACGCGCTTGAATTCTGGAAAGACAACGGTATTGAACGTATAAGTTTATATCCATCAGCAATATCACGAGCAGGAAACGTTCCTGATATGCCGAAAATAAACAACAAAAAAATATTCGGTTGTAATTCTATTTGGAGTGAAGAGATGATCCATATAACGGCAAATGGTGAAGTTGCTCTATGTTGTATGGATTGGAAAAAAGAAAATATTCCCGGCGATATAAGAAAGAGCACATTACATGAAGTTTGGAACTCAAAAGAGTACGAAGATTACCGCAAGCAAATAAATGCAGAAATAGCAGCAGCAGAAAAACTTATCTGTTTACGCTGTGAATGCGCAGAAATAAACCCTATTATCAGAGAAAATAGAATAATGCTTGCAATATTGCCTCCGTGGGGGGTAAAGCAACCTCCTACCTCTTTAGGCTTACTAAGCGAAATCCTTGAATCTAAGGGTTATACGACAGAGATTCTTGATATAAATATTTTGCTTTATAACAAGGTTGAGGATAAAGATAAGATTTACTGGGAGCCTGAGCAGTATGCAATCTGGGAAGAGAAGGAATTCACAAAACAGTTTCTTAATAAATACAGATATTTTTTTGAGAAAATAAGTGAACAATTTAAAAAAACGTCTTCAAAAATTACAGCATTTTCTGTCCCTACAGCAAGTATGCATCCAATGCTAAAATGGGCTGTAAATGAAATAAAGAATTATAGTCAGCAAAATTGGGTCATCTTAGAAGGAGCCTCTCTGACCACAGAGCTGCGGAGAGAGATTTTTTTTGATACAACAGGACTCAAAGACAAAATAGATGTAATCATTCCGGGGGATTCTGAGGAAACAATCTCTTTATTGTGCGAGAAGATACTTTCCAACAAGCCGGTAAACGACATAGAGAATATGTTGCTCTATAGAGACGGAGTACAGATTAAAGCGCCTCAAAAAAAGGTAAATAACCTAAATTCTCTTCCAATACCAAAGTATGCAAAATTTACTCTAAATCTATATCAGGATCCGGGTAGCCTATCTGTTGAATGGTTACGCGGTCATAGAAAGGATAAATCTTTAAACAAAAAATCGCCTGAGAAAATAGTGGATGAGCTTGAGTTTTATAAAAACAAACTTGGAAAAAACAAATTCTCCTTTCTTGATATATCAATGACACCTGACCTTGAATGGATTGAACAAATATCCGATATGCTAATAAAAAGAAATTTAAATATTACTATCAATGGCCTTAACTTGCAAGGACGCAACATTCAGGAATTTTTACTCAAAAAGATTAAGAAGGCTGGTTTTTCTTTAGAAAAGGTTGCTTCTGCGCGGAGTTTTGAAAAGAATAAAAAGCCTGTTCAAAAAAATGCAGATATCATACTCGCCACTACCCCTCCTTGGGGCGTAAACAATCCGCCATTAGGGCTTGCATATTTGGCAAGTTACATTAGAAAATTCAATCTTATTCCAGCGATATTTGATATGAATATAGAATTTTACAATAGTGTACCTTTAAATCTTAAACTCCTTTGGCATGTTGAGAATAAAAATTTTTGGAGTGATAAAAAGTATTTTCCGCTTTTGCTTGAATTATTTAATGAACAGATAGAAAGTAGCGTTAAAAAATTATTAAAGATAGAAGCGCCTTATATAGGCTTTTCAGTGGTAGATCCAAAAGAAAGATTAACTATCGAGTTTATAAAAAGAATAAAAATAAGGGATAAAAACAGAAAAATAATACTTGGCGGACCTGCCTGCTTAACAGAACAGGCGCGGAGAATATTTGTAGATAACTTGGATAATGAAATCTCTTGTTTTGTGTTTGGAGAGGGGGAAGAGACATTAAAAGAAATCTTAAGTGCGAATAATTTGAAAAATGTTAAAGGAATAGTCGCTAAAGAAGATGGCTTCTGGATAGAGACAAAACGCAACTTAATTAAAGATATAAATCAGTTACCTTATCCAACTTATGAAGATTTCAATCTCAACTTATATAATGGTAAATCTTTAATTCTAGAATGGTCGCGCGGCTGTACAGGTAAATGCGCTTTTTGCATAAACCACGAGTTAGTAAATAGTTACAGATTTAGAAATCCTGAACATATCCTCAATGAATTAAAATTTCATATAAATAAAAACAATATAAAAAATTTTACTATCTGCGACCCTCTTATAAACGGAAAACCAAAAATATTAGATAAGCTATGCGACCTTATAATACAAAACAACCTATATATAAATTGGAGCGGAGAGGCGGCCCCCAGAAATGATATGGACATAGATATCTTAAAAAAAATGAAAGATTCCGGCTGCCTTAAACTTCAAATAGGAGTCGAGAGTGGTTCAGATAAAGTTTTAAATAACATGCGTAAAACCTACACCTCGCAAGATGCTGAACAGTTTATAAAAAAAGCATCTTTAGCGGGTATCGAAACTGAAATCTTTGTTATGATAGGGTTCCCTGGAGAAGATGATGTTGAGTTTGAAAAAACAGCTCAATTCATTAAAAGAAACAGCGCATATATAAATACAATAAAATCAATAAACACACTACACTTGATAGCTGGAACTGATATTTATAAAAATCCTCAAAAATATAATATAAAACCTCTGCCTAAAGAGAATTGGTATTATCTTTGGGAAACATATGATGGCAATAATTATTCAATAAGGAAGAAAAGAGGTGAAAAACTATTAGGAATCGCTGAAAAACTTGGGATAAAAGTATTAGAAACAAACCTTAAGGAAGGTAAACACAACATCGATGAAACAATAAATTTAGATACATTTAAAAATCTCCTTAACACAATCCAGCCATTGCCTGCTTCAAGAAAAGTATGCAGGGAATTTATTTTGCCAAGAAAAAGATTATTTAAATTGGCCTATCTTGTATTAGTGATATTACTGACGATAGCCGCAGAAACGTACCTTTGGATTTTAAGGAATGCAAGAAGGATGATTATATTCCCGGGTAGCTAAAAAATATGATTAGAAAGACGCAAATTTAATATTATGAAAATATTTATGATGCACCCACATGATTTATTTGATCTCTCAGAGCCGTGGACAGTACGAATAAAGTCTTTCGCTAAAGAATTTATCAAAAAAAACCATACAGTTAAGATAGCTTATTTCCCATTAAATGAAAAAGATCTAAAAGAACCATTTTTTTGGCAAGGAATAGAAATAATACCTCTGAACAGAAAAAGAGGCCTTAATATAATAATAAAAAACACAAA
>CAZAPE010000131.1:0-3534 GCA_964487065.1 uncultured Planctomycetia bacterium | reverse complement strand
CAAATTTATCAAGAATATTAGCTGTTTCTTGCATCACTGGCAAATCAGAATCACTACCCATAACAATTCCCACTAAAATTTTCTTATCCATGTTCACTCCCTCCGTGCTTATACCCTCTGACTAAATTCAGATTGACCTTAATAACCTTTTCCATAAATGCTTTATCTCTTTCATCTGCGCGCCTCAACTCCCTGACATTATCTTCACAGCTAACTAATTGGCCTGATTCAACCACTCTGTCAGAGAAAACATTTACCTTCTCCACCACTGCTAAATGTTTTACAATTACACATTCTTTGAGTTCAGCGTCAAAAACTACTGAACCAAATCCGACAAAGCATCCCTTGCCAATCTTACAGGGCCCATGGATTATGCACCCATGAGATAAAGAGGTGCCTTCTCCTATTAAAACAAAACTGCCTTCCAAGGCATGGATTATTACTCTATCCTGAATATTGCAGTTATCTCCAATTGCTATTGAACTTCCCGGCTCATCGGCTCTGATAACCGCAGTCGGACCAATAAATACATTTCTGCCTATACTTACCCTTCCGATTATTACTGCTGTCGGGTCAATATAAGCGCTATTATCTATCTGCGGATAATCTCCTTCTGGATTCCATCTAATCATTTTTACCCTCTTTTTCTTTCAGCCAAAAGAATAACATGTTTTAATTCCTCCTCGCCTTGCGCCTCAAGCCATTTCTTTTCAAAATCGTGACTTTGGACGACCGCGGCAATAACTGCTAAAATTTTCAGGTGCAGAACACGTTCGCCGGAAGAACCAACAAGGACAAAGGCAGTATGGACTAATTGATCCTCGGGGAAAATAATTCCTGCCCGCGCGCGAACTAACACTAACCTATTGATATTCTCACCGCTAACAAAGATGTGTGGAATAGCTAATCCTTTCGCTATCACTGTGTTTGATTCCTTTTCCTTCTCCATAAACCTATTAAATAATTCTTCGGGTTTCAGGTTTAGATTTTTGCTTAAACTATCCGAAACCTGTTTAAAAAAATCTTCCAGTTTTAAGGGCGCTTCTATATCCAAAATTTTTGCTTCCTCAATAAGCTCATAGAACTTCTGTTCTATAATACCCTCTCTCTGAATAACGATATCTTTCAGTTCAGTAAGAAGACTGTCTGAGGTTAATTCTTTATCCTTGGCTGTCAGTCTTTCTAAAACATAAATCAAAGCAGAATCCTGCGCCGCCCTTTTTTGAGCATAGGTTTTATACCAGACAAATCCCAATAGAAGAAAATTTGCGGTTAGAAAAAGAATAAACGACCCCATCTCAATCAGAAGGAACCCTCCACCCAATATTCCCAAAATCTGCAGATAGGGGTAGAAAGGAGCATAAAATCTTGGCCTGTAGCTTAAGATTTTACTTTCTCTGAATAAAATCACGGTTAGATTAGCCAAAATATAAAGTAAAATCAATATGCTTGAGGCAACTTTAACTAATAATTCTAACTTAAAAAACAAAATAGCCAAAATCATAAAAGCGCCAGTAAAGAAAATGGCGACATAAGGAGTTTTGAATCGGGGGCTTATTTTTTGAAAAACACCGGGCAAGAGTTTATCCCTGCTCATCCCCAAGGGATATCTTGAGGCAGTCATAATCCCCGCATTGGCAGTGGAAATAAAGGCCAAAAATGCGCCTATGCTTATTATTATCTTCCAAACATTACCTCCAAAAACTCCTGCCCCGTCTGAGATTGGAGTAAGAGTACTTGTTAGGCTCTCAGGATTTAATACTCCTACGGTTACAAAGATAACCGAAGCATAAAAAATAGAGGTTGCAATAAGAGAAAGAATCATACCTAAGGGCAAGTTTCTGCCTGGATTTTTTGTCTCTTCAGCTAAAGCAACCACTGTAGTCAAACCGGCGTAAGAGATAAAAACAAAACTTGCCGTGGCAAACACAGGACCCAATCCTTTAGAAAAAAACGGTGAGAAATTCACAGGGCTAATCGTTTTCATCCCCCAGAGAATATAACCAAGAAGTATACCTAAAAGCCCTAAAACCAAAAATATCTGAAATCTCACTGCTTCTTTTATACCTATTAAATTTAAAACAATAAAAAATACACACAGCCAAAAGGCAATAACATTTATAGATAAGGGGGTTATTATGGTTAAATACGCACCCATACCTAACAAAGCAAATGCCCCCTTTAGACTCAAAGAGAACCAAGTACTGAAACCGGCAAGAGTTCCCAAAAGAGGGCCAAAGCCTCTCATAATATAAAAATAATCTCCTCCTGCCTTAGGCATTGCAGTAGTTAATTCAGCCATACTCAAAAGCGCGGGAAGGCAAAAGATTCCTGCTATTATATACGATAGGACAACTGCCGGGCCTGCCAAAGCATATGCTAAACCCGGCAAAATAAACAGCCCGGAACTAATCATCGCTCCAGTAGCCACGCAAAAAATATCCAAAAGAGCAAGTTCTTTTTTTAAGCCATTTTTCATTTTCTATCCACCTTATTTTATTTACTCAATTTAGCCGATTTTTCCAAATTTTTATTCAAGGTAAAAATTTCAATACGCTCGCCAGTCCCCGGGTCAAAGCTTGAATGAATATCAACTACCTCAGCATTAATTAGATTTTTAATAATTACTTCCAGAAGAGGCTTGGCTCTTTCGATAAGCTTTTCTTTCAGCTCTTTTATCAATTTCATACCTTCCTGATTTTTAACCAGGAGCCTTTCCGCAGGAGGCAAAACTCCTTTAAATCTTATAATTATCGCATCGCCTGCTATTTGAACAATTGCTGCTTCAGTCTCTTCTCCCAGATGTTCTTTGAAAAATTTGGCCATTGCTTGACTTATTTCAAATTCAACCTCTTGCTTTAATTTACTATCCACTTTAAGTTTCCTCCTTTTTATAACCTAAACAACTATTTTTCAACCTTTTCATTAAGACTTTTCTTTGTTCTTCTATTTTCAACCTTCCAGTTCCTATTTTTAAAGAAACCTGAAAAACTCCACGCGCTGCATCCATAATAATGTCTATCAAATGCATGCAGCCTTCTGGTCCTCCGAGAACATCTTTTACTTTACTATAGAAACCATCTTGTATTTTTACACCTTTTAACTTCTTTATTTTCGGTAATGTTTCGGGGCATATTTTGTAAGGAGCTTTTGCCATTTTTATTTTAATATCTAATATACCTAAATCATCTTTATCTGCTATTATGGTTACTTTTATTCTATGCTGAGCATCTATCATTTTCGTCTCTGCTTTTATTCTATCGTTAGCTATCAATTTAGCTTTAATTATTTTTATCCGCTGGAATAAGTTTGTATTGTTCATTGAGATATTCCCTTATTAACATTCCTATATAGACTTCTAAATTCTCGCTTGGCGCTTTCAATAGCTCCCTCGTCAGTATCAAAATATTTTTCCCAAGATCTGCAAATACGTCCACTTGTCATTTCTATCGTGTATTTAACGTCTTTTCCTGACAGCTGCTTGGTAATCTTCAATATCCTATCCTGATATACAATCTCTGCCTGTCCCATCTT
>CAZAPE010000130.1:0-3799 GCA_964487065.1 uncultured Planctomycetia bacterium | reverse complement strand
AACTGTAACAGGTTTATGGCTCTCTTATGTATTCGCTTATATCTATTTGCGATAGGAAGATAGATAGAACTGAATTATTAGTCAGTATAATTTTTGAACTGCAAAAACTTTACTCCTTGCTAGAAAGCGGCAGGTTTTCTAAAGTAGTAAAACTCTGGGAAAAATGTTCTTATGATTATCAAAAAAAAGTTAAAATTTATAAAAATAGCAAGTCTATTTCTGGGGTGTCATGCGGCATAGATATCTACGGAAATCTTATCCTAAAAAGCGGCCAAAAAAAAGAAACAGTCTATCCCAGCAGTTCAATGGAAATATTGGGATAAAAAGTGAATTTCTCTCTTTATAACTGTTTACCTTTCTATTATAATCGTTAACACTATGATTTTTTTGCTGATTTATTTTATTATACTTTTCTTGTTTTTGTTTTTAAAATCTCAAGGTAAAGATAAGCAAGATAATTTTTATCTTGCGGGCTCAAAGAGGAGTTCTATTGGTATTGCATTTTCACTGCTTGCAACAATACTTGGCGCATCTTCAACTATAGGAGTTGTATCATTATCATACGATATAGGGTTACCCGCAAGCTGGTGGCTTCTTATGGGTGCTGCGGGGCTTATCACGCTTTATTTTTTATATGCAAAATATCCCTTCTCTGAGAAGAATATCACATTTCCTGAATTTTTTGGCGCTGTTTACGGTAATAATGTTAAAAAAGTAATAAGTATCATTATACTGATTTCATGGATAGGTATTATAGCCGCTCAGATACTTGCTTTGGAAAGGGTTATGGAATTTTTTTTTATTGGTTCCCACTGCAAGGCAGTTGTATTAATAGCTGTATTTGTATTTATTTTTTACACAGCTATTGGAGGGCAATCTGCAATTATATTTACCGATATTATCCAATGCATTCTTATAATCATTGGGATTATTGCGCTAAACATAATTTTATTTTTAAAAATAAAATTTAATTTTACTGAAATTCCCCGCGAATATTTATCTTTTCCTTTAAACAATTACTTTACTATAAAAGATTTATTATATTTTTTAGCTGTATTACTTCCTCTATACCTGATTGGTCCTGATATCCATTCAAGACTTTTCCTAAACAGCAACGTGAAGGTGCGTAAGCGGGCGCTTTTACTTTCAGGATCTATTCTTATCCCGCTGGGGTTTCTTATCTCTACGCTTGGAGTCGTAGCGCATTTTTTCTATCCTCAAATTGTTAGTAGAGATAATATTTTGTTTCTGCTGGTAAAAGAAATATCCCAGAACAGGTTTCTCTTAAATTTGATCTTAATATCGTTAATTTCAATTCTTTTTTCTTCAGCCGATACATGCCTAATGACTGCTGCAACAATATTTACACGCGATATCTTGGGTATTAGAAACGAAAAGAGTATAACAATAAGCAGAATAAACATAGTTTCAATAGGCATTCTTTCCTATGTATTAAGCAGATATTCTAACGGCATAATAGAAATTCTGCTATCTTCCTACTCCTTTTATGCGGCGGGAGTATTAGTGCCTTTCTTGTTGATTCCTTTAAGAAAAAGACTAAAGATAAAAAATAAAGCCGTTTTTATCGCTGTTATTATAATAGGTGTATTGAGCGTGCTTTCTAATATATTTAAAATAAAGTTTACGATTTTTTATCTCTATAGTCTGTCATTATTAATAATAATTTTGTTTTCATACGTGAAAAGAAAATGAGAAAATTTTTTTTAATATTTAATTTTTTATATTTTTCGCAAATATGCTTTGCAGGTAATGTTATAGAACTTGATGAAATACATTTGTTCGAAAGTTTTGGAATTTTTGAAAAGCTCGGATTTTCTAATGTTGAGGTTATAACAAAAGAGGATATAGAAATAAATAAGCATAGAGTAATAAACGATTTGATAGAAGAGGCAAAGGGTGTTGATTTAGTTACCAGAGGTAATTTTGGTATTCAGGATGATCTCTCCATAAGAGGTATGGGGTTTGAGGAAAACCTTGTCATGATTGACGGTATCAGCCTTAACGACCCCCAGACAGGCCATTTCAACCTTGATTTACCACTATCTATATATGATCTGGAGAAGGTTGAAATAATGCGCGGAGCAGGTTCTTCAATCTACGGATCAAATGCAATGGGAGGAGTTTTGAACTTTATAACCCCTTCTCCAGAAGCGGACTCCTTAAAATTAAGGACAATTTATGGAGCGAAGCAATTGAACTTGCAAAATATTTCTTTAGATAGAAGAAATCCTTTTTTAAACTTTCATATATCTTATGAAATAGGCAGCTCCGCATCTTATAGGCCGGAGACCGAATTTAAAAAAGAAAATTTTTTTTCAAAATTTAATTTTAATGAAATAATTGGTTCTCCGTCGCTAATAGTTGCTTTAAATAAAAAAGATTTTGGGGCCAGCACTTTTTATTCTTCAAATTATACCCAACAGGAGGAGCATACGAAACTCAATTTGTATATTTTAAGCTTAAACTTTAGTACAGATAATTTTAAGGTTTCGCCTAAATTTTACTATCGCAGACACTGGGATAAGTATTTTTTAGACAGAAGCCGTTACGATTGGTATAAAAATATTCACAGAAATTATATAACCGGGCTTAAGGTGCCTTTAGATTTTAAATTAGGTGTTTTTAAAATCAACCTTGGATTTGAAGGAGTAAAAGAAGATATTAAAAGTTCAAGTCTTGATAAACATTCAAGGAACAGGATTTCGTTTTTTTCTAACATTGCATCTCCAACCGATGAGAAATTATTCTTTAATTTTAGTATAAGGTTGGATGATTATGACAAATATCAAACACAGCTCTCCCCAGGGTTATATCTTGGCTATAAAATAAATGAAAAAGATAATGTTTTTTTATCTCTTCAAAAGGGTTACAGGGTTCCCAGTTTTACCGAACTATACTATTTAAGCCCTGCGAATATCGGTAATAGCAATTTAAATGTCGAGGACAGTGTCAATATAGAAACCGGATTCAAGAGAAAAGATGAGATGTGCGAGTACGGGGTTTCTGTATTTAAAATATATAGTTACAATATGATTGACTGGGCAAAGAATGTATCATCTGATGCCTGGGTGGCAGAAAATATAAGTTATATAAGCAGTAGCGGTATCGAAGCATGGTGTGGTTTTGAGAATTTTAAATTTTCTTATTCATTCCTAGACTCTGACTATAAATCAGATGCTGTATTTAATAAATATGTTGCCAACTATATTGAGCACAAGTTTAATCTTTCTCGGGAGTTTAAATTTAAAAAGTTCGATTTTAATATTACTTCCAGTTACCAGGAAAAGTCCAAAAGAAGCGGGTTTTTCAACGTCGATTTGCACCTTAAAAGAGATGTTAAATCAAAAGACGCCTTATTTACTTTTTTCCTGGGAGTAAATAATCTTACTAATTCAAATCAAGTTGATATCCAAGGTGTTGCGCTTCCCGGCAGGTGGATTTATGCGGGGTTAGGAACGGAATTTTAGTTATTTAAAACTTCCAAACGGGATTGAATTAAAGTATAGTAAACATGTTAGTATATTATTTTAAAGTTATCTCGGCAGTCGCTAAACGGTCACAGGAGTATTATCATTATATAAAAATAAGCCAAGTCATGTTAACCGAGATAGGTGGGATTAGGGTAAGGTGGAATGTCGAAGCTAAATTTATAGAGGAAAGACTTCTAAATCACTATAGTAACTTTTTATTCTCTGATACTAAGGAGGTAGATATTTGCCTTGAAATTGAGCATAATCAAAGACGCCTGCCCAAAGAAATTTCTCCTGTATTAACTACA
>CAZAPE010000129.1:0-3814 GCA_964487065.1 uncultured Planctomycetia bacterium | reverse complement strand
CAGCGTATATCTTTCCAAAGAGCCTTTTAGGTACGGCAATATATATAGTAGTACATTTAAAGCGCTATGGAAAAGCAAAAAGAAAAAAGATTTGGTGCGCTGGGCTAAAGATAAGCTTGATACTGATAAGTGCAGGGTTAATTGCAGAATGGATGAAGTGAACCGCTATTTATGGGAGATAACCCATCCGCCCGAGCATGTAAATTTCATTTAGGTTTAGGGAGGTATACAGCTTGGAAGATATAACAAACAAAACTAAAAAGCTGCTTTTATATACTATGCTAAAAATCAGGCGATTTGAAGAGAAGATTGTCGATATTTATCCCGCGCAGGAAATGAAGACGCCTGTTCATTTATATATAGGAGAGGAGGCAATTGCGGCAGGGGTCTGCGCGAACCTTAAAAAAGATGATTATATATTTAGCAATCATAGGAATCATGGTCATTGTATTGCCAAGGGCGCGGATATAAAACTTTTTATGGCAGAATTTTATGGAAAGGTCACTGGCTGCTCAAAAGGAAAGGGTGGCTCGATGCACACGGTTTCGCCTGAATGCGGCATTTTGGGCACATCGGCAATTGTGGGAGGTGGTATCGCCTTAGCAGTAGGTGCTGCATTAGCATCTAAACTAAGAAAAGATAAAAGGGTATCGGTAGCCTTCTTTGGCGACGGCGCTGTTGATGAAGGTATTTTTCATGAGAGTTTGAATTTCGCCTCCCTTAAAAAGCTTCCCGTTATTTTTGTATGTGAAAATAATTTTTATGCAACTAACTCTCCTATATCAGCAAGGCAACCGCACGATAATATAGCTAAAAGGTCAGAAGGATATGATATACCCGGTATTCAGGTAAACGGCAACGATGTTCTTAAAATTTATGAATATGCAAAAGAGGCAGTCCAGAGGGCCAGAGACGCAGGAGGGCCAACCTTGATTGAATGCAGGACTTACAGATGGAAGGGGCATGTAGGGCCAGACTGCGATCATTACCAGGGCTGTCGTCCAAGAGAAGAGCTTGAGGAGTGGATGAATAGGTGTCCTATCGAGGCATATAAAGAGCATTTATTGAAAGATCAACTAATTACAGATATAGAAGTTAAAGATATGATTAAAGCAATTGACAATGAAATTGAATCTGCATTGAGGTTTGCTCAAGAAAGTCCATTTCCGGACGAGCAAGAACTTTTTAAAGATGTCTACTTTAAAGGGGATTAGTTATGCCGTGGACAAAGGTTTATACAGACAAGGCTGATTTTGAAAATACCCTGGCTAAAGAAGGACTTAGAGGGATTTCTTTCAGAGAGGCTATCAGGGAAGCACAGATGCAGATGCTTCAAAAGGATGAGAGTGTATTTATACTTGGTGAAGGTGTAGATGACCCGGGAGGTATTTTTGGCTCTACGCTTGGACTCTGTGAGAAATTTGGCAAAGATAGGGTCATGGACATACCTATCGCAGAGAATGGTTTAACAGGTATAGCTATTGGGGCGGCCATTGCAGGGATGAAGCCGATTTTTGTCCATATGAGAATGGATTTTCTACCAATGTGCATGGACCAGATAATCAATCACGCTGCAAAATTGCATTATATGACAGGCGGGAAAGTAAATGTTCCGCTTATCATAAGGAGTATCATCGGCAGGGGATGGGGTTCGGCAGCGCAGCATTCACAAGCATTACATGCACTTTTTACACACATTCCTGGCCTGAAGGTTGTTATGCCGAGCACACCTTATGACGTAAAAGGACTATTCATCTCAGCCGTTGAAGATGGCAACCCAGTAATGTTTATAGAACATAGATGGATTTACGATTATATTGGATATGTCCCAGAGGAGATTTATAAGGTACCCATAGGTAAGGGAATAATAAGAAAAAAAGGTAAAGATGTTACTGTAGTTGCCATATCGCAGATGGTATATGAAGCAATAAAGGCAGCAAAAATTTTAGAAGCCGAAGGAATAGATATAGAGATTATTGATCCGAGGAGCTTAAAGCCTCTTGATGAGGAGTTGATTTTTGATTCCGTTAAGAAAACCGGGAGGATTGTAATTGCAGATGTTGCCTGCAAAACAAGCGGTATCGGCGCAGAAATAGCCGCAAGAGTTAGTGAATCTATTTTTAAGTATTTGAAAGCTCCTATTAAACGTGTAAATTTTCCAGACGTGCCGATACCAAGCAGTTATGCCCTTGAAAAGATTTTTTATCCTGGTCCTGAAAATATTGTCAGAGAAGTTAAAAAGCTATTATCACATGCATAGCTACCTCCAGAGAATACAGTTGCAGTGAGGGGTATTGTGCTTATACACTAGCTCATGAAGAACAATTTCCAATCTCTAAAGAATAAAGGATTAAGGGTTTTGTTTTTAATAGACGGAGAGGATTTTATTGATCCGATGGGGCCGGCTTATCTCTTAGCGGCGGCTAAGGCAGCTGGTCATGAAGGCAATGTTTTGATTCTTAATAATACTGCCAATCCTCTGAATGACATTCGAGACTATAAACCTCATCTCATTGCCTACAGTGCGGTTACGGGTACTCATCAGCGTTACTTTAAGTTCAATAAATGCATAAAAGAATATTTTCCTGATATTTTTACAATTATGGGTGGGCCGCATCCTACTTATTTTCCCGAACGCGTTCGTTATCAGCCTATTGATGCGATTTGCATGGGTGAGGGCGAAGGCGCATTTATCGAACTGTTGGATAGATTAGCCGGCGGAACAAAAGGCGAAAATCTTTATGATATTAAAAACCTTGGTTTTCCTCATGGACCGATTAACCTCAAAAGACCTCTGATTGGTGACCTTGATGCTTTACCTTTGCCTGATCGGGATTCAGTCTTTAAAAAAGCCTCAAAAATAGCTGCTTTCCCACTTAAAACCTTTATGACTTCTCGCGGTTGTCCTTTCCCTTGTTCTTATTGTTTTGAACCGATTTTGAAAAAGATGTATAAAGATGAACAGGCCTTGGGTGAGAGGAAGGAACTTGGCAAAAACCGCGGCTTTTCTGGAAAATTTGAAAGGCGCCATTCGGTTGATCGAGTAATTGAGGAAATTTTAGATTTAAAAAAAAGATGGCCGGTTGAATTCATTAAGTTTGAGGACGATCTTTTTGTTTTGGCCAGGAGAGATCCGTGGCTTGAAGAATTTGCAGAAAGATATCCGAGAGAAGTTGGCATTCCTTTTAATGTTTTAGTAAGAATTGATTCTATTGATGAGACTGTGTGTCGGCTTTTAAAGAAGGCCGGTTGTGTGTCTTTGAATACTGCTATCGACACTGCAAACCTTGAGGCTAGAAAGCGAGTGGTTCATAAGCATTTTACCAATGAAGAAATTATCGAAAAAATCCGGCTTCTGAACCGCTATGGTATCAACGTTTTCAACAATATGATTTTGGGATTGCCGCCGCTTACCCCGGAACTATCCCCATCTATTATTCAGGACGATAAAGATGCTATTGACCTTGAAATTGCTTCTGGGGTTAAATTTTCCAGCCGTTCTATTTTAATGCCCTATCCGGGCACTGAAATCGGTAAATGGTGTGAGCAAAAAGACTATTTTAGAATGAACGTTGATGAATTTGATGAGTCATTGCTTAAAAGTTCGCCTCTAAGTTGTTTTACCGAGGAAAAAAAAGATGTGATGAAGAATATTCTTTATCTTTCGGGGTTAGCAGTTTGGCGGCCTCGGTTTGCACCCTTTATTAAGAATCGTGCCGTTCATTGCCAAAACCGTTTTACCATAAAGCTTTTTTTGGTTATTTATTATTTGGTAAAAGTTTATGCCCTTAAAAAGTATATTTATCCAATCAAG
>CAZAPE010000128.1:0-3926 GCA_964487065.1 uncultured Planctomycetia bacterium | reverse complement strand
ATTTAGAGCTTTGGCCTGTAATTGAGAATCCAAATATCAATGCCTCATTGCTAAATTGGCTGGTTTCTGCTTCAAGGCGCGGTCCGCCGCCTCTTTATTTAAAAGCAGAAAAAATATCAATCTCCCGCCTTCTAAACTCATTAGCTTCCTCATCTTCCAGCTCGCCTGTGGATGGATTGGCTGATGTTGTCAAGATACAGAAATTCTTAAATAGCTTTCCTCAATATGACAAAGATGTGTACGAGGGATTAAAAAGTTCAATTTTTAGAAACTACCACATTAGAAATCCGGATACAGCGTTAAAAATAGAATATAACCTTGCCAGGATTTGCTGGAGAGGAGAAGGTCCTGTATTGAGAATTATTAACTGGCCGCTGGGAATAATTTTAAATAAATTACCCCTTACCGAAGACAATATCATTGATATTTTAGAGAGCCTTATTAAGCCTTTTGATGAAATAACTCAAGCAGCCGGCCCCGCGGCGAAAGCAGCCTTTTGGAGAATTTATATTATTTTGGAAAGTCAAGATCTTACTATAGCTAATGTCAACGGCATTTTAGGTAATCTTGTTAAAATTGTTCAAGCAGCCGGATCGGCTGCGGAATATCCTCTTTTAGCAGCCAATGTTATCATAGAAAAATTACCTCTTATTTTCTCGAATAGCAGCATCTTAGAGAATTTAACAGAAAATTTTTCCAAGATATGCCAATATACACAGCAGGAATGCGCAACTGCTGTAGTATTTAATATATTAAGGGCCCGCCTGAAAAGGGATAACCTTGTTGGAGAAAAAAACGATGTCCTTAAATGGATAAACAGAATTTTTCGAGATATAATTTCTGATTGCGAAAGATACGGGCCGCAAACACACTTTAAACTATTAAAAAAGGAGCCAAGCCTGGAAAGAATAGAGTTCGGAAATGATGGGAATTGTGTTAACCGGTTAGCTGATTTCGCAAAAGTTTTATTATGGCAAGTTCCCGCTGTTTGGTTTAGGAGGCCGGCATGGATTCCTTCTATGCCCGTTGCTTTATCTTCCTTTGAGAAAGTAAGCCTTGAGGAATTAGCCCAAATAGCTCAGATGAGAGGTGGCCTTAGATTTGAGAAAGCATTAGGCCGTACCGCTGTATTTATCGATGGATACGGAAACAGACTTTTTATAAAATTTCTTAAAGCTAAGAATGAACCGAATAGCTTGCTTAAGTATGAGGATGATTGGTTTGAGGGAGTTGGTGAAAACATGGTTCTTAAACATAATCCTCCGAAACCGCTTTATATAACTGAAGGGAAAGAGAGCCGCTTTAAGTTTCTTTTAGAAGAATGCAGATTCAAAAAGGAAATTAAACGATCTTTAGAAAAGGCCGTTAAGGAGAAATCAATTAAAGGCAGATTTAGCATAGATAAAGACTATATCGCTATGGCTTATACGGTAAAAAAGGGTTCTGGATACGCAGGTTATCTGAAAAAAGATTATGTTTCCGACTGGAAAGAGTTTAAGCGGGCTATTCTCAATGCCGCGTCTGATCTGGGCGTTTTAGCAAAAAAGGGTATAGTGCATACTGCTCTAGTCGATACTTTTCATAATCTAAGCGTAAATGAACGAAGATACATAGCAACAGCTGATCTTAACAGTTCTCTCAACAGAGAAGGCGTAGGCAGGCTTACCGCCTGGAAACTTGCCATTAGATATCCCAACATAGGTTTTGACGGCGCATTACGTGATTACGCGGAATTAAGGCATATCTCGGATATCTTAGAAGATAGTGACTTCTTAGGAAAAGACATGGCTTTTATAAAGGAGCAATTCGGCAGTAAAGCTGTTAACTTCTTTATGCTGGAGTTTCTTTGTGAATATGTCCAGGCTTTTATTCTTCTAATTGGAGGCTGGCAGGATGAGAATAATTGGCGTCAAGTTAACTGGAACAATAATGATTCATTGCTCGAATTATCCGAACTTATTAAGAATGTTTATCTTGAAATAGTTACTTCTTTTACCGGGAAAAGTAAGGCTATCTTTGAAGATGTGTTTGAATTTGTTGATTGGCAGCGCCTGAGCCGGCAGATAGCTTTTTATATGAGTCCTGCTTATATAGAATATTTTGCGGCAGAAAAGACAGTTGAAGAAAGGAAAAAGAGGTTTCCTAAAAATATTTACCCGGAAGGTGTTGAAATAGGCTTCAAGGACTATCGGCCGGGCAGCTGGGACAACGAAAATGGCTGCGTAGGCGATGAAACAGCAGAGCTGCTTCACATACGAAAAGAAAGAGCCTTGGGTTTTGTAAACGGCGCCTATCCTATACAGGAAGAAGTTACTGCCAGCCGTTATATCTTCGGATTGGTTCTTGCTCAGCTTGCGGCAGAACAAAATGCGAGCTCGCCGGTGTCAGATGATGTATCTCAGCCTGAATTATTCTCTACGCAGATAAGAGTAAAATTAATTAGTCCATCCGGGCTGAATAAGATGTCGGCATTGTTGATTTCTTTGCTTGCCCGCTCCATACAAACATCTTTAAGGATAGACTTAGATTCTTACCCGATAAAAGTTGCTTTTGCTGATTTTCCTCAAGAAGAGACTGAATTAAAAGGCAGAAGTTTAAAAAGTGAAATTTTTTATTTTGGACGGCTCGCCTTAATGGAGCTCAATGATAAGCTTATCAAAGAAAAGGGAGCTATTTTAGCCGATCCAGACTTACTATTTACTATTAGCGATGTTGACAAAAGAAGGTTGGATTATGTGAAAAACTTTATTGAGCAGGCTTTTGAGTTTATCAATAAAATTTGCGTCGATGAACAAGCGTCTGATGAATACAACGAGAGAAGGGATATTGAGTATACTGATGAATTTGCAGAAAAACTTGATACATTTACCCGTTGGCGGAATAAAGAGATGAGAAGAATAAGAAATGAGCTGGAAAAAGATCCTAATGCCTCAAGTCTTGGTAAATGGGCCGGTCCTGGTAAATGGGCCAAGTCTTTACGTTTGACAAGAAGACAGAAGAAATCCAGCTCGCCTTTTAAAATAAGCCGCGGCATTCTTTTAAAAAGAAAGAAAATAGAGTCAGCACTTTATTATTTTATAAGAAGAACCAGATACGGAGATATATCCCGTTTTACTATAGTCAATGCCGATTGCGCGGTAACCATAGACGGCATAGGGATTATGGTATACCAATGGCCAAAGATTGACGGTATTAATGTTATAGAGCAGACAGCTTATTGTTTGTGTAGAAGCTGGGATGAGCTTTACGCAGGTCTGCTGAACGCACCGAAGGTAAATAATATTGATATAACAAAAAATTTCGATTTTTCCTTTTCCTCAAGCAGCTCACCGGTAGAGCGGACAGGTCGCATGTTGGCTATCTTGCCCATCCATAATAGTGAGGTTATAGAAAGAAAGAAAAAGGCGCAAAAGCAATTTGGGTTTTCCGCCAATGATGTGCGCAATTATATTTTCTATAAAGAAAATGAGGAGTTCATTTTAAAAGCATTAAAAAAAGAACTTACCGATAATGAAGATTTAGGTATAAAAAGGATTAATATTTTGGACACTCAGGAACTTGGCGCTTATTCTTCTACTTACGTAAAAGATTTATTTGTTTTTGCTAAAAGGATTGTAAGGGAGGCAGCAATCAAGACCGACTTAATTTTAATTATTACCCCGGCGGATATCCATGAGAGCATAGGTGAGGATAATAAAATTATTTCAGGGGCCGCAAAAGCAGAAGATAGAATAGCCGCATTTTCTACTTATCGAATGCAAGGTGCTCAGTTACTTTCCGTTTTTTCGCAAAAGATTAATGTAAACGGCCTGCATGAAATTGGACATCTTTTTGGCCTTAAACATTGCAGGAATCACTGTATTATGAGCCGAACGGTTAATTACTTTATTTATAAGGAGTTTTGTCATTCCTGCCGGAACAAATTA
>CAZAPE010000127.1:0-4011 GCA_964487065.1 uncultured Planctomycetia bacterium | reverse complement strand
ACCTTATACCGAGAGGAGCTGATAAAAATCAAGTTCTTTTTTGCGAAAGAACGGTTACATGTTAGGAGTTGAAAAATGAAAGATTTTAAATATATTTATGGTCCTGTATCTTCCTGGAGGCTAGGTAGCTCTTTGGGGATAGACCCTCTTTCACAAGAAACAAAAATATGCAGTTTTGATTGTGTTTATTGCCAACTTGGTAAAATATTGGCCTATACAAGTGCAAGGAAGCCGTATGTCCCTACGCAAAAGATTATTGAAGAGTTGGAGATGTTACCAGAGGTTCAAATAGACTACATTACTTTTTCCGGTAAGGGAGAGCCTACTTTAGCAGAAAATTTAGGGCAGATGATAGAAGCAATAAAAACAATTCGAAAGACACCAATAGCAGTTTTGACCAATTCATCCTTAATGCACAGAGAGGATGTCCTGAGAGATTTATTCTTAGCAGATTTTGTCATTGCCAAATTAGATGCTCCTTTTCAAAACATTTTTGAACTGGTTAGCCGTCCAATTAAAACCATTAAAATCGATACCATTATTCAGGCAATAAAAGACTTTAAGAGTTGCTATGCGGGAAAGTTGGCATTACAGATTATGTTTATAAAGCAGAATAAAAAATACGCAAGCGAAGTCGCGCAGATCGCAAAAGAGATTAATCCTGACGAAGTTCAAATTAACACACCCTTACGGCCTTGCAAAGTAAAGCCCTTGCCTAAACAGGAATTAGATGAAATAAAACAGTACTTCGAAGGTTTAAATGTAATATCTGTTTATGAAGCATCAAAGAAAGAGGTCAAGCCACTTAGTGACAAAGATACTTTAGTAAGACGGGGTAAAGTCGGATGAAAACTTATTTGGATTGTATACCCTGTTTTTTTAATCAGGCATTAGAAGCCTCCAGAATCGCCGGAGCGAGTGCGCAGACTCAGAAAACAATATTAGGCGATCTGGCCAAAGCCTTGGTCAAGTTTCCCCTGAGTGCTTCTCCACCTGAGATGGGCAGGGCGATTTACGGCATAGTCATAAAGAGGACGCGTAAAAAAGACCCCTATAGAAAGCTAAAAGCCAAGAGTAATAGATTAGCACTGGGTTTTTACCATAAATTAAAAGATAAGGTTAAAAAATCTCAGGATAAGTTACTGATTGCATTGGAGTTAGCAATTGCTGGCAATATTATAGATTATGGGGTAAAGAATACATTAAACGTTGATAGAGAGCTAAAGAGGATATTGACTGAAGAGAATAAGATAATAAAGAACGAAAACAAATTTCTGTTTAGCTATGCGGCTTTTAAAAAAGCGCTAGGCAAAGCTAAAATTATACTTTATTTAGGCGACAATGCCGGAGAAACGGTTTTTGATAAGGTCTTAATAGAAGAGATGAGAAAATACGGCAAAGACAAAAGAATTATTTATGCCGTCAAAGAAAAACCCATAATTAACGATGCTTTAGCAGAAGATGCTTACTTTTGTGGGATAGATAAAGTAGCTGAAGTTATCTCCAGTGGCTTAGATGCACCGGGCACAATTATTCGTTTATGCTCAAAGAAATTCAAGAATATTTATAGGAAAGCGGATATGATTATAAGTAAAGGCCAGGGTAACTTTGAGTCTTTGTCCAGAGAGAAAGGCCCGATATTCTTTTTATTTATGGCTAAGTGCCCAGTCGTGGCCAAGCACGTTGGCTGCAATATAAAAGATATAATCTTACTTAAAAATAGGAAGTAGTAATATGCCAATTTATGAATATAGGTGCAAGAAGTGTAGTAGGATTAATGAATTTCTTATTGGTGTTGTACAGGATAAAATAGAGATTAAATGCGCTTTCTGTGGGAGCAGAGATTTAGATAAAATATTTTCTAAAACTAACATTTCCCGTAGTAGGCACTTGATAGCTTCGCAGGGCGGCAAGACTTGTTGCGGTAGAGACGAGCGCTGCGATACTCCTCCTTGTTCAGATGACGGAGTTTGTGGGAGATAATATAAATTAGGAAACGGATATTACATGAGATTGATAACTAAGAATATTTATTATTCAATTCGGTCCCTTCTTTATATTGCACAAAAACCGGGCTCGGCGGTTTCTGTGAGTGACTTGGTAAATAAGTTTGATATGCATAGGGCTTTTTTAAGAAGGATTTTACAGACTTTAAGTAAACACAAGATATTGAAATCTTCAAAAGGAAAAGGCGGAGGATTCGTTTTAAATATACAACCTTCTAAACTACGGATTATAGACGTAATAGAAATATTTAGAGGGAAGGTAAATATTATGAATTGTTTGTTAGAGAAAGATGTTTGCCCGCGGCCTACTAATTGTGTATTGATGGCAAAAATGAAAGATATTGAAAGCAGGTTATATCGAACGCTAGAGACAACTACGATAGCCACTTTGCTTAAAAACAGAGATAGAAAAATATAGAGAGATTCCAAAAATGAAAGTAGAAATCCTTTTTGATAAGGATACGAAGGATAAAAAACTGCATACCGGTTGGGGAGTTTCATTTTTAGTTGATAACAGAATTTTATTTGATACAGGAGAAAAAGGAGAATGGTTGCTTGCGAATATGGAACAGCTAAAAGTCGATGCAGGTAAGATAGAAACAGTAGTAATTTCTCATGACCATTGGGATCATCAAGGTGGACTGTGGAAAGTTTTAGAAGCAAATCCAGCTATTAAAGTTTACGCCTGCCATAACTTTAGTAAAGGTTTTAAAGATAGGGTTAAATCTTGCAACAGTCAGTTAGTCGAAGTTGAACAATTCACTCAGATAGTAGATGGTGTTTATACAACTGGAGAGATAGCTGGTAAGTACGCTTTTAGATATATGCCAGAACAAGCATTAATTTTGAAGACGATGAACGGACTTACTATGCTTACTGGTTGCGCCCATCCTGGTATAGTAAATATTATTGAGAATGTAAAAAAGAATATCCCAGGCGATATTTATCTTGTTCTAGGTGGTTTTCATTTAATTACTAGCCGCAAAGGGGCAGTTAAGAAGGTAATAGGCAGTTTTAAGCAATTAGGTGTACAAAAAGTTGCACCCACGCATTGCACAGGCAATGGAGCAATCGACTTATTTAAAGAAGAATATGGGGATAGGTTTATTGTAGTAAAAGTAGGACAAATTTTAGATATATAGAATATGTTTAACCAGATTATAAAAGAATTAAAAAGCCACGCCCCCTTTACTATTTTTGGGGTAACGACAGGTATTATAATTATGGTATTTTTTAGGAATCTACCTCTTAAGCTTTCCTATCATATATTTTATGTCCTTCATCCTATTCATGTCGTACTGAGTGCGCTTGTCACTGCATCGATGTATGAGCTTCATACATGTAAAACCATAAGCAGTAAATGCATAAGGGGTAAATGCAATTTTTGGATTTTGCTTATTATCGGGTATATAGGTTCTATAGGCATCGCTACTCTGAGTGATTCGATTATCCCTTATTTAGGCGAGGTAATGTTAAGGATGCCTAACAGAGGAATTCATATAGGCTTTATTGAGAAATGGTGGCTGGTGAATCCATTAGCGGTATTGGGAGTCGTTATTGCGTACTTTAGACCAGCAACGAAATTTCCTCATGCTGGACATGTGTTATTGAGTACCTGGGCATCTTTATTCCATATTATTATGGCTATGGGGCAAGCAGCAAATTGGTTTTTATATGTAGTAATCTTTTTGTTTTTATTTCTTGCAGTATGGATACCCTGTTGCATCAGCGATATTGTATTTCCTCTTTTATTTGTGAAAGGAACAGAAAGGATTAAGGCGAAAAATGGATAATTCAGAAAAACTTAAGGAAGAAATAGTGACACTTGATAAGAAAATAGAAGACTTGAGAAAAAGAATGTCGGCTCATTCGATTTCGGTTGATATGATGCAGGATTTTGAAGATTTAGAGGATGAACTCGATAAAAAGAAAAGAGAACTTAATATCAGCAGGGTTCAATCGCAAAATGAATGGCAGGTTATAGAGAGCCCAATCGGTAAGGTGG
>CAZAPE010000126.1:0-4025 GCA_964487065.1 uncultured Planctomycetia bacterium | reverse complement strand
TTAGGTTATCTTGCGCTTAAGTTTTACCTGATAATCTCTTTCATTTTTCTGACCACCTCAACGCTATTCATAAGCTTAGCGGAGCGCTCAAGGCTTTTAATCTCCTTGCGGAGCCGGGACGGGTCATTTCTCATACCGGGACCACTTCTAACTTCAACCTATATCCGATATGGTGAAGGACATTCTCAATAGTATCAAGATTAGAAAATTCACCTTCTTCAATTTTAGAAATATACTGTTGAGTTACGCCAATATGTTTCGCAAGCTGCGCCTGAGATACATTATGCCGGATCCGGTATTCGATAATCTCCTTAACAACGGCTGCTTTCTCCCTAATTAGATCATAGCGCCCTTTAAAACCCGGGTCCTTTTTCATCTTCTCTTTAATATAATCATCAACCTTTCTCATTATTCATCCCTCCCTTTTGTGTCCTGCCAAAAAATCCTGCCTTCTCCTTTTGGCAATCTCTATTTCCTTTCGCGGGGTCTTTTGAGTTTTCTTTACAAAGCCATGGGAAAATATTATTCTTTTCCCGTAAAAAAAGAAAAACAAAACTCTAATCTGGCCTTCTGTCCCTTTAAACCTTAACTCAAATATGCCCTCTTCAATGTGATCCGTATGAGGATACCTTAACTGCGGACCAAGGTCTTGAAGCAATTGTTTCTTGAGAATAAAATTATCTTGAGCCTGGTCATCTAAAGACTCAATAAACTCCTCAACAGGTGATTTTCCATCTGCGCTTTCATAAAAAATACAGCTATATTCTCCCATTGCCTCCTCTAGTTAAAGTATACAACTTTTTAGTTGTGCTGTCAAGGCCTGTTTTATCTTTTGTCATTCATCCCTCCAGATTTTTAATTACCATATATAAATCTACCCGCTTTTAACTCAAAAGTCAATAGGCGTTGTCAGAATATGCCTATCAGGCATGTCCGTGTCTGCAAAAACAAAACCGCGTAGGTGGCCCGAAGGTCTCCTGCGCGGTTGAGGTGATTCTTTAATCCTTATAATATAGGCGCTAATCCATTGTAGCCAACAATACCTATGATGCCGTCTTTCATAAATTGATAAGCGCCATCTTCTATTATGAGTTCGTCAAAAGCAGCCATATCCATCTCAGTTAACGGATGATAAAAATAGACTGCTCCAGTAATGGTATTAACCTGATATATGTTTAACTGGCCCAAAGAAGGAAGTATCACTCTGTATGCCGTAACATTAGATAGCTGAGACTCGGTAAATGCCGGCACTACTATAGTAAAACTTAATGACTTGGATGAGCTATTCCCTGCTAAATCCGTTGCGGTCAAGAGAACATTATGAGTATTTTTTCGGGGGTAGTCATTATTTGTGGGGACAGAAACTGCCTCTGTTATCATTCGCGAAACTAAAAATGTTTCCTTACACTATACTCTGTCTCCCGCAAAACTTTATCAAAATCCGGAATATTTGCAATCTGGTGCGAAAGCCGGTGCGTCCAGCGCTCTTTATACAGTATATTATACAGCGCCGGAATAATGATTTGCCAGCTTAGCGCATACCCGAGTTTCGTTTTCACATTAGACCTTACTTTCTCTAAATTCAATTTGCCGCTTTTTAACAGAAACCATAGGTCGTATAAATCGCGGGGCTCTGCGCGGGTTGCGCTTAATATCGTGCTAATTTTATCCGCGGCTATCGCTTCAAGCGTATAAACGGGTAATTTGGCGGATATATTTTTTATATCGCTATAGCCGCAGGATATTTTCTTCAACACCGGCTCTTGAGAAAACTCCGCCTCAAACATAAAATCAACCTTAACCCTCTTGGTTAAACTTAATTCGGGAAAACCATCATAAGTAATAAAAAATTGCAGCCTCGCATCCTGCCTTTCAATGGTTTCGGTATCGGTTGAAAAAAATATATTAGCCTTTTTCTTAACAACCCCGTAAAACCCTTCCATAAGGCTTTGAATTTCTCCGGTTTTTAGATTATCATGGCTTATAAAATCAATATCCTCGCTAAACCTATAGCCCGGAAAATACATCATTTTTATTGCCGTGCCGCCGTAGAAAACCAATCCCGGGTTATTTTTTGATAACGCCATGGCAATAAGCAGCCAGTTGACACAATAGTCTTTCTCAATTGTTTCCGCAGAAACCCCGAATTTAGCAGATAATCCCTCTATCTCTCCAAAATGTATCATTTTATCCTAAGCCCAAATAATGGATTTTAATTCTTCAGGGTTAAAGTTTATCCGCAGCCGCCAGCGCTTTAAATATTTGCCCTGTTTTTTTAAAGCAGGATCTAATAATACATAAGAAGCGCTGTTTTTAACCAATGCCTCTAATTTTTTGGCTATATCTCTGCCTAAATTTAACTCTTGCAGGATAAAACCCAGCCTCTTGACAGCCGCCATTACCTTTACTTTCGCGCAATAATCAGCCAGCCTTGCAAAATCTACCCTGTTTTTTACCAGCCAGATGCCTTTGGCAGCTTCGGAGATACCGCCGCAAAGTTCAGGCCTAACCATAGCATCCATAATCGTTTTTTCTATATTGCTCACTCTTACCTTTTCCTGCTTGGTTATCCACATATCCTCTATGCCGAACAAATTCTTTTTCCTGGTAGAGATAAAAATAAATCCCACCCCAGAAATCAGCCTGGCTTTTTCCTGTTTAATGGTGGATACAAAAACTTTTAACACCGGCTGTGTGGTAAATCCGTGGAGCGCCATTGCGCTGTAATGCGAAATGTAATATTCCTGAGCGCCCACAAGCTCTCTTGCCGCTACATATTTATTTTCCAGATAATTATTTCCGGCCTCAAGCGGAATTATCATAAAAATCCCTGACTTAAGCCGCAGAATAATACGCCTCTTAACCAATTCACTTAACAAATCAGCTGTAGATTTATCGTCTTTTTTCAGGATATTCCGCGCTTCTTTTATTCTAAATATGTTCTTACCGGATTTTTTAAGTTCGGTTATCAAAAAAGAGCTGACCGGCCCCAATGTTTTACCGTTACGATATTTATTTTTCATAAGAAATCACCTATGGTTATATCTAAATATGTATTTACAGGATTATATCCTGTATTATACATATACAATGCTATTTGTCAAGTGTTTTAAGCAGTAGCAAAGCTACTTTTCTTCTATAATAATGTAAAGGGCGCTTCTGTGTATTTTATAAGAAATCTTTTCCAGCTTATCGTAAATGCCTTTTTCTTTATAATCCGCTGCGATTGAATCCATTATTATCTCGATGTCGTTCCTGGAAATCCAGTGATTCTTAAACGGAGCGAGTATTTCTTTTATCTTCTCTTTATCAGCCGATGCCCCGCCTTTTACAATAAACTTTTTAAGATATATTTTTCCGTCTTTATCTATCTTCTCTCTCAGAGATTTTTCTTTTTCAATCATTTCTTGAGATCTTGTGATAACGCTTACAGAGGTATCCTGGCTGGAATAAGCAAAATTAGTGATGGGTATTAAGAACAAAAGAGCTGCAATCGCTCCATATAGTTTATACTTATATATATAGTCTTTCACATGCCTGGGTATCAAGCGGCTTATTGGTTTAGCAGCCTGCAGCCTGGCGCGGATATCAGTGGCAGAAATATCTTTTGCGCTTATTTTTAACATAATAACACCTTCTGGCGTATCTTTTGCCTTAAAGCCAGGCCTTTCTACGATTACAAATTTACACAGGGTAAGAATTTCGTCCAGATTTTTCCATTTATCAAGTTCTTTTAAGGAATCAGAGCCTGTTATGAAAAATAGTTCGGCTTTTTGGCCGTATTTTTTCCTCAAGCGCCTAAGGGTTTCCACTGAATAAGATCTGCCTTTTCTTTTTATCTCCATATCAGATATTTTGAACTTTTTATTCCCCGATATGGCAAGTTTAAGCATATTGTATCTGTGTTCTGCAGGGGTTACTTTAATGCCTTTTTTATGAGGGGGAATATATGTAGGGATAAATATTAACTTATCAAGCGATAATTTCTGACAAATCTTCTTTGCAAGGTAAATATGCCCATTATG
>CAZAPE010000125.1:0-4032 GCA_964487065.1 uncultured Planctomycetia bacterium | reverse complement strand
AAAATGGTTATATCTACCCATAAGCCAGCACTGGCAAATTAGATTAAAAGAAGACAATTTCTTTGAATTCACCGTTAAAACGAAAGTAGATAAGAAAATAGAGGTTGATTGTTTGCAGACAAACCTTATGCTTTCTGAAAAATACTCCGGGTGGATAACAGATAAGGAAAAAGGTTTTTTCCCTTCCTTTAAAGAAGATATTGCCGATGATTGGGATCGTATATGGTCCGGAGGCAACAATACCCGATACATTGCTGTAGCAGCCGAATCCGCAGATAAAGAGCGTTTACCATCAGTTATATTTTTTCCGCAAAAGCAAAATCCAGATTGGCGTCTTAATATTGTAAATTCAGATATCTATCATCGGGGCAGAGTCTTGCAGTATTTGAGTTCGCAAAGGCAAACTATCTTTCCTGGCGAATACCCGTATTTCTATGGGGGAATCCATTTTACTCCGTTACAGAAAGCTCTCTAACAGGGTTTATTGAATAGTTGGATGATTATATTTAATTGCAAAAATAGGATTATAATAAAAAGGATAATCGTTGTTTTAGTATTTTTAATAGGATTTATCCTCTGTGAATATTCGTACGCTGCTTTAGAAAAGGGTGAGCGCTCTTTAGACTTCGATTCCGGGCATTGGAAGGTATTAAACGATTCAGGTTGGCCGGGTGCTTCAATTGGCTATGTAGAAACTTTAAACGAAAAGAAACACAGTGTCAGATTTAAATATACTTTAAAAGCAACAGAATTGTGGCTTTGGCCGGAGATAGACTTTTTTATAGAATTTGATGAGTTAAAAGATTTAACAGAATATACAGGGGTGCAATTAGATATTAAAGGAGAAAAAAGAGAAGAGGTCTATTTTTATTTTTTAACCAGAGATAAGGATACAGAGTTACTTAAACCATGCTGGTGTAGGTTTATGCTCACTGATAAATATCAAAAGATATATCTGCCCTTTTCTCAATTTAAAATAGCTAAAGATTGGATACCGCGCCATCGGGGTTTTAATCCATCTATAGAATGGAATCGAGTAAAGTCATTTGGTTTTCATAAGAAGGGGAGAGATGGCGAGCAGGGAAATATACAACTACTGAAAGTCACTTTTTTGCAAGAAGAACCTGCAGAGATTTCGGCCCTAGACTTAGAAAGAGCCCGTAGCCTACCGCCTGAGCACTTTCTAATAAATTTAACCAATAATAGCCCGGAGAAAACCGATATTAAGATTACAATTCACAATTCTAACTCTTTACAAGAAGATAAAATGCTAAGCCCTTACCTCTATGGAGCAAATTGGGGAGTTTGGCTTGATTTGCCGGATAAGAAAAAGGTAGCGCCTCTTGGTTTGAAATTAATAAGAGCAGGTGGACCTTTTATGGATAGATATAATTGGCGCAGTAGCAAATATACCTTTCCAGCAAATGAAAAACTGCTGACAATGACAGATTTAGATGAATTCATCCAATACTGCCGTCAAATAGGCGCAGAGCCGTTAATCCAGATTAATGCTTTGGGATATGCTCCTGATGAAAAAGATAGGGAAAAATTTATGAAATGTATGAATGCAGAAGATGCAGCAGATTTAGTGCGCTATCTTAATAAAGAAAGAGGGTATAATATTAAATTTTTTGAAATAGGCAACGAGCCTTTTATATGGCACGATGTCCACTTCGATGTGAGAAAAACCCCTTGCTCAATTAAAGAATATTTCGAAATATTTAAGAAAATTTCGATGGCAATAAAAGAAGCCCAGGCCGAAATAAATCCGACCTTGCAGATAAAGATTTTTGGCCCGGCTATCTCTACTTCTTTCCTTAACTGGCAGACACCGTCTTTGGAAGCTAATGAACGCCATGCCATTGAGTACTTTTTGCAGAAATGCCACAAATTTCAAAATAACCAGGCTGAAAACCCGGAAGGTTTTCGCATCTTAGATGTGTTAAGTTTTCACCTTTTCCCTAGCTTTAGAAATCAGCTCACAGGAGAAATTAAAGAGGATGTCTCGCACATCCTAGAATCAACCCAGACTTGGTGGAATCACAGTTATATTAATAAGTACGATAGTTCCCTTGCTTACGGGGAAGTCGGCGAAGTTTTACCAAAATTTAAAAAATGGATAGAAGCCAATTACGCCGGGACAGAATTGGCAATTACAGAATTTAACGTAGAATCCCAATCAATGGTAGATTATGAGCCAATTATAAAAGTTTTATACCTTGCCGACCTTTACGGTATTATGGCCAAATACGGCGTAGATTACACTACACAATTTTGTTTAAATTCATCGGATCATAATATAGCTTTAATTGATGAGACGGATAACATTACTCCCCTATATTATCCTTTGGCTTTATATTCATTGAATTTCAAAGGCACTATTTTAGATGCCGGAAGTTCCTTACCCGAAAAACTTAATGTTTATGCATGCAACAATAGAGACAATATCATAATAATGGTAGTAAATAAAGAAAAGCAATCTTTTTATACAGAGGTCATATTAGAAGAAGGGCCGGAAAGCGAAGACTCGATTAGTTTTTCTCACAATTTTCCTGCTCTCAGCTTGACTTGTATAAAGATTTTGGCCAATAAGAGCAACAGCTTAGCTGAATGTTGGGAATATGGAGAACAGCAAATAAATGGAACTGTCGATAATAATTCCGGCTTATAACAGAAAAGAGACATTGAAGAGATGCCTTTTGTCTTTAGATGAACAAGACTACCCAAAGGATAAATATGAATTCATAGTAGTGGATGACGGCTCATCAGATGGAACTATTGAGTTTGTACAGGCCTTAGCAGAAAAGCATAGGAATTTTCACTATATCCAACAATATCGTAAAGGACCAGCCTCTGCCCGCAACCTTGGAATAAAAAAGGCAAGAGGAGAGATTATCGGTTTTACCGATGACGACTGTGCATTAGATAGGGATTGGGTTAGGTTAATGATTGAGTCCCATAAAAAAAATCCAGAAATTATTGCCGTGGGAGGACTGACGCTTGTTCCCTATAAAAAGGCTAATATTATGATAGGCCAGTCTTTGAGTAATGGTGCTATCCAAATTAATCTAAACGGGCAAAAGGAAGTTATATTTCTGCCTACCTGTAATGTTACTTTTAAAAGGCGGATATTTGAAGAATACAAATTTAATGAAGAATTTCCTTTACCCGGGGGAGAGGATTTAGAACTTTTTTGGCGCTTATTTAAGCATGGACATAGATTTATTTGGAGTAAAGATATAAGGATGAGCCATCATCGCAATGGCAGCATAACTGATTTTATAAGGCAAGCTTATATTTATGGAAGAGGAAACCTTTTGACAAAATTTTTGCATAATGACCAGCCTTTATTGAAAGAATTAAAAACAGGTAAATTTTCTTTCTGGGTAGCCACTTTAGTTAATGTCATCAAAATCCCCCGCTTTAGCTTTATCTTGGGAAGAAAACTGATAAAAGAAAACAATATCAAAAATGCTTATAAAAAAATATCTATCTATTTATATTTTATGCTGCATAAGATTTTTTACATATTTGGTAATATTTCCGAGTTTTTTAGAATAAGGGAAAAATGCTCCGCTCAACAGTTAAATCATGCATCTCACGCATTAATCTTGGATATTACTCATTCCTGTAATCTTTCCTGTCGCATTTGCGATATATGGAAAACAAAAAATACGGAGAAGGATTTAGATATTTCTTATATTAAAAAAATGCTCTGGCAGGCCAAGGATTTAAAAATAAAGGAAATTGCCCTTTCCGGTGGAGAGCCATTATTGAGGAAAGATATATTTGATATATTTGAGTATGCTAAGGACTTAGAAATTAAGGACTTAGGTGTCTTAACCAACGGGATATTAGCGGAAAGTTTCTTTCCCAGGTTAAGGCCATACCTTATTGATAACATAATTTCTCCTGTTATCTCTTTGGATTCATTGAATCCGGAGATTCATAATTTTGTTAGAGATTCAGATATTGCCTGGCAGAAAACAAAAAAAGCGCTAAATAGACTTTCTGCATTGAAGAAAGAATATC
>CAZAPE010000124.1:0-4039 GCA_964487065.1 uncultured Planctomycetia bacterium | reverse complement strand
TTTTAATTTTTTCGATATCTCTCTTGCCGTCGATAAGGTCCCATATTCTTACCGACACCTCATTATCTAAATGATAAATACACTCTATCTCTCCAGCTTTTTTCTGGGCAGGAATAATAATTATCTCTCCAGCTATTTTACGCGCTATTATACCTGGAGTTTTTTTAAATATTTCCTTTTGTTTTCCCATGTTTTCTATTCTATTTTAACATTAGAACAAAAGTCAAATTTAATCTATAATGAAAGTCGATAAGCTACCGGTGCTTAGAAAAACCTAAGACTATGAAACAGCTTCTAAAATATCTTGCGGATATTGAGCTTACTAATATCAATATCCACGACACTGAAAACGCTAAACAATTAAACCCCTCCTCATGGAAATATCTAATAACCTTCTTTCAATACCACGAACTCCTGCCAGTTCTTTATTATAATATCAAAAATAAGGGATTAAAAACCTCCCCAGAAGTAGAGAATTTTTTAAAACAATCCTACTACTCTTCATCAGTCTGCAATATCATATTGTTAGCTGAATTCATAAAAATAAAAGAACTCTTTGACAGTGCAAATATACGGTTTGCGCCATTAAAAGGCATAGATTTTCTAAATTCTCTTTACCCGGATATAAACTTAAGAAGTATTGTTGATATAGATATCCTGTTAGATAAAAACCAACTTTCAAAGGCAGAAACTTTACTTTTAGAAAAGGGATACAAAAAAAACTCAGACATAAGTGAAGAAAATCTTGCGCAGTACCACTGTCATTTTACTTACAGCAGAACTGACCCATCCGGAATCCCGCTGCACTTAGAATTACACTGGGCGCTGGATTACAAAAGGAATAAAAATCTTCCTATAGAAAAGATTTTGGCCAAGGCAAAACGAATAGTAATAAAAGACGTCGACTTCCTGCAGCTCAGCCCCGAAGATATTTTAATATCTCTAGTACTACACCAGCGCCGCTTTCATAAGCCTCTGATCTTAAAGAACGTTCTAGATGCTAAATTACTGCTGCAAAAAACACACGCTTTTAACTGGGATTATGTAATAAAAAATTCCTGGGAATATAAATTCAGATCTTCTTTGAGCCTTTTCTTAAAAGAACTGGAGATTTTTTATGGGTACAAAATAACAGATACTCTTAAAAACCGTCTTGGCATTTGGGGATTTTTAAATAAATTTCAAATCTTTTTCCTGAAGAAATATATTTATAATCCTAAACAATGGCGAGGATACAGCAATCTAAAGTTAACATACATCAAATTAACATTTTTACTTTATGATTCCTTTATAGAGGCAGCGTCGTACATCATATTCATACCCAAAGATAAATTTATAAAACTCTTTGGCCTTTCGAATAAAACAGCACAACTATTTTACAGAATGCGTATTGTTTATGCTCCCTGGAGAATTCTAATTTCCCTCCTTAATCCATTTACCCAAGTTTAAAAAAATGCGCTTTAGATTTAAGACGGACAAATAAAAAAATTCCCCAAAGAAATAAAAAAATGCTTATTAAATAAGAAACTTTTATTGAAGAATTCCAAAGATACAGCGAATCTGCTCTAAAAAATGAGATTACAAACCTGACTAAACCATAATATATAAGGTATAGGGAAAATAAAAATCCCCTAAATGGAATATTTTTTCTAATCAACCAGAATATAAAAAATCCGAACAGGCAAAGAATAAACTCATATAACTGCGTTGGATGCACAGTTGCAAAACCGAACTGAAAATAACTCAGACTATCCTTTGGAAAGGTTAAAGCCCATGCTTTACTGCTCGGGACACCATAACAACATCCATTAAAGAAACAACCCAGCCTTCCAATTGCCTGCCCAAGAAGAAGAACAGGAACAATTAAATCAGCCAGCATAAAAATGTTATATTTTTTCTTTTTAGAAAAAATATATAAAGAAATAAACCCTCCTATTATAGCTCCATGAACAGCAAGGCCACCCTCCCACACAAAAAGCAAAGTCCAAGGTTTTGTGAAATAATACCAGGGGTCAAAAAACATGGCATAATAAAGTCTTGCTCCAATAAGGCCGCCCAGAAGAAGATAGTTACCCAGGCTATCTATAGTCTTTTTATCCAGAGAATACCTGCGCGCATCACGCTGCAGCATATAAAGTGCAAGCAGGAATGCTATAATCAAAAATAAACCGTAACTTTTTATTGCAAAATGACCTACTTTCAATACTACCGGATACATAAAACCTCCAATTATTAATCTATTCTATCATTAAATTAGCTATATTAATATAATCAGAAACTTCAAGTTCTTCCGGCCTTAAATTAGAATCTATGCCCAAACCGGATAATATATCAAACATCTTTATATTTGAAAATTTTTTGGAATTCTTGATTATCCCGGAAATTTTTTTGCGTCTTTTTTGAAAAAACTCTCTTGTCAGAGAATCTAAACATTGCTCACTTTTTATCCTAATATCTGTTCTAGGCGTAAGAGAAACAAAAATTGAATCCACTTCCGGAATAGGGAAAAATAAGTTTTTAGATAAAGTAAACAAACTTTTTATTTCTAAAAACGACTGCACAAATATAGTGAGTCTACCATAGCTTTTTGTCCCAGGCTTTGCGAGCATTCTCTTTACATATTCCTTCTGAAGCGACAAAAATGCGCACTGGAATAAATCTTCCTCCTTAATCAGCTTCTCTATAAGTTGTGTTGAGAGATAATAAGGAGGATTGCCTATAATCTTGGGTAAATTATAACCTGGACTGCTAAAAGCGCTTATTTTAGTTTCCAAAAAATCTTCATTTATAATCTTTATATTTTCATTTTCGCTATAGAGGGAATTTAAAACATGAGATAAACTGCTATCTTTTTCTACTGCATATACAAAAGCAGCCGTTTTTGCTATTTCTGCTGTGAGGTTGCCAACTCCGGAACCTATCTCAATAACTATATCTTTTTGATTTAATGCGCATACCCCTGCAATTCTCTCAAGATGTCGTTTTGAAATAAGAAAATTTTGCCCTAATTTTTTTTTGGGCGTGATTCTAAACTGCCTGAGAATTGCTTTTACCTGCATTTTAACTTTAAAGCAAAGTCTATTGATTTCTCCAAAGAAGAAGTTTCTGCTATCCCGCGGCCTGCAATATCAAAAGCGGTTCCGTAATTTGGAGAAAATCTTAAAAAAGGAAGACCAAGTGAAAAATTTACTGCATCGGGAAAACAACATTTAATAAGCGGCAAAGCCTGGTCGTGGTACATACTCACTACCAAATCGTATTTGACATTGTCTAAATCTCTGAAAAATCCATCGGCTGAAAAAGGACCGCATATATCAATTCCTTTTTCTGAGAGTTTTGTTATAAGAGGTGTGATATATATTTTCTCCTCTACTCCTATAGTACCTTCTTCTCCCGCATGAGGGTTAAGCCCAAGAACGGCAATTCTAGGCTTAGATTTTAAGTTACGCTTCAGGAAATAAATGGCTTGTAAAATCGCGTTCTCAAGGCCCTTATTATTAATGGCACCTGAAACTTCACTTAAGGGAATATGCCTTGTATAAAGCAATAAATAAAACCTGGATGTTAAAAAAACCATTACAACAGAACTTACTCCAAAACTTTTTTGAAGATACTCTGTATGGCCTTTGAAACTTAAACCCGTCATTTCAATGTGCCTTTTGGAAACAGGCAGCGTAATAAGAGCCGTTATATAATCTGGATACTTCTTTAAAACACTAACAGCTTTTTTAAGGTATTCAAGGCTCGCTAAGCCTGACTGTTTACTTGGTAAGCCCGGTTCTATGTTTTTTGCATTAGCAATATTAATAATATTCAAAACGCCACGCTTAAAACTTCCTATAGTAAAATCGCTAAACACCTTGCAATTAATATTTAAAGACAATATGTCTATCCTGTTTTTTAAAATATTTAAATCACCGATTACCACATGAGTCGCTTTTCTGATAAATCTATTTTTATTTAAAGTAGCTACTAAAATTTCAGGACCAATTCCGGCAGGATCTCCTAATGTGTAAAGTAAAAGACGCTCAGATTTTGA
>CAZAPE010000123.1:0-4078 GCA_964487065.1 uncultured Planctomycetia bacterium | reverse complement strand
CTATTATAAATGGGTGCGATATCGTGAGGGTTCACGATGTAAAAGAGGTTAAGGAAGCATTAAAACTGATTGATAAGTTAAGATGAAAGATCTGATGCCGTTTGTAGTATTTGTCGTTGAGATAACATTGCTTTGGTTTATTTATTATAAAGTTTTGCTTTTTATCGAAACTACACGCGGGAAACAGGTGTTTAAAGGTATACTCTTTATTATAGGCCTTTTCCTGATTTCCCAATGGTTAAAGCTGAGGGTAATGACATGGCTTTTAACAAAACTGTTTGCTATTTCGGTCGTAGCGTTTATTGTTATATTCCAGCCGGAGCTAAGGAGAGGCTTGGCAAGACTCGGTGAATATTCGCCATTTGGACTTTTAGTCGGAGGTGAGCAGGGAATTGATGAAATACTAAAAGCAGCATATACTCTTGCTAAAAAAAATATCGGCGGATTAATTGCAATACAGAGGAAGGTTAATTTGGATCCATTCATTGAGTCCGGCGTCACGGTAGATGGCAGGATTGCTGCAGAGCTTATTTTTTCAATATTTATGCCGCACGGACCATTACATGACGGCGGCGTCATAATTGAGGGTAATAAAGTAAAGACAGCCGCATGCCTATTTCCTTTGACCCAGAATCCAAATGTCGGGAAAGCATTAGGGACAAGGCATAGGGCAGCATTAGGATTGAGTGAAGAGACAGACGCAGTTGTGATAGTAATATCCGAAGAAAATGGGACTGTCTCTATGGCTTTACGCGGTGAATTATCACAAAATTTAAGCTCTGAGAATTGCAAAGATAAACTTCTAACCTTATGCAGTAAAACAACAACCAAAGAAGAAGAGGAGAGACTGGTTGTGGGAGATGAAAATGTTGGAATTTCTAAGGGGTAAGTTTACTTATAAAATAGCGGCATTACTGCTTGCTGTAGCTACCTATTTATATGTTCGCAGCGAGATTAACGGTAAAGGTATGGGCATAAGAGAGCAAGGGCTGCTGAATAATATTACCTCAAAAGTTATTCCCATAAGCGTAGAGTTTAAAGGGGTTCCGCCCCCGGGTTATCAAGTTCTTAAAGCTAATGTAAAAGTAAAACCTGAGAAAGTAATAGTTCTCGGAAAACAGGATGATTTAAAGAAGGTTTCTGAGATTAAAACAGAGGCAATAGATGTGAGTAAGTTTACCCATACGCAGCTCTTATATGTAGAGCTGGTTTCTGTGAATAATGCTATTAATGTAAACACAAAGGTGATAGAGGTAGAGATTCCCATCATTGCTCTTAAATGAAATATGAATTTAGGTGTAAATATAGATCATGTTGCAACAGTAAGGCAAGCCCGCCGTGGAAGTGAGCCCGATTTAATTTCTGCGCTTATTCATATTGAGAAAGCAGGGGCCGATTCAATAGTTGCGCATCTGCGTGAAGACAGGCGCCATATTAATGACAACGATATAAAATTAATAAAAGAGTTGGCGGCAACCTCGTTTAATATGGAGATGTCATTAGCCGAAGAAATTGTCGAGGTGGCTTTTAAAACGCATCCCGATGAAGTTACTTTTGTCCCTGAAAAAAGAGAAGAGATTACTACTGAAGGCGGTTTGGATGTAATAAAAAATAAAAAGCGTTTACTTAAGGTAATTCCAGAATTTAAAAGGAATAAAATAAAGGTAAGCCTGTTTATTGACCCAGAGGAAAAACAGGTTAAGGAGGCGCTTGAAGTAGGAGCGGATTTTATAGAGATTCATACCGGAAGGTATTCTGAGGCTTTTGCTTTTGGCGATTACATAAAAGAATTAAATCGCATAAAAGAGACCGCTTCTTTTGCAAAAAGTCTTTCCTTAGATGTAAATGCCGGGCATGGATTAGACTACAGGAATGTTTTTGAAATAGTAAAAATAGAAGAAATAGAAACGCTCAATATAGGACATTCAATAATATCAAGGGCTCTTTTCGTGGGTTTTGAAAATGCTGTTAAAGAGATGCTTGAGTTTATAAAATGAGAATACTTTCTACCGGTATTGATATAGTTGAAGTTGCAAGGATCAAAGACATTTATGATAAATATGATTATAAATTTTTATCCAAAGTTTTAACGCAAGAGGAAATAGAGCTGCTAAAAGAAAAAGGCAAGGGTTTTTATGAGTCTTTAGCTGCAAGAGTTGCTGCCAAGGAGTCTGTTTATAAGGCGCTTAATTCCTATAGTTCCTCGAGCAAGCCGCGCTGGAAAGAGATAAAAATATATAATGAAGAGAGCGGTTCACCTTCGGTGCTGCTTGATAAAAAGCTCAATTCCGGGGTAACTGTAGTTTTAAGCCTTTCTCATACTGACAAATATGCCGTAGCTAATGCGTTGGTGGTTAGAGAATGAAAGAATTTATTTTAAGTTGCTTTAGGAAAATTTATCCCAGGAATAAAGAGAGCCATAAAGGCGATTACGGAAAAATTTTTGTGCTTGCAGGATCTTTAGGTATGACAGGCGCAGCGTATCTTTGCGCTCTTTCTGCATTGAGGTCCGGTGCGGGTTTAGTCTATCTCGGGTTGCCTGAGAGCCTTAACGATATTATGGAGGCAAAGTTAACTGAGGTTATTACAATACCGTTGCCTGAGACTCTGGCAAGAACTCTATCTCTGAATTCATTTAGGATGATAAAAGAGATTGCTCGTGATTGTGATTCCTTAGCAATGGGTCCCGGACTTTCAGGTAATATTCAAACAAAAACATTGATAAGAAAGGTTGTTGCTAAACTTGATAAGCCAATACTTCTTGATGCTGACGCTATTGGTGCTTTTCAAGGTTTTTCTGAATTGTTAAACAAGAGAGCAGGCAAACAATTGATCCTAACCCCTCATTTGGGAGAATTTTCAAGGCTTTGCGGAGTAAAGATAGAGAAGATAAAGTCTGACAGAGAAAATATTGTTCTGGGTTTTGCCAAAAAATTTAATCTGACTCTTGTTTTAAAGGGTTATCAGACTCTTGTTGTATCAGCTGAAGGCGATATCTATGTAAACGACAGCGGCAATCCCGGAATGGCAACAGCAGGAAGCGGAGATGTATTATGCGGCATAGCAGCTTCCTTGAGAGCCCAAGGGCTATCTGATTTTGAAGCAGCATCACTAGGTGTCTATATTCATGGCAGAGCAGGAGATATCGCCGCAGGTAGGATGGGTGAAATATCTTTAATTGCTAGCGATATTTTAGAAAGTATAAGTTTTGTTTTTAAAGAGCTTATTTCTATTTGATCCCCGCAATTTGTTTTCTCCATAATTATATGGTATAAATACAAAAAATGAGAACTTTTGCAAAGATATTGTTAATATCGGTGTGCTGCATTACCTCTTTTACGTTTAAACATTCGCCTGACTATATCTTCAGAAGAGTTCAGCAACCTGAAAGAGATATTCTTGCAGCCCCAGGTATAAATGCGGACGTTTTATTTTCAAACATCTGGGCTATTGTCGTTTCCTCTGATCTTAATGCCGATATGTTATCAAAATTATATCCAACATTATCTAGTCTTAGTTTTTCTCCTTTTGCAGATCATGTATTGACAGAAGCTGAATACACAGAGGTTGTGGCTAGAACTGCTGAAGCATCTGGGATTGAACCAGGGAAACTAGCTCGATACGATAGTTACTTTTTTAATTATAAACAACTAAAAGTGGAACAAATATTTTCCATATTCGGACAAGAATTTACACATGCAGTGAATAATGACTTGTGTAGTGCCTTTAAAATGGTTAAGACTCTTTATTTATCTGAGTATGTCGCAGGGCAGGTAGGCCATGGCTTAGCTGCACACTCAGAGACCGGTATATCTAGACGTTCTGTTGATTTAGGTTTTTTTGGTTGGGTGCTTAGCGATGGAAGCATCGGATTACCTTGGAGTCAGTATATAATCCAAGATAATGGAGATTTTATTCTTCAAAACGCAGAAGAGGTTGTCTCTTATGTAATTGTATTTCTGTTCGATGCTGTTAAGAATTTAATACCTGATAAAGTCTTGGGAATTACTTTATTTAACAATATTTGTGATGTAGAAACTCTTAAGCAGCCCATGAGGAATGTAAAAGATAGAATCGC
>CAZAPE010000122.1:1149-4137 GCA_964487065.1 uncultured Planctomycetia bacterium | reverse complement strand
TGGTTTCTTTAACTACAAGTTTATTGCCTTCGATTCCAACTACAGTGACTTTACTCCCTTTTTGGATGAAGGATGTTCCTTCAGTAGTTGCATCAAGGCGCTCCTTATCTATACCTACAATACCGATTGGTCTTAAATTTGTCAACGCTTCACCTTGTTTATCCAGGAACTCGTCAATTAAAAGATGTCTGATGGCAAATCCGTCTTCTTTGGTCAATCTATATTGTAATGTTGTTTTTTTAAATAATTTCTTCTTAATAAAATAATAGAAAAAAAGCCCTGAGAGCAGTAGGCCTGCAAATATAGTGTAAAAACCCGCCTCGGCGCCTAAGCTTGAATAGGAGGTGTAAACGGTTATTGATATAAGTATTATTCCCAATATTCCCATAATACCAAATCCGGGTATTATGAATAATTCCATTGCAAAGAAAAATATTGAGCCCAACAAGCCTATGATTATTGTCAGTACATCATTTAATATATTCATACTTTCCTCACTTTTATTATATTACCACTCTGTGAAACAACCTTTATTTTTTCTCCCTTTTTTATGAACTCTCCGTCTGTCTGGACAGAGTATGTTTTCTGGTCAAACTCAGCTTTCCCGGAAGGTCTTAGGTCCGATATTGCGGTTCCGATTTTATTTTGCAAATTATTTAAAGTAAGCTCGCTTTTAATCTCTGTATTTAGTATCAATTTTTTCCAGGCGCCTGTTTTAGGAAGAAAGCGAAGAGATATAAGGAGAAGGCATGCTGTAATAAGGAAAGAGGAGAGCAAAATTCCTGTTGCGCGTTCAATCTCTTTTAAGGGTGGATATATGGGATGCCGCATTATGGTAAGGATTATGCCGGCCAAAAGTAAAATAATTCCTGCTGCCCCCGTAAATCCAAATCCGGGTAGTATAAGAATTTCAACTAATATTAATGCAACTCCTGTTAAAATTAAAATTAAATCAATCCATTCGGCAAGACCGGCAAGCTTGTGGCCCCAGAAAAAAAGCATTAAAAATATAACTCCTACTGCTTCTGGCAAGCCTAACCCCGGGATACGCAGCGCAAGTATAATTGCCCAAAATCCAATTCCTAAAAGGAGGCTTGATACAATAGGGTGGGTTAGAAAGCGCACTATATCCTCGGACCAGGTGGGGTATTTTTGAATTATTACTGCTTCTGCTTTATTTAAATACTCAAGCAGCAATTTTCTGTTTTCTATCATTTTTTCTTCTGCCAGGGAATATTTTATAGCATCTTTGGCGCTTAAGTTTAACAACTTTCCGGGTTCTGATATAACAGTTATTTCTTTTATGTTTTTTTCACCGACCTGGAAAATCTTCTCTTTTAGTTCTTCTTCGGTTAGTATGAAATTTTCGCCCTTTACCCGGATATATTTAATAGCGAGGTCTTTATCAACCATTCCCTGTGCAAGAGCAGTGTTATGATTTTTTGCCTCCGCGATTGCCTTAAAACGTGCCCGTAATGCCGAGGTTATCTTTTCATCTTTCAACTCCTGATTCGATATTCCCATGCGCGGTTCAGCAGAGCCGATGCTTGATGCGGGCGACATGATTATGCGGTCGGTTGCAAGCGCTATCATGCTCCCTGCCGACCAGGCCTGGTTTATGACGTAAGTAACAGTTTCGCCCGGATAGTCAAGCAGGGCAGTGCAAATCATATCTGCTGCATCAACTCTGCCGCCCGGGGTATCCATCTCCAGAATAATAGTGTTTATATTTTTCTCTTCCGCATCTTTGAGGGATTTTTTTATGAATGTAGACAGCCCAAGGTCTATCACGCCATTAACGGGGAGGATTAAAACCTCTTCTGCAGATAAGATGGTATTAGCAGTTATAAAAAAAGCAAAAACAAGAGTCAATATCTTAGCTGTTTTTTTCATTTTAATTATGCGCAAGACCAAAAGGTGGTTAGTTTGCATTCTTTATCTCTATAATATAAAAATATAACTAGGTCAATGCTTGAATCAATATCAATTGTATATTATATTTGGCTATAATAAAATAAAAAAAAGGTAATTTATGCGTAAAGTATATAACAAAGAATTTAAGGAAAAAGCAAAAGCATTGCGGGATAAAGGATACTCTCTGAATGAAATCAGTAAAATATTGTCCGCATCTAAAAGCGCCGTATCTTATTGGGTAAAAGATGTCCATTTAGACAATAAGCAGAAATTAAGATTGAAGAATAGAGAAATGCGGGGTGGTGAAAAAGGAAGAAAAAAAGCTCTTGAATCAAATAGGAGAAAGTTAGAGGATTGGAAGAAATCGATACGGAACAAGGTCAATGTTTTTAGCGGTTTACCTTTTAAAAATGATAAAATAGGAAAACTTATCTGCGGTATTTTATACCTATGCGAGGGAGAAAAATATCCCAAGTCCAGGCATCTTGCTTTTGTTAATTCCGACCCTAAAATTATAATATTATTTCTTACGTTGTTGAGAAAATATTTTAATATAGATGAAAATAAACTAAGGGTAAGAGTTTTGCATCGTTATGATCAAAACGGGGAAGAATTGAGTGTGTTTTGGTCGAAGATTACCAATGTACCGTTAAGCCAATTTTATAAAAATTACGTAGACAAGCGTACTAAAGGCAACCCTACAAAAAAGCAAAGCTATAAAGGTGTTTGCGCTATTCAGTACAACGATGTGTCGCTGCAATTCAATCTGCAATCCATTGGCGAATCTGTCCTAAAATAACTGAATTAAGCAGCTTTCTTAGATTAAATTCTTATTTCTGGTGGAGGTGAAGGGGCTCGAACCCTCGGCCTACAGACTGCCAGCCTGTCGCTCTCCCAGCTGAGCTACACCCCCATTCTCATTATCTTATCATTTATAATCTTCTCAATTGACACTCTTCTTTCTATGTGTCTCATATGAATTTGTCGGAGCCAACTGAGCTACGTCCCCGAGTTGTTTAAAATTACAATAAATAGCCATAAAAGTCAATTTCATATTTGAAAAAGCCAAATGTT
>CAZAPE010000122.1:0-1139 GCA_964487065.1 uncultured Planctomycetia bacterium | reverse complement strand
GAGACGCTCTCCCAGCTGAGCTACACCCCCATTCTGATTATTCTATCATCTATAATCTTCTCGATGAAATCTCTTCTCTTCAATCGTTTCAATCGCATCTCTATTTTATGAGCTAAAGCAATGTTATCATACTTTTTAAAAAATGCCAATTCAATAGGCCTGAGGTAGCAAGTCGCTTTTACATTGCCTGTTTTATGCTGGCGTAATCTGCTATTGATATCAGTGGTACTTCCTATGTAGAACTTATCGTTTTTAAGGCTTCTTAATATATAAACAAACCCTGTTTTCATTCTGCTCTCTCCCGACGTGTTCTGACGATATGTCGGAATAGTCGGGACTCCGACTTCCATATGCTTATATATAAATGCGTCGGAGTCAGCTGAGCTACACCCCCATCTTAATTGCTTTATCATCTATAATCTTCTCAATTGACACTCTTTTTTCTATATGTCTCATATGAATTTGTCGGAACCAGGTAAGCTATGCCCCCGAGTTTTTTAAAACTACAATAGGCGCCTATAAAAGTTAATTTCATATTTGCAAAAGCCTAACGTTACAAAACAAGCTCGGCTTGTTTTGTAACGTTGAGACATGAAAGGCAAGTTATATTATTATGGCGTTGGTTTAGTATGTATTTTAATACAACTTGACAGGCAAAGTTGCGTATCTGTAAAATATAGCCAATACGGGTTGAAGCGTAGTATTCTCATAACGTTCATAAAAATATGAGGGGTTTTTATATCTTTTTAAAAGGAGGCTATATGAAGATTTTAAAAATTTTTTCTCTGGTATGGTTTCTGATTTTACCCCTGCTTGCAACTTCGCTATATTCCCAGACAGCAGGTCAATACGAAAAAATAGAGCGTGCTTTAGAGCAGGAGAAAAAACTCCGCGAACGCATCGAAGAGAAACCAATCAAACCGGATATTGAGAAGAAGGAAGAAGCCGTTGTGCCGGAAAAAGAAGGAGAGAGGGTTTTTATAAAAGAGATAAAAGTAGTCGGGGTAACGGTATTCTCCGAAGAAGATATAAGAGGAATTGTAGCCTCTTTTGAAAATAAAGAGTTGACCTTAAAAGAGATTTATAAGATAGCCGATCTTATTACAGATTTGTATCGCAGTAACGGCTATGTTACTTCC
>CAZAPE010000121.1:0-4142 GCA_964487065.1 uncultured Planctomycetia bacterium | reverse complement strand
ATACTGTAGAATGGCCGGAAAGCAAGCTCAGTTTTTGGCGCATGAAGATTCTTTTACATTTCTTGAGAAGAAAAGGAATTGGGTATACTGTGAAAAAAGTTTTTTCAACGCCAAGAAAAAATATCGTAAGTTCTTTATCCGGATTATTTAGACATTAAACTTATGGAAAAGATGTCTTTTTTCAAGAACGCCGATTATGACTTACCTGATTTAAACGAGGATATATTTCGGTTAATCCGGGAAAATTCGCGTGTTTTAGATGTGGGATGCGCTTCTGGTAAATTGGCAGAGCGGTTAAAGAAAGAGAAGAATTGTTTTGTGGTAGGCATAGAATTTGATAGTGCCTTGTCAGAGAAGGCACTATCAAAGTGCGATAAGTTTATCCGTGCAGACGTTTCTACATTAAAGGAGCTACCCTTTGCCAAGGATTTTTTTGATTACATAGTTTTTGCTGATGTCTTGGAGCATCTGATTAATCCCGATGAGGTATTGCGCAGGTTCAGGGATTATTTAGCGGACAGCGGTTTTGTGCTTTTGTCGATTCCGAATATCGCTTACTGGCAGATAAGATTAAGACTGCTTTTCGGCAATTTTAATTACGACCATCCTTTATTGGATGGCGGGCATTTTCGATTCTTTACCCTTTCAAGTGGCAGGAGATTATTAGAGGAATGCGGTTATAAAGTAGTGTTCTTAACCAACAGAAATACACATATTAAGCTGCTTGGTAAGATTTGGAAGTCGCTTTTTGCCTTTCAGTTCATTATCCAGGTACAAAAAGATAAGCTCTAGAGGATGAATTTAGAAAAAACTTATAATAAAAGAGATTTTTGCAAAAAAATTATGTTAGTGGGTGCGATAGGACCTACTTTAACCGGCGAAGTTTCATCAAGCTGTTTGCCTTTTGGGGCAATGGCATTATCCGCTTTTTTAAAAGAGCGCGGCATCAATTGTAAAGTCGTTTCTACGGCATTTCCGAGAGCAGCCGAAGAGATCTTTAATGCTTTAGACGATATCGATTTATTAGGAATATCAAGCATGTCTGGACCTTATTTAAATTATGCGATTTCAATATCTATAGCTGTAAAGAAGATAAAGCCGGAGCTGCCAATAGTCTGGGGTGGGCCTCATGCATCGCTAATGGATGAAGATTTAATAACCAATGACTTTGTGGATTTTGTAATAAGAGGCGTTGGCGAAGTATCTTTATGGGAGCTTGTCAAAGCCCTTAAAGGCGAATCTTCTTTTTTTTCTGTACCGGGGCTTACCTGGATAGATAGAGGATTAATAAAGCGCAATGGCTTGAGTACGGATTTTGAAATCAATGCGTTGCCCCCGCTAGATTACTCGTTTTTATCCGATAAATATCCTTTTCTTATGACAGATGAATTTAGTTATTTTTCTAGCCGTGGTTGCCCTTTTGAGTGTTCTTATTGCGTAGCGAGCCAAATATATAATAGGCGCTGGTATAATAAAACAGAAGAGAAGGTAATTGATGAATTAGAAGAGGCATACCAGAAGTACAGATTTAAATCAGTATATTTTTGGGACGATAACCTTTTTGTAGACATCAAAAGATTACTTAGGATATTAGAAAGCCTGAATAATCGCGATATTTTCTTCCAATGGTCCGGGTTTGCCAGGGTAGATACATTTTCCCGGTTAGGCCGTGAAACTGTTGCTGAATTAGAAAAGCGAGGGTTAAAATGGGTAAGCTTTGGCGCCGAATCGGGTTCAGAGAGAACGTTGAGCCGGATTGATAAAGGGATTACAGTTGATAATATAAAAGAGACAGTACTTAAGCTTAAGGGATTTAATATAGTATGCGATTTCAGTTTTATGGGAGGCATGCCCCAAGAAACAGATCAGGATTTTTATGATACCGTGAATTTACTGCGCTGGATTAAAAAAAATAATTCCCGGTCATCCGTCCGTATGTTTAGGTTTGTTCTTTATCCCAAAATGCCAATGCTGGATGACCATAAAGAAATACGCAATCTTTTGCCTAAAAATATTTATGGGTGGAGTAAGATTACGTATCAGAATGCCAAATTCCCCTGGGTTTCCAGTAAGATTAATCGCGCCTTGACTACACTTTCTTTTACCAGCCTATATTCCGAAACGAAGCGAAAATTATCTATTAAGAATATCCTTATTACAGCAATGATTTACATAAACAAATTCAGGATTAATGCTAATTGCTTTTATTTTCCTTTAGAAGGATGGATTCTGGAGCGGATATATACCTGGGCATTGTCACAGAAGTTGAATAAATTTAGGAATACTATTAGTAAGGCCTGTTGTACAAAGATAAATTTCATAAAATGAAAGTTCTGTTAGTAGCGCCTTATAAAAGTTCTTTTTTTGGTTTGGCAAAATTTCCTCCTTTAGGGTTAGGTTATTTAGCTACTGCTTTAAGGAAGAGCGGGTATGAGGTCGGAAAGAATTATTAAGATGATCAAGAAGGGCATCAATAAAGAGATGGGTAAAACAAAGGTTGCTCTTCTGGGGAGGATAGGATTTAGGCCTGTAGGTTATTTTATCCTGGGTTTTCCGACAGAGACAAAAGAAGAGATGTATGAAACACTGCAATTTGCTAAGGAATTAAAACTTTACCGTAAAAGCAACCATAAATGTAATTAGAATGAAAATATTTTTGATAATTCCACCGGTTACGGTAAATGCTTCTGAGCCCGTTCCCAGAAATTGCTACCCCTCTTTAGGCGTAGGATATCTTGCCGCTGTTTTAGAGCAGGTAGGATATGAGGTAGCTATTTTAGATGCGTTTACTACTGAGGATGATATGGTTAATTTTTACGGCACAAACGCTACCTATGGCTTAGACGACCTTTTTATAAAAAGGCAAATTGAAAAATTTAAGCCTGATGTCGTGGGGATATCAAGTATGTATACGATGTATGCACAGGATGCGCATCGCATGGCCAGCATAGCGAAAGAAATCAGCGCAGATATACTGGTTGTATTTGGTGGCTCACATCCTTCCTGTAATACAGAAGCTGTGCTAGAGGATGATAATGTTGATATTGTTGTCAAAGGTGAAGGAGAATATACTTTCTTAGATATAATTAACGCATTTAAAAATGGTAAAAATATAGATAATATACCAGGCACCATAGTTAGAAGGGGCAGTGCAATATTCGTCAATGAGCCGCGGTCTCTGCTAGAAGATTTGGATACATTGCCCCTTCCGGCAAGGCATCTTTTACCCATGCAGATTTATTTCCAAAATGCCAGCCGTAGCACTATGTATAATATGCGTAATCCTTTTACTACCCTTATTACCTCACGTGGATGTCCGATGCATTGTGTATATTGCGCAGTAAGGACCATATGGGGTAGGACTTGGCGTGCGCGTTCCCCCGTTAAAGTGGTAGATGAGATAGAGTTTTTGGTAAAAAACTATGGTGTTAGGGAAATTCATTTTTCTGACGACAATATTTCTGTGAGTAAAAATAGAATCATCGCTATTTGCAATGAGATTATAAACAGAAAGATAGACATCCGCTGGGCCTGTCCCACAGGTATAGCTATCTGGAGCTTGGATGATGATCTTTTAAGGATTATGAAAAAGGCGGGATGTTATCGTCTTACCTTTGGCTTGGAGTCCGGCAATAAAGAGACTCTGGACTTTATTGGCAAGAAATATTCTTATGACACTGCTAAAAAGTTGATAAAATTGGCAAACAAGCTTGGCTTTTGGACAGCCAGCACATTTATCTTTGGCTTCCCGCAGGAAAAACAGGAATCCATTAACGATACGATATCTTTAGCAATAAATTCTGATCTGGATTTCGCTGTATTCTATACTCCTGTAATTTTTCCTGGCACACGACTTTTTGATATATTTATAGATTCAGGTATTAAATACAATCCAGAAATACTCGGTGTAAATAATGCCTATGGCTCATTGCATTTTTCTGGGGAGCAGTTATTGAGGATGCGTGCACAAGCAAATTCATTAGTTATAAAAAAAAGATTAACTCACCCTTTAAGATTCTTAAATAAAATAAAGAACTTAGAGGATTTTTTCTATGTTACGAAAATAGGAAATAATTTTCTTAAGAATTTTTTATTAAATCAGGTTAACAAAAATAGTGCTTTTGGTCTATTGCATAAAACTA
>CAZAPE010000120.1:0-4232 GCA_964487065.1 uncultured Planctomycetia bacterium | reverse complement strand
TAGGAAAGAATCTTACTCTCTATCAGGGTGTTACTTTAGGTGGCACCGGAAAAGAACGCGGCAAGCGTCATCCGAGTATAGGGGATAATGTTGTTATAGGCGCAGGCGCTAAAGTGCTGGGCAATATTACAATAGGTAATAATGTTCAAATCGGTTCTAATGCAGTTGTAGTTAAAACTGTTCCCGATAATTCAACTGTTGTAGGTGTTCCCGGGAGGGTTGTAAAGAGAGAAGGAGTTAAAATACAGGCTATTTCTCTGGACCATACTAATTTGCCGGATCCTCTTACGCAGTCCATCCAGAATTTACAGAATGAGATAAACGAAATTGAGGAAGTTCTTAAGCAATGGCGCAAGAAGGCCCAAGAGGAATTGAAGGATGGCGATTAAGCTTTTAAATACTCTCTCGGGGAAAAAAGAAGATTTTAAGCCCATCAAAGAAGGAGAGGTAAAAATATACCTCTGCGGTCCTACCGTATATGATGAACCCCATCTTGGACACCTAAGAAGCGCATATAATTTTGATGTTATAAGGAAATATTTTGTATTTAAAGGCTACGAAGTCTGTTTCTTAAGAAATGTTACCGATGTCGACGATAAGATTATTCAAAAAGCGATAGATTCCGGGGCTTGTAATCTCGTAGAATCTACTTACCAAATAGCAGAAAAATATTATAAAATCTATAAACTGTGGATGGATAAATTCGGTATTATGTCTCCGGATATAGAGCCCTGGGCGACAGAGCATATCGATGAGATGGTAAAGCTTATTCAGCGCCTGATCGATAAGGGTTCTGCTTATGAATCAGGCGGCGGCGTTTATTTTAAAGTCAGAAATTTTAAAAAATACGGTAGATTATCAGCCCGTTCTATAGATGATATGATTTCAGGAGCCAGAGTTGCGCCTGGAGAGGAGAAGAAAGACCCGCTTGATTTTGCACTCTGGAAGAAAGCGAAAAGCAATGAGCCTCGCTGGACTAGCCCCTGGGGCGAGGGCCGTCCCGGATGGCACATAGAGTGTTCTGCTATGAGTACTTATTATTTAGGTGATACTTTTGATATTCATGCCGGAGGAAGGGATTTGATATTTCCGCATCATGAAAATGAGATTGCCCAGGCAGAGGCGGCAACAGGGAAAACATTTGCCAATTACTGGCTCCATAACGGTATGCTGACAATAGACGGTGAAAAGATGGCAAAATCGCTGAATAATTTTATCACTGTTAGTGATGTTCTTGGTAAATTCCATCCTGATATTGTAAAAATATTCTTTTTATCGACTAAATACAATGCTCCGATAGACTTTAGTTGGGCGCGGCTCGCTGAGGCAAAGACAGCAAAAGAGCGTTTTGATTCATTTTTCGCAAAAATTGTAAGTTTAAAATTGCATAAAGCAGATTTAGATGCTTCTAAAGATGCGGATAAAGTTATTGTTAAGTATGGTAAAGAGATTAAAGATATGGAAGCTAAATTTATAAAAGCGATGGATGATGATTTTAATACTGCGCTTGCGCTGGGAGTATTGAATGAGCTTTTGAGTAAAGGTAATAAAGTTTATGAAGATAGTAAGTTTGGGTTTGCCGGAAAAATATTTATTTTAAATAAGATAAGCAAGGCTCTATTAAAATTCGGCGCAATATTTAGTTTATTTTCAGATGATATAAGCCCTGATCAAAATAATGATTTAATTGGAAGTATTATAAAAATAAGAGAGCAGCTCAGGGAGGGGAAGCATTTTGAATTGGCCGATAAGATAAGAAGTCTTTTAGAAAATGCAGGGATTATTATTGAAGATGGCAAGGGTTTATCCAGCTGGAGGAAGGCTAATTAGATGAAAGCAAAAAACAGAGAAACGCTGGCTGCAATTGCCTTTCTGGCTCCAAATTTTATTGGGTTTTTAGTTTTTACTTTTCTGCCTGTTATCTTTTCTCTGATTTTAAGTTTTTTCCAATGGGAGCTTTTGGGCGGCGAAGGAGGGCTGTTCTCGGGGCTTAGATTTATCGGATTTGCCAATTTCATAAAACTTCTGGGTTTTCATTTTGAAAACGGAAGACTACTGGCTAATGATCCTCATTTCTGGTATTACCTCTATAATACTGTTTTTATCATGCTTGCAATTCCTATCGGGATATTCGGGTCTTTATTGTTGGCGCTTTCAATGAACCAGAAATTGAAGGGAATAGTATTTTATCGACTTATTTTCTTTCTACCCTCTATATGTCCTATAGCAGCAATAGCAGTTTTATGGAAAGTTTTACTGAATCCGGACTTTGGGCTTGTTAACAATTTTATAGCCAAATTTGGCGCCTTTCTTGGGCTTAATCTCATAGGCCCTAGCTGGCTTTCGGATGGTTCCTGGGCTAAGCCGGCTATTATGCTTGTTTCTTTATGGATGACTATAGGAGGTTCCAATATGATTTTATATCTTGCTGCTTTGCAGGGTATACCAAAAGATTTATATGAGGCAGCCGACATAGACGGTGCAAATGCCTGGCATAAGTTCCGTTACATAACTTTACCGATGATATCTTCGACCACATTTTTTATTACTATTATGAGTATTATAGGCGGTTTCCAGGGCGGGTTTGCAATTATATATATTCTTACAGGAGGAGGGCCTGCAAATGCATCAACTACTATTATGTATTATATATTTACAAATCTATATGAGTTTCAGAAGGCAGGTTATGCGGCTTCTGTTGCCTGGGTATTGTTTATAATTATTTTCTGTTTCTCCCGCCTATATTGGAAAAGGAGCGGGAAAGTGCACTACTATTGATATGAAAAAGAAAAAAAACATCTCCATTGTTCCGAAGAAGGAAAAAACAAAGAAAGATATTTTTAAAAAGGTGCTTGTTTACTTATTTCTCTCAATATTTGGTTTTACTATGATATTTCCTTTTTTATGGATGGTCTCTACCTCCTTTAAAGAAGCAATTGAGGTTTTTACTGAAGATCCTCTCGTTTGGCGCAATTGGATTCCGGAGAATTTCCGTTGGCAAAATTATCTGGAAGTATTTAAAGTAATACCGTTTTTAAAGTTCTATATTAATTCTATTCTTGTTGCAATATGTGTTACTTTTGGAGTGGTCTTCACGAGCTCTTTGGCTGGATTTGCGTTTTCGCGCCTTCAATTCCGCGGCCGCGATAAGCTTTTTTTTGCATATCTTGCGACAATGATGATACCGGGAGCTGTCATTATAATTCCGGTATTTATTCTGATGCGCTATTTTGGCTGGATTGATACTTTCAAGGCATTGACTATTCCGGCTATGTTTACTGCCTATGGCACTTTCATGCTACGGCAGTTTTTTATGACATTGCCCAAAGACTTGGAAGATGCGGCTAAAATAGACGGTTGCGGGATTTTTGGTATTTACAGGCTGATAATATTACCTCTTTCAAAACCTGCGCTGGCAACCCTTACCGTCTTTACTTTTATAGGCAATTGGCAGAGTTTCCTCTGGCCTTTGCTGGTTACAAATTCCATAAACATGTTTACAGTACCGATAGGTTTATCTTATTTCCAGTCTCAGTATTATTTAGTTAACTGGACTCTTCTAATGGCAGCATCTGCGATGGCAATTTTACCTATAATAATTGTATTTATTTTCGCACAGAAGTTCTTTATCGAAGGCATTAAGCTGTCTGGAATCAAAGGATGAGGGGCATATTCGTTACATTTGAGGGTGTTAGGGGAGCGGGAAATCTACTCAAGGTACTGCTTTTGCCAAATGGCTCAAGGATAACGGGCGCCAAGCCCTATTCTTAAGAGAGCCGGGTTCAACAAAATTAGGCGAGAAGGTAAGGGATGCGCTTCTTTTTTCTAAGAAAGATGAAGTTTCTTCTTATGCAGAGCTGTTTCTTTTTTTAGCTGCCAGAGCCCAAATCTTAAAGGAAAAAATTAAACCAGCTTTAGATGAGGGAGTGATTGTTGTTCTTGACCGTTATTGCGATTCCACTTTTGCTTATCAGGCTTATGGAGAGGGTTTAAGCTTAGAAGAGGTTGTTCGGGCTAATAATCTGGCAACCTCAGGCCTTCTGCCTGATATAACGTTTCTGCTGGATTTAGATATAGAATGCGCATTAGGTAAGACCGGGCCTAAGGATAGAATTGAAAATAAGGGTTTAGAGTTTCATAAAAGAGTTCTCATGGGATATTATGAATTGGCAAAAGAATCCCATGGCCGAATACACATCGTAAAAGTTCAGGATGATTTGAATAAGACTCAA
>CAZAPE010000119.1:0-4237 GCA_964487065.1 uncultured Planctomycetia bacterium | reverse complement strand
GGGCTGATTCATTAACTGCTTATTCTGCTCTTTACCTTTAACCGGCGAGCTGGAAGACGGTTGCAAATTTCTCTTAACATTAAAGATTTTCGCGCTAAAACTTATTGCCTTTTTTATTATCTTTTCTACGTCTGAATTTCTGCCGCAGGCCCATGCAGACACTTCAAAAATTATTCCCGAAAAAAAGTCGCCCTGCAGGCCGAATATATCTTCATATTCATAGCTAAGCCCGGCCCCTAATAAATCTGAAAGACTTTCTGATATTTCACCGCGCTTTTCAAATATAGACTCAAGGATACTTTCAGTAATATCTAACTTTAAATCTGCGGAAAAATTTAAATCGGGAAATTCGCCCAAGAACGAAGACAATAGGTGCCCGGCATTCACTCTTCCTAAGTTGAATATTCGATATTTGGACGATGGAGCTTCGCTATGCCAAACCCGGGAAAAATCTTTCCGGGCAAAAGAGTCAAGGCCAATCCTCTTAATCAATACGAAATTGAACAAACATTCCGAAAAGAAAACGAATTCCTCCCGGCCAAACAATAATATCTTCTCCTGTTTTAAGACATTGAGAAAGTATTGGACGGCTAATGCCGAGGTTATGTCCGCATCTAACCGCGGGCTAATAAACATTGCCGATATTTTCCCCGATGTATTATGCTTAAGAGCAAATAACCCTCTACCGGCAGCAAAATAATCCAATTTATCGGGCGAAAAATGTTCTAATAGGCTTCGCAGGGTATACGGCTTAAACACAAAATTATCGGCAATGGCTGCTTTTTCCCCCGGAGAAGGGCCGCCTTCAAAAACAGCATAGTCCCAGAGTAAAGACCCAAGCTCCTCTTCAACCGCCTGCTCTTGAAGCTCGGTTAATTCTTCCTCCAAGGCAAAATAAACAGTATTCAGCTGATAGGAATCTAATTTTTCTTCTAATTCAGGGTATCTGGTTAAATCCTCTAAACTCAAACGGGCAAATTCCGCGATTCTATCAAGGGCCGAAGAGAAACTATCAGCCCCGGAGTTAATCCAAAGGTTTGGATTATTGAAGACGAAATTTAAAACTAAGAGGTTGAAACGCATCCTTTTTTCCGCGGTTTTGATGTCCACATCTTCATCAACCCGGCCCGGAGGCAGGGCCTGATTATCTTTGCCTCTATCAACCGGGCTGCTGGAGACAGGCTTCTCCAGCACTTCTCCCCGCAAAATCCTATTTATCCTTCCCCGTACTCTTCCGTTTTTTTCTCCAAATACCAAGCATCTCAATCTCACTTCTTTTTCTTTCAACAAATCGCCGTAATACTGTTCTTTAGTCACGCCGGATTTACTTATTATTTCATTCGTACGGCTCTTTTTAATGGTAAACCTCTCCAGAGTAGAAAAAATATCTCTTGCCAAAAATTTTCTGTTTGCGGCGCTAATACGCTGCAATTCCAGCTTCATTCTCTTTATCCTCATAAGTTGGCTATTTATATTGTGTTCCTTCTCTGCCATCTCTTCAAGAAGCGCGAATATCCTCAATGTTCCCTTATGCGCCAAATCAACCGGAGAAGATGATAAGGGATTATATTGGGCAAGCGCTTCAAGAAAACCAATCTCCTCAATGATTGATGTATCAATTATAGCGTTACTTTTTATTATTCTATCCACGGAAATTATTGTGTAGTGGTATCCTTGTGTAATACTAACGGGAGTATTTCTGTCAGGAATAATAACTTTTTTTGCCACCAGCCTCGCCCGGCTAAGATAGCCGAATTCTCTCAAATTTGTCTCCATATAATGGATAAATTTACCCTCTTTCTCACAAGTTATATACCCTAATGATTCCTTGCCGAAAGCGTTAACCATTACTATATCGCCGGCTTTCAGCTTCTCATATTTAACCCATGCGCGAATATCGCTATAGTCGAATTCAAGCTTGAGAAATTCTATATAACCTTCTTTTATGAGATTTACTCTGTCGTATTTTTCTCTTGCCCGCTTTAACGTTTGATTTTCAAAAATTGCTTCTTCTATTGTCACAACCGGTATAGAATGTTTTTTTATGAAATCCAGCCTTGCAAGAGAACCTTTTAACTTTAGCATAGAGGAATTATTTTTCCCCGTGTCCACAACAATTTGGCTTATCTTGCTTGGATGCAGAAGTATTGAATCATCGGTCACGTATAAATTGCCTAATTCTTCCCTTTGCGGAATAACCTGCAAAAAGCCCAATTGCAGCTGTATATCGGAAGCCAACACTATGTATACTGCGTAAAACTTTTTAAGACCTATAATGTTGACTTTATCTAATTCCTGATGCGTAAATATTTTATCGCGTAAAGTAGTAATATTCATATTGCCTACATCTATAGCTTCAAGAGGAAATATCGTTTTCTGCCTAAAGATTCTATCCAAATTCCGGCAAAGCATACCGGCTTCGAAATCATTAACCAGAATACTCCCATCATTGCTGGATGCATTAGATACGCCGTAATAGTACTTTGGTATAGGAGGCCTTCTAGTGTATTGCTCTATATCATATAGATACTTCCTATAACGATTAAGTATGTTTTTATACGCATAGCTGTCGTGCCTATTATTTTTATGCCCAGATAAATACTGCCCGCATTCTTCTATCACCGATTCAACGATATTTGCGCTCTGAGAAAAATATAATGCCCACATACTGCACTTTGTGGAATTGCGAAGAGCCCTTAAAGCATCTTTTATCCTTACCCCAAAACCATCTCTAACAACCTGGTTAAAAATTGCTCCGCCGGCTATTATAATATTTGCGCCGAACTCAACAGCCGCTTTGGCATAATGCCAGTTTATCCCCCCGTCTACGGCAATATCCACGGTAAGGCCTTTTACAATAATTTCCCTGCGCAAATCCTTTATGTTCATGAGGACATCCCTGATAAACTCCTGATTGCCTTTGCCAGGCTGTACTGTCATTACGATAATTAAATCGACGTATTCCAACAATCCGTAAACTTTATTTATCGGCGTTTCAGGGCTTACGGCTATGCCAACATTTATGGTTTTATCAAGCTTATACGCCAGGGCTCTGATTCTTTTAATTGCTAAAGGAGCATCTTTAACAGCCTCAATATGGAATGTTATGGAGCTGGTATCTTTAACGTAAGGCAGAATTGATTCTTCGCTTAGGTCTCTGCTCATAATATGAGTATGCATAGCAAGGCCGTGCCTGTGGCGCTGCAATTTTTTAATTGCCGATATTTTATCTAACGAATCGACGTAAGTGCCATCCGGCACAAAACTTTTATGAATAACATCAATATGCAAGCCGTCAGCATACATATTTAGCCCATCGTAATATTGAATAATCTTTCCTTCTGTTATGTCTAATACCGACGGCCATATCTGCACGCGCCTGCCGATTTGGCTTACAATCTTTTGGTCACGCCAAGGTATTTCAATTTTTTTGTATATCGGGCTGCTGGAATTTCTTGATAAATATGATATATCTATCCTATCTTTTGCTGAATCTGAGCCGGCCGGAATTTCGCCGGTATCCTTTTTGATGCCTTTGAAAAATTCTCTTAAAGTAGAATTGATTTCTTTATAGACATCATAAATACGGGATATCTCCTCCCTGGCTGCCTCCGGGACTTCTTTCTCCTCAAGCTTCTTAAAAGCGCGCTCCATCACTGTACCGCGTTCCAAAAGATAAAAAATGGTGGATTTTACCTCTGAGATTATCTTTCTAACCCACTCCTTTGTACCCTCCAGCTCCATCCTCTCATCTTTTGAACATCCTTCAGCTTCCTCGGTTAATTCGTCTATTGCGCCCTTAAATACAGCCAGTTTTTCATCTATCCCTTCATATACCGATGATAAAAGCCTCAAGTCCCCAATGTACCCGGCCTGACTGGTTTTTTGATCTTTGCATATACTATTTAGCAAGCCGGCGGCTTGTTTTGTCTTATCTTTAAAGCCATAGATAACCTTGGCAACATCTAAAATATCCTCCAGCCTTTTTAAGGCCTTTTTGATTTCTGCGCGCACATGTTTACGTTCCCCGGGCATATCCTGCTCATATTGCGCAGATGAGATCTTCCTATAGCCGTATAACTCGTGTACAAGCGACTGCTTATCCAGAATAACCACAGAGCTGCGCTCAAAGAAGTCTTCCGCGAATTTATCTTCACTCAACAAGGCAGGCTGTTCAATGACCTTGTCGTAAAGTTTGCAAAGGGCTTTATACTTAGGGGTGGCAGGATTAACGGTC
>CAZAPE010000118.1:0-4278 GCA_964487065.1 uncultured Planctomycetia bacterium | reverse complement strand
TTGGTTTTTTTAAAAAATAATAGATTTATCAATCGTATTAAATGTTATTATTTATCCTATTACCCCCGGCTGGCTATTATCGATAAAGCAAAAAGTTTAGATATTTTAAGCGAAGAAGATATCCAAACTATTGAAACCGGAGAAATTGGGGGCTGGTTCCATTTAGACCGCAGCAGAGATAAAGCTGACGAAACCTATAAGCAAAATTTTAGAAAACTTTACAAAATATATCCTGGATTGCCTTATTTTTTACGTTCCTTTTTCATCAAAAAAAAGTTATATAAGGTATTTCGTTTTATCCCTAATATTTTTATTATTCTTATGCAGGTATTAATAGGCTTGATGAAGAGAGATTATCGTTTCCATATATACGTAAATAATTATTTTTACCATTTGAATAAAAAAATTTTCTCGGATGAAAAATGAACATAAGATTTAAGTTTTTGGGCCGGCATAAAAAATATCTAATACTTCTGAAAAGAATTATTTTTAAGAAACCTTTTTTGCTGGTAAGAGTTTTGCATAATTATTTCCGTATATTTTTTTTGAGAGAAAAGGTTGTGAGAAAAGTAGAAATTGGAGTAACGTTCAAATGCCAATGCTCTTGTCAGAAGTGTTCATCGGCATTTATGCACAATCCTCAAAGGAAAGAGCTTACTGTTGAAGAGATGAAAAGAGTTGCCAAGGATATTTTAGGTTTAGGAGCGATACATATAAATTTAACCGGAGGAGAACCGTTAATCGCCGATGATATATTTGAAATCATCAAAGCTATTCAGCCTTCCAAGGTTATTATAACTATTAACACCAATGGACTTTTGTTGGACGCGGCCATGATCGATCGTTTAGATAAAGCCGGCGTTGATATCCTCAAAATCAGTATTGATAGCCCCATAGAGGAAGAGCATGATCAATCGAGAGGATATAAAGGTTGTTTTAAGCAAGCAATAAAAGCTCTTGCTTATATTAAAAAGAAAAAGCGAATGATCGGACAGATTGCTACGGTTTGTATTAAAGAAAATCTTAGGTCGGAGCGGATATGGAAGTTAGTGGAGATGGCCAAAGAGTACGATGCTTTATTGGGCCTTACTATACCGGCACTTTCCGGTAAGTGGCGCGAAGACGAAGACGTTTTATTGGGCAGAGAAGAAAGGGACGTTTTACAAGAGCTTATTAAGGTTCCTCATGTCGTAAGAGATACCGATGAGGCGTATGTAAGCAGTCGCTGTCCGGTTGGGTATGAGATATTCTATTTAACTAAATACGGAGACGTGATACCCTGTCCTTTAATCCAGATTTCTTTCGGTAATGTACGAAAAGAGAGTTTAAAGAGCATATGGCAAAAAATGTCTAATTTTAAAGATTTTAAAGATAAGCAGAGGCCAGGGTGTCTTGCCGGAGAGCATAAACGGTTTATCAATAACTATCTTAAGCCTTTGAAAGACCATGCCATTTTGCCGCTTTCCATAGATAAACATCCTTTTAAGCGAAAGGAGGATTATGTTTCTCAAAAAGATTCCTAAGCGGACTTTGTTATTTAATCCCGGAGAGTTTAAAGATATTTGGAACTTGCTCTGCGCCCATAATATTAAAGAGGGTAATTTTATAAAAGAGTTTGAAGAGAAATTTAAGCACTTCGTAGAAGTTAAGGAGGCTATAGCAGTATCTTCAGGTAGATTCGGCTTATATTTGATTTTAAGAAGTTTGGGTTTAAACAAGGGCGATAACGTATTACTTTCAGCTTATAATTTTAAAGGTGTGCCTAAAGCTCTTTTGCAGGATGGTTTCAACCCCATTTTTATAGATGCTGATGAAAAAACTTACCAGATAAATCCTGTTCAGATAGAAAAACGAATCGACGGCAAAGTAAAAGCGATAATTCTTACTCATCTTTTTGGCCAGTCTTGCGAAATAGATAAAATCAGGGATATTGCCGGTAAAAAAAATCTTTTTTTAATCGAGGACGCTGCTCATTCCTTGGGGAGCTATTACCACGGAAAGCATACCGGCAGTTTTGGCCAGGCCGGTTTTTTTAGTTTTGCCGGCAGCAAAACACTTAATACTTCTTTCGGAGGAATGATCGTAACTAATGATAGCGGTTTGGCCAATAAAATAAGACAGAAATTGGGCAAATATAACTTTCCAACTATTAGTCGATTATTAAAAGAGCGAATTACCACATATATCCATGCTCTATTAACCCAAAGACTTTTTTACAGCTTAACCGAATATCCGCTTACTTTACTAATGAGTATATTTCAGCTAGACCCTTTGGAAATTTATAAATCTTTTAAGCATAGAGAAACAAGTGAAATAAAAATGAGATTTTCTAATTTGCAAGCCTTGCTTGGCCTTAGACAGATGGGTAATTTGAGTACTTTAATTTCGAGGAGAAAAACTGCTGCCGACAAAATACTTCAAAGGTTAGATTCTTCCATATCTTCTCAGTCAATTCCTTATAACAGTCAACCCAATTATTTTATGTTTCCTTTAAAAGCTAAAGATAAGCAGAGGGTTTTTAAAAGTTTACTTTTATCAGGAATCGACTCTAATCTTAATTACGCCAATGATTGTTCCGGAATGTGTAAAGATACAAACGCTCCAGCTGCCCGGTTTTTATCAAAGAGCATACTAACAATACAACTTCCCTTTTATTTGAACGATAAAGAGATAGACCATATTGCCAGTTCTCTTAATCGAATAAAAGAATTACTTTATTGATGAATATTCTTTTAATTAAGCCTTTCTGGCCGTATCCTTATAGCAAGGGTGAGGATACCTATAACCGTGTCTGGCCGCCTTTATCGCTGCTTAATTGTGCCGGTTTGCTGGAGAAGAACGGATTTAAGGTAAAAATATTAGATGCCCACGCCGAAAGGATTAAACCGGAGAAAATCGGTAATTATATTGAAAGATTCGATAAAATATTTATTACCTCATCTTCTTTAGACAAGTGGCAGTGCCCCAATATTGATATCAGTTCCTTTCTGGAAACTGTCCGATGCATAAAGGAAGCAACTGATGAGGTATATGTTATGGGATATCATGGGACAGTGGAGCCGGAGAGAATTTTGAATTTGACAGGGGCAAAAGCAGTAATCCGGGGTGAGCCGGAGTCAGCCGTGCTTGAGATTTGCAAAGATAAGGCTCTATTAAAAATAAGCGGAATATCTTTTAAAAACAATGGAGAGTTCATTTCTACTCCGCAAAGGGAATTATTGGATTTGAAAAATTTACCTGTCCCTGCCTTTCATTTGCTAAACTTTAAAAAATATTACTATGAAATACTGGGGGATAATTTCACTCTGTTTGAGATAAGCCGCGGCTGTAAATTCAGCTGTAGATTTTGTAATAAGATTATGTATGGGGAAAAGTTAAGGAGCAAGTCCAAGGAACAGATATGCAAAGAGGTTACGCAAGCCGTGGAAAAATGCAATGTTAAGACAGGATATTTTATAGATTTGGATTTTCTCTCTAATGGGGAAATTGCGGAGGCTCTCTGTGAGTATCTCATTAGAAAAAAATACAAATTCAAATGGGCTTGTCAGACCAGGCCGGATCTTTTGGATGTAGAAGTTCTAAAAAAGATGAAAGCGGCCGGATGTACATTAATCCATATGGGAATAGAGACAGGCCTGCAGAAATTATTGGATTATCTTAATAAGAATATGACAATTGAGAAGGTGCATCAAGCGGTCAAATTCTGCCGCGAAGCCGGCATAAAAACTTTGGCCTTTTTTATTTTTGGCTTACCCGATGAAACAGATGCGGATAGAAAAGAAATTCTGAAGTCCGTTAAAGAGCTTAATCCTGATTTTATTTCTTTCCATAAAATGGTTCCTTATAAAGGGAGTACTTTGTATAGAGACAAATTTGAATATAAATGTAATGCAGAGGTGAACAAATTTATATACAGGGGATTGCTTAAATTTTATTTGAGACCTTCTTACCTGTGTACACTAAACCTGTCTGCTATTTTAGGCGGCTTTAGGTTATTTTGGGGCCGCATTGGAACTTTAAGATGAATAAGAAGTATTTTATCTCTGTTATTCTGCCGGTTTATAATGAGGAAGATAATATAAAGAAGGTCATTGAAGACTCAGCTAATTTTTTGCAAGACCGAGATATATTCAAAGATTATGAGATCATTGCAATTAATGATGGGAGTAGGGACAATACAGCAGCGATTTTGAGCGGGCTGGCAAATAAGTTCCCGTATTTAAAAGTAATAACTCACTGTAGAAATTTAGGTTACGGGGAAGCCTTGGCATCCGGTTT
>CAZAPE010000117.1:0-4281 GCA_964487065.1 uncultured Planctomycetia bacterium | reverse complement strand
GTCTTTAGCTTTAAGGAAAGAGTATTTCTAGTTTGTGGAAATAGAACGCATTAAGATATATAATGAATGGGAAAAGGGACATAATTTTTAAACGAATTGAAGAAGACAAAAGCCTAAAAGATGACGTTGAATTTTGCAAGAGAATTAGTAAAATATTCGAACTTTTTGGTGAAGAAGAGGGGTTAAAAGTTCTCTACGCTGAGTATGCAGAGGTAGGAAACTTTGAACAACACTACACCAATCTCAGGTGGACGGTCTACACAACTCTTACAACTGTTAGCTTTGCTATAGCTGGTTATGTGCTTTCTACGCTCAATTCCTTAGATATTTCTGTAAGAATAACAGCTTTATTTTTCGCTTGGTTTATACAATTTTTTGCTACCTTTTTCTATTGGTGGTTCCATGATTTGGGGCATCGTCTTCGAAGATATTTGCAGCAGCTAGAATCCGTGTTAGGTTTTTATCGATATACTCTTCGTAGCAAACGACCTTTTCCAGAACAGAAGATTCTCAAAGCACAAATACAGTTTAAATTTCATTGTGTTGTTTATGCTGTCACAGTTTTATATCTAATAGGCATCATTTTATTTGCCGTCATTAAAACACAACTTTTTACAGGATAATAAATAATGTATAGAAAAAAGTAATACAAGTTAGCAAGTAAGAAGGTCACGGGGACTGAAGAAAGATTTAGAAAGGATATGAAAAGAAATATTGTACTTATAATTAGAGATGGTTGGGGTATAAACTCTAATCCAGAGTATAATGCTGTCGCAAATGCCAATACACCCTATGTGGATTTATTTTTAAAAAAATATCCTAATGCTGTATTAGGAGCAGCTGGGGTTTCAGTTGGTTTGCCAGAGGGATACCAGGGTTCCTCAGAGGTTGGCCATCTCAATATAGGTGCTGGAAGAATTGTGAAGCAAGAATTAACAAGGGTAAATGATGCAATCAAAGACAGGTCTTTTTTTAGAAATCCCAATTTTCAAAAGGCTATTAATAATTGCAAAGTGAATAACTCATCTCTGCATATAATAGGTCTTGTGCAGGATGAAGGTGTCCATGCCCACCAAGACCATTTATTTGCTATTATGAAATATGCAAAACAACAAAGTGTTAAAAAGTTATATATTCATTTCTTTTCTGATGGTAGAGATACACCACCAAGGAGCGCGCTGGGATTCCTTCGGGTCTTAGAGGAGAAGATAAAGGAGTATCAGATAGGTGAAATCGGCACTCTAATGGGCAGGTACTATGCAATGGATCGGGGAAAAAATTGGCATTTGACAACTCAGGCTTACAATGCACTCACAAAAGCAGAAGGTATCAGAATAGATAGTGCAGAAATGGCAATAACAAGAGCGTATAATGATGATAGGACACCCAGTGGCAGGGAAATGTTTGATGAATATATCTCTCCATCGGTCATAGGTAATTTTTCTGGAATTAAAGATGGCGATTCAGTTATTCATTTTAATTATAGGCAGGATAGAGCTATTCAGTTAACAAAAGCTTTTGTGGAAAATGGATATCCAGGAGAAAGATGGAAAAAACTATCTATTGTTTATTGTGGGCTTACAAGGTACTACGATACTTTTCGTTTCAATGTATTGGAAGCAATTGATGAGACCAGAGAAATGAGGAATCTTTTAGGAGAAATTATAAGTAGAAGTGCCTTGAAACAACTCAGAATTTCTGAAACGCAAAAGTTCAGGCATGTAACATCGTTTTTTAATGGGAAGATTATCGACCCTTTTGAAAATGAAGAACGAATTGAAATTAAAAGTACTTATGACCCTGCAACATTTGCTGAACATCCTGAAATGAATGCATTTGATGTCGCAGAAGCTGTAATTAAGGAAATAAACCGTAGGAGATTTGCGGTTATCGTTTTAAATTTTGCGAATTGTGATATGGTCGGGCACACAGGCGATTATGAAGCCGCTATAAAGGCAGTGGAGGTTGTAGATAAATGTGTCGGTAGAGTTGTAAATGCGACACTATTACAAGAAGGAATGGCCTTGGTTACAGCTGACCACGGAAATGTTGAGGAAATGATAGATTACAAAACCGGATTACTTAAAACGGCCCATACAAGAAATCCGGTAGAATTCATATATGTTGCTAAAGATTATGAAAGAATAAAGCTAAAACCCAAGGGTATATTGTCAGATATAGCTCCTACCATCTTGTATTTATTGGGAATAGAACAACCTGTAGAGATGATTGCCGAAAACTTAATAGAGATTAATGGATAATTTTCTAAATAATCTCCAATCTTGCATAGGCGACAATAATCTTCCGGCCTATTTCCTTGTTTTTTTCAGCGGCATACTAATGAGTTTTACCAAAGAACGCCGAACTTTTGCCGCTTTTGCTCGAATTATCTAAAAAATAAATAAATTTCTTGACAAAAATTTTTTATTTTGGTATATTTTAAGTAGAAATGGTTTTTTAAAAAAAAGGGGAAGCCGACGGCAAAATTGAAAATAAAAAAGTTTTTAAGGGAACCACCGCGCGGTGGTTCCCTTTTCTTTTTTTTGGGAGACAAATTCTATGAACGTAGCGGTCTTATATAGAAAGCCGTTTGATTTGGAGCAGGGTTATTCCCAGGATTCCCAGGGAAGGGGCGACCTTAAGCATATTATGAGAGTAAAGGATGCCCTGCAGGCCTTAGATCATACGCCCCATCTTATAAATCTTAATCTAGATAGTTATGAGTATTTAAGAAAAATGGATTTTGATTTAGTTTTTAATCTTTGTGATGACGGCTTCCGGAACAACGCCCTTTTAGAGGCTCATATCCCGGCAATGTTAGATATCCTCCAGATTTCTTATACCGGTTCCAATTTTCTTAGCTTGGCTACTTGTGTAAATAAGGCACGGACCAAGGAGATTTTGGTTTTTCACGGTATTCCCACTCCCGAATTTCAGGTATTCTATAGAAATAATGGAAAGTTGAAGGAAGGTTTGCATTTTCCCTTGATAGTTAAGCCGCTCCATGAAGATGCCAGTATTGGCCTAAGAAGAGAATCAGTGGTAAGCAATCCTGCCGGGTTAAAAGAAAGGGTTGATTTTGTGCTCAACAACTACAACCAGCCGGCACTGGTAGAAAGATTTATTGCGGGAAGAGAAGTTTATGTAGGAATTTTAGGCCATAAAGAAAATCTTACGGTTTTACCGGTCTCCGAAATCGTTTTCGGTAGCAATCTTGCCCAGACCGCTAAAATTTGCTCTTATGAAGCAAAATGGGTGCCGGAAAGCCAGCAATACCAGCGTTCGCCGGTTGAGTGTCCGGCGAAACTCGATAAGACTTTAAGGCAAAGACTAATCGAAATAGCAAAAAGGGCTTATAGTTTATTGGATTGCCGGGATTACGGAAGGATTGATTTCCGGATTGATGGAAACCGCCGGCCTTATGTATTAGAAGTGAATCCCAATCCCGATATATCCGAGGATGCAGGACTGGCTAAAATGGCTAAGGCCTCAGGAATGAGTTACGACGAACTTATCGAAAAAATTCTTGGCTTTGCTTTAACCCGCCTTCGCCTAACTTCTGCTAAAACTGAAGTAGCAGGCTTCGGTGGGTAAAAAAGAAAACGTTAAATGATTAAGGTAGCTTTAGTTTATAATTTAAAAAAAGCGAAAAGTAAAGACGTCCCTTGTGATTATTTTTCTGAATTTGACAGCCGAAAGACTCTAGAGGCGATAGCGCAGGCCTTAAGCCTGGGCGGCCATAAAGTTTTCCTGGCGCAAGCCGAGGCGTGCCTTCTGGATTGGTTGAGAGCCAACCCGGTAGATATAGTTTTTAATATAGCGGAAGGTTTCTCTGGAACCGGGCGCGAATCGCAGGTGCCGGCAATACTGGATTTTTTGGGCATACCATATACGGGTTCAGGCGTGCTGGCTCTGGCCTTATCTATGGATAAGGCAATGGCAAAGCAAATTTTTATACATAACGGAATTCCCACGCCAAAATTCCAGTTGTTTAAAAGCGAAAGCACGCCGCTGCGACAAAATTTACAATTTCCGCTTATTGTAAAACCTAACTGCGAAGGTTCGGCCAAAGGCATCCACGCTTCCAGCATGGTCAGAGACTGCCCGCGGCTCTACGAGGAGATTGCCGCAATTATGAGGTTATACCGGCAGGATGTCCTGGTCGAAGAGTTCATCGACGGCGTCGAAGTTACCGTGGGGATACTGGGTAATCAGCCGCACAACATTCTACCACCGTTAGAAATAGATTTTAGCAATTGCGAAAAAAGAGGGGAATCTTTT
>CAZAPE010000116.1:0-4300 GCA_964487065.1 uncultured Planctomycetia bacterium | reverse complement strand
CTTATTCTCGCGCGCTGTGGGATGATTCTTAATGAGATCCAGCACTGCATTTGTGCCTACCGTAAAACCCTTGTCGCTTCTTCCTGCAGTTCCGCTCCTTATAATTCGCACCCTGCTTAAATCATCTCCGAGTACCGCTCTGTCATACAAAGCCTCATTAACTGCTGCTATTGTAGAGGTTCCAATATCCCAGATCTCTTGGTCTTTGGGAATAAGATTAACTGCAACCTCTGTACCGTCTTTTAGGATAACATCTTGAGGTATTATATATTTTATGCCGCGCTCATCCAGCGTCTGCAATAATTTTGCAGCAAGCGCAACATTAGCTTTCGCATCTTGAGGAGAGTCTCCAAGATACGAAGCTCCGACATCAACGCCTTTAGCTTTAAGAGCCGCATTAGCCATAGCGCCGTCAAAAACTACCAGATTAATTCTATCGTTTTCAGCCAAGCTTAGCGCCGCTTCGAGTTTGCTCTGCAATTTCTTTCCGCCTAGAATTAACACCGCAGGCACCCACGGGCCTTCGACAATTTCGGTCAAAGCAGCAAGCTCGCTTTCGGCAAGCAAACCGACAACCTTAGGTCCTTCTATAAAATCGGATATCTTCCCAACCGATGCCTGTTTACCTCTATGCGCAACGGCAGGCCCGTCAAGAATAAACACATCAGGGTTAATTGCAGCAGCCATAGCCTCTGCAAAAGCGGCTACTTCATCAGGGTCTTTAGAGGTTTCCCCGGCATAGAACCTTACATTTTCAAGCATCATGACATCGCCTTCAGACATATTTTTAACTGCGCCTGCTACATTAGGCCCAAAACATTCTCCGATATGACCGACATTCTTTCCCAGAAGCTCAGAAAGCCTCTGGGCAAGAATACTGGCGCTGTATTGCGCTTCAAACTTACCCGCCTCAGGCCTGCCGAAATGCGTAGCAATTACAACCTTCGCGCCGTTATCTATTAAAAATTGGATCGTAGGCAGCGCTGATCTTATGCGAGTATCGCTGGATATAGCGCCATCATCTGTCTGGGGTACGTTAAAATCCACTCTCAGATAAACAACCTTTCCGCGAAGATCAGCCGCGATATCGGTAACCGTCCTATATGGCAAGATAGACGCCGTCTTTATCCTGCGGTGGATATATTGTTCTTCGGAAAAATCTTTTTTTGCAAAGAAGTCAATGAGGACCAAAAAAACACTCATTGTTATGATTGGAAAAAATATTCCCTTATGCTTCAGTCTCATATTGCACCTCCAGTTTTTTGTAACCGCCTTGATAGGGGCAAAAAAGAAAAAACCTCTAACTTTTTTCTATCGAAATGATTGAAAAAAGAAGCGCCATTACCATAAACAAGGCTCTCACTTTTTGTTTTTCTAAGCACATTCCCTCCCCGTTTAGCGATTTTAATTTTAACAATAACTATTTGTTTGCGTCAAGAATAAATTAAAATTGCATCTTGCCAAATTGAAAACACGGCATTAGAATATTTATATGAAAAGATTGTTTTTTTATATAATGGCTTTTCTTATACTGGGATGCGCATCTAAACCGCAGATCGTAACTATGTATACGCACCACCCGATTTATCCAAAAGGGATCATAAAAGCTAACACCGGCGTTGAGCTCTTTAAGGATATCCGCCCTGATGAAGAAAAAAAATCAACTGCCGGGATAACCAATCTGCCTGAAGAACTAACAGTATTAATAACTAAAGATTTGCGCGATGCCGAACTATTCAACGGCATAAAGATAAACTACAGCCCCGAAGAAATAGACCTTGTACTCACAGCTGAAATTACCTCTTTTTATTGGAAATCCTCGCTATCCCCGACCGCAAGGCTGCCTTATGTACAATATATCCATGATATCGGTGTAACATCCGGAGCCGGCAAGGGTGGAGTTGCTATTACTTTTATCATCCGCGACGCAAAAACAAATACAGAATTGGCACGCTATAGCGAAGAGGCTGCTATACAACGCAAATATTCTACTCAAGAGGCACAAAGTTCAGGAACAGAGACAGCGCAGGCATTAAGAGAGGTGGTTGAAAAATTTATTTTGGATATCCTTAACGATAAAGAGCGCATTTTGCAATCTTTAAATAAAAAATCTTTCAGCTGCCCGGGCACAAAATAATTCTATTTTTCTAACTCTTTAAGTTGATTTAGAAATTCATTTATCTTCTTCTCATAGCCAACATCCTTGGGAAAACACCTTCTTCGTAGGCTTTTTGACAAAAGGGATGCGGAGCAGTTAATGAATTGTAGTGCGAATAAGCCAGTGCTCTACACCCGCCAAGGCAATAATTTTTTAAAAAACACTGCTGACAGATACCTTCTAAATGTGATGGTATTTTTTGTCTGAGCAAATTCAAGCTAGTGTTATTTTCCCAGACATCACTCAGGCTATTCCTCATTATGTTGCCGAAAATAAGCTCCGGAGTTGAATATCCGATACCACACATTGAAATATCTCCATTACCGAGTATGCTTATAATATGTTTGATGTTGCATATTTGAGTTGAGTAATGTAACTGCTTTATGGGAGTAAATGCTGGAGGGATATCAAAAAAAACGTTTAACTCTGCCTTAGGTAGCGATTTAATTTCTTCATAACAGGAGAGTATTTCTTTTAAAGTCAGCAGGTTATCCTTTTTCTGAAAATCTACACCTCTACCGATGGGGATAACAGGTTGAATTTTTAAAACTTTCGCCCCTAATTTTTGTACTAATCGTATAGTGTCTACCAAGATATCGCGATTACCTTTATAGAGACTCATAATAACATAAACCGTAACATCGTTTTTTTTCAGCTGTTTAATCCCTGCTATCGCCTGCTCAAAAGCCCCCTCAATTCCTCTTAATGCGTCATGACAAAATTTCCCAGCTGCATCTAAAGCACAGGTAACCGTTGAAACTCCGGTATTTTTTAATGCTTGAGCTATCTTAGAATCGATTAATGTAGCATTAGTCTCGATGCTCACATCTAACGTAAAATTTTTCAACCAATAAAGTAGTTCAAATAAATCTTTTCTTAATAATGGTTCGCCTCCGGTAATTTTGACCGCACCTGCTCCCAGCTCTATTGCTTCTAAAACAACATCCTTTATTTCCTCTATAGTCAGATACTCTTCTTTTTTATTTTTTGTAAATATTGACTTTGTCCAGCAGTGGCCGCACTTCAAGTTGCAATAGGAAGTTATATATAAGTAGAGAGTTTCTAAAACAGGGGGTTTTTGATTGTCTCTGATCATCTTTATACTCTGGGTTTATCCAGAGATACGATAAAACCCAGTTTATCGGCTTGATTTAAAAATTCTTCAACATCTTGCCTAAAATCTACTTCTTCGTCAGTATCTTGAAATTCTTTTTTCAAAATTACAATAATATCATCTAGGGAATGTTTGCCATCACAAATTTCCCATATAGCAATTGAGGTATAATTTAACAGCTTGATCTGTCCTGTTTCGGGATTAAAAAGCAAGGCATCGTCTTCTTCTCTGCGAAAAATAATATTTTCTTTCTGACATGGATACATAGAATTACACCTCCTTGATTATTTTCTTACTGATTTTGTCGTGACTTTTGTCTTCAATGATACAATATGGCTTTTTTTTAGCTATTTCATCAGGGAGATAATACGGAAAACAACCATGCCCCTGATAGCAAAGCGAGAAATAATTACAGTTGCTACAAAACTCCTCAGAACCAAATTTAATTTCAAAACGGCTACGAAATTCGCCCCAGGCTTGTTCATCGTTCCATATATCTAAAAAACTTCTTTCCTTTATGTTGCCAATTTTCTTATGGTAAAGAATTTCGCAGGGGATTACCCAGCCATCAGCGCGGATAGCAGCTTTAGTTGTGCCAGCGGGACAGGGTAATATTTCTCTGTTTTTGGAACTCCGGGATATATTTTTAAGTTTTTTTCTAATGTTTTCCGCCTCCAGATAAGTACCGGAAACAAAGCTGCCCCATTTATGATAAACATCAAGGATATATTTTAAAGAATCTCTCTGCTCCTTTGGAGTTAACTGCAGTTGCCTTAAATAGGGCAATGTTGGTTTTGCAAAAAATATGTGGTTGAATCTCACCGAGTCAACTCCCAATCTTTTGCCTAAAAGAACAATTGCTTCCATATCTTTAAAATTACACTTGGTCACTATCGTTGAAATTTTAACCTTTTGCTTTTTTTCTAAAAGATTGTTTATGCCCTGAATAACAGCATTAAAAACCTCTCCTCGGCCTCTCATCTTTGCGTAAATCCTGGAATTAGAACCATCCAAACTTACAACATAGG
>CAZAPE010000115.1:0-4316 GCA_964487065.1 uncultured Planctomycetia bacterium | reverse complement strand
TAGATACGTTCTGATATTGGTAATTCCAGTCGTAGCTTATTTATCCGCTATAAGTAAAGAAATTGTGGGGGTTTTTGCTACTCCAGAATTCTCTAGCGCCATTTACATTATTCCTGTTATGCTTACCGCATTCATCATTTTTGAAGCAGGAGTTTTTTATCAGAGGATAGTTATGCTCACCCGTACTTCAAATATAATTATGAAAACTTTCGGTATAGCGGCGATTATAAGCATAACATTAAATGTTATTTTGATTCCCAGGTTTTCGATTATTGGCGCATCGATATCTTTGCTGGTTACGTATAGCGCGTTATTTATAATATTCTATAAGCTTGCCAGGAAGAATATCAGCGGTGTTATTTTTGATTGGCCGTTATTCTTTAAATGCATATTGGCTGCAATCCCCGGATGCCTACTTTTTTTATTAAATAAGAATATGTTATTTTTAAATATGGGGGTAGCTGTATTTTTATATTTTGCGGTGCTTTGGGCTTTAAATATTATCGGCAAAAGGGAAATAATATTCCTGAAGAGATTATTATATAGCTATGATAAAAAAAGTTAGCCTGGTGGTATTGCTATGTATTTTGTTTTTTTGTTTAGTTGAAGCTTCCTTGCGAATAACCGCTCGTTTAAGCAAAAAGACTCTATTCTCTGCCTTAACCATAGACGATTCAGTGCTTGATTGGAGGTTGATACCGAATTATAAAGATGGAAAAGCCGGTATTTATATTAATTCTTTGGGGTTCAGAGGTAAAGAATTTAAAAAGGTAAAAGGAAATGGTATATTTCGAATAATTGCCTTGGGTGATTCTTGCACCTTCGGTGTCGGTGCCCTAGGTACCACATACCCCGAGATACTTGAAAAAGAATTAAATGCTATCAATCTTAAATATGAAGTGGTCAATGCAGGCGTGCCGGGATATACATCTAGCCAGGCCGCTTTGTATTTTCAGCGGGATTTAATAAATTATAAGCCGGATTTAACTTTAGTATATATCGGCTGGAATAATATATGGACTTATAAAAATCCCGGGGCTAATACAGCATATTCGCCGGTTTGCAGGAAAATCTCCAGAACTTTAAGTAAAAGCCTTGCTTTTACCTTATTAAGGAATTCTTTAATCAACCCTTTAAGAAGAATTCCGAAACCAGCATTTAAGCCAGCAGGAAACAATAGTTATGAAGAAAAATTCAAGGAAAAATCCCTTATCTATAAGGAAGATCTTATTACAATTATTCAAGCTGCAAATGCAAATAATTGTAAGATAATGCTGTTTACTTTGTCTACGCCTATAAGAAAAAGTATGAGGCAAAAAGATATGGAAAAATTCCCCCTGGCCCAAACCTGGGCTGATGGCTATGAAACCTTTCTTCAAATGCAGGCTCACTTCAATGGAATAATAAGAAATCTGGCAGACAAAGAAAAGATAGAGCTTATTGATTTAGGCTTAATTTTTAATGAGCTTCCTAGTGAGGAAGTTAAAACACTTTTCAAAGATGCTGTTCATCCGAATGAAAAAGGATTATTATTGATTGCGCAATATATCTCACAAAAAATATCGAACAGGAATTAATTTTATGAATATATATTAAATGAAAGAAAAACTCAGGATTATAAAAAACTGTATCATTTACAATAAAAGAAGGGGTGCACTGAATCTTGTCAGAGCTGCTGATGATTTATATCGAGAGCCTTTGCAAGTGGCATCTTGTCCCATCTATATTCAAATAGAACCCACGCTTTATTGTAATCTTGAGTGTAAAATGTGCGTAAATCCGCTAAATAATAGGGAAAGGCGGCATATGCAGCTGAAAGAGTTTAAAACGATTTTAGAGTATATTCCATCGGTAAGCAAGATAAGCCTGGTTGGTGCCGGAGAGCCGCTTTTAAATCCCGATCTTTTTGACATGATTGATTACGCCAAATCAAAAGGTATTATGATTGGCTTTGCAACCAACGGCACGCTTTTGAGTGGTAATGTTTGCAAAAGGATAATTGAAAGCAAAACAGACTGGGTGAATATTTCTTTGGATAGCGCGGATAAAGATACATATGAAAACATCCGAAAAAAGGCCAGCCTGGAAGCTCTTTTGGATAATATACGCAGTTTCAACGCAATGAAAGCAGATACCCGGGTCCCTGACATATCTCTTTGGTTTGTGATCATGAAAGATAATATAACCGGACTTCCGGAAGTAATAAAACTGGCCAGTGATTTGGGGATAAAGAAGGTGTCAGCTCAGCTTGAGCACAATTGGAGCAATGAACAGATTAAGAATAGAATGGCTGGTAAGCAGGCGGGAAGCTTTCAGGAGGCCTTAAGGGGGGTATTGAAAAAAGCGCAGGCAAAAGCGAAAGAACTCGGTATCAGGTTTAATTATGTAAATATTCCTGACGTATCTTTAAGACGCTCCTGTAAATGGCCGTGGAAGAGTTGTTATATAACGGTTGAGGGGTTTGTTACGCCCTGCTGCCTGCAGGGAGCGAATCCAGATGTTATAAATTTTGGCAATATCTTTAAAGAATCCTTTGAGCGGATATGGAATGGCTTTGAATATCAAGAGTTCCGCAGGCGCCTTAAATCAAACATGCCTCCGGAAATTTGTATCGGATGCCCGGGTTATCATAAGAAGATTGAGTTATGAAATATATTATCCTCATGTATCATTCCTTGGGTAAGAGAGATCCGCTTGATTACTTGAAATTGCGTATCAATCCGGAATCTTTTGATGAACAGCTAGCTTATCTTTCTGAGGAAAACTATGAAGTTGCAGCATTAAGTAAAATGCTTAATATGCCTGATTCAGGAGAGTGCGGCCTGGCGGAAAAACGCAGAGTCTGTATCACTTTTGATGACGGCTATTTGGATAATTTGCAACTTGCGCTGCCGATTTTAAGAAAATATGCCTTTCCGGCCACTTTTTTTATCGCCACCGATTATCTTTACAAAAAAGCAAATAAAAGGCATTATTGGGAAGAGTGGGATTATCTAAGTCTTGAGGACCTCAAAGAATTAAATTCACCGGGCATAGAGATTGGCTCTCACTCCTGTTCCCATAGAGTGTTAACCCGCTTAGATGATTGCAGCTTAAAAGAAGAGGCCGTTAACTCTAAGAATCTACTGGAGGATATCCTGCAAAAGTAGATTACGTTATTTTCTTATCCGCACGGAAAATTTAATCACAGAGTAAGCAGGGTTTTACAGCAAGCCGGTTATCTGGCGGCCTGCACAAGCATATCGGGCTTTAACAGCGGTAATACTGACCCGTTCGAATTAAGAAGAATTGAGATAAGGGGCGATGATTCATTGGATGATTTTAAGAATAAACTAGAGGGGCGTTATAACTGGTTAGGTTATTTTCAGAAAATCAGGTTAAAATTTCAGTATGGCTCGTATAGGCGCTAATAAGACACAAAGTGTTTACGGTTTTTTATGGACAAGGGATAGCCATGTTAAGCCTCCCGAAGGGTGTCATTTTGACAGAATGCAGGAGGCCATCCCGGAAAAGATCGTAAGGGGCGCCTGGGGAATAGATATCGGTTCCGGCTGCGGTTACGATACTTATATAATGGCGAAGAATAATCCTTCGGTTAAGATTGTAAGTATGGATATAAGCGACGGAATTTATAAAAATTTAAAACTAAATAACGGCTTGCCTAACGTATATATTGTAAAGGGTTCTGTCCTAAATATTCCTTTCAAAGAGGGGGTATTTGATTTTGCCTATTCCTTTGGCGTTTTGCACCATATCCCTAATCCCCAAAAAGGGTTATCGGCAATATTCAGGATACTAAAAAGAAAGAGTCCGTCTTTTTTATACTTGTATGAAGACCATTCTGAGAATATAATAAAGTTCATCGCGATTAAAATTATTAGCGCCATAAGGATGATTACGACTAAGGCTCCCTGCAAGCTTTTATACACCCTGTCGTTATTAATGTCCCCTTTTGTTTTCTTATTTTTTTCATTACCTGCGAAGGTTTTAAAAAAATTTGAATCTACGGCAGAATTTGCCGAGAAGATGCCTTTTAATTTCGGAAACTCTTTTTTTTCTTTAACGGGCGACCTTTACGACAGGTTCGGCGCGCCGATTGAATATAGATTCAGCAGAAAAGAGGTCAGGGAGTTGTTTGAGAGGTGCCATTTTTCTAATATAAGTATTACGAGATTAAAAGCCACTGCAGGCTGGGTCGCGTGGGGATATAAGGCATAAAATGCTTAAGAACGAGAATATTATTTGCATATCATCCATTGACTGGGATTTTATATGGCAGGGGCATCAGGAAATTATGTCCACCTTGGCAGAGAATG
>CAZAPE010000114.1:0-4394 GCA_964487065.1 uncultured Planctomycetia bacterium | reverse complement strand
CTATATTTAATCCCGCGACAGATTCAATGCTACCCTGCGGCATTAACCTGTAAGGATGCTTTTTATATGCTGATTCGCGCACAAGCTTAAAACCCTGAAAAAAGAGATCAATCTCTGAATCTTTAATTTTTCCCAATTGAATATTTTTATGTATCTTAAGCTCTGCATCCTTAAAATTCGGCTTCTTGATTAAACTCGAGATAAGAGCTAAAGCATTATAAAAATCTTTTTCTATTACTTGCACTTCAAAACCTATACTGTTATTTCCGCTTATAGGTTTTATCTTCCCGCCTAACTCCTCAAACCTCTTCTCGATATCTGCAGTAATAAGAACCTGCGGCAGCACCTGAGAAATACCGTTTGTTTTTTCATCCTCAACACGCACGCCACCGTTAAACAGAACGCTTATCGCCGTTAAAGGAGATATATTCCTTTTTGCAACAACAACCTTAAGCCCGTTAGGATATGTAAAATCTTTAAACTCTTGCTTTAATTCAAGAGGCCTCTTTAAGGAAGCCTCCTCTTTTTCCGGCAAAAGAACTGTCTCTGTTGAAGAATTCAAATTTAGATAATTTAAAATCGCTGCTTTAAAATCGGCCTCGTTTATGTCCATAAATTTATTAAGATACTCCATAGAAAACCTGTAATTATCTGTCAGACCTTCATTCCTTGATAAAGTCTGCGCAATACGCAACGGCGACTCCTGAATTTTTAAGTAATCGTAGGCCGCTTTTTTCTTAAGTCTTTCTATTCTGGCAAAGTCAATCTTTTCTTCCTTTATTTGAACTGCAAATTTTTTAAGCTCTGATTTATATTTAGAAAGATTGTCTTCTTCCAAAACGGCAACAAAACCGTAAAGACCCTGTGAATGCGGTGTATAATTTAAAAAAGAAAGACTGTAGCAGATACCTGTTTCGACAAACCTTTTGTATAGAGGAGCATCTTTACCATAGCTTAAATAATCCGATAAAAGATCTAACACTTCAAGGTCCTGATCAAAAATAGAAACTCCTGAGAATGAAATAAAACTGTATACCAACTCGCCGGGATACTCTCTTTGATAATAGGAGCTAAAGTTTTTCTTCTCTTTAGGAAAACTCCCTTTAAGTATTGATGCCGGCTTATAGGAAGAGGTTAACGATAGAAGTGATTTTTTAAATTCGTTATAATCTATATCACCGGACACAGAGACAACCATATTGTTGGCAACATAATTAGTCTTATGAAATTCCTCAAGATCAGTTAGTTTGAGATTTTTTAATAACTCTGCTTCGCCAAGTATCGGATACTTGTAAGGGTGATTGATATACGTCTTTTCAAAGCCAAGCTTAATCAATAAAGAACCCGGGTCATCATCGCGGAATTTCTCTTCTTTAAGCACAACCATCCGCTCTCTTTGGAAAATATCTTCACTTATCACTGGAGCAAATATGCTTGTTAAAAAAACTTCCAGTGCCTTTTTTAGATTTTCTTTCGGCAACTCCATATGATAAAGGGTATGATCAAAGGTCGTATACGCATTTGATATTGCCCCCAGCTTTCTTAATTCCTCTTCAAGGTCTTTTCTGCCTTCAAAGACAAGATGTTCGGTCAAATGCGAGATACCGCTGCCGATAAACTTTCCTTCGTCTCCGCTTCCGGTGCCGATAAAAATAGAAACTCCGATTATCTCGGAAGGAAAATATTTATAGATAACCTTTAATCCGTTATCCAATTTTTCAGCTTTTACATCGCTATAAAAGATATCCATTTTTTCCATAACCCACCCCTTAATTGAAATATTTTTGTTTTGGTTTTTAAGGAACATCCAACTAAAAACGATGACACAACAAAAAATTACTAATACACCCTTTTTGAGGAGTCGGAAATCATTATTCACTAAAATATGCTATTTAGTGGTGCTGAACTTCCTGCGTTGTTTTTTAAGAAGCTTTCTGCGTTTGACTTCGCTCGGCTTTTCATAATGCCTTAAAGCCCGAAGCGCTTTCATCAAGCCTTCTTGTTCAATCTTTCTTTTAAATCTTCTTAATGCCTGATCCAGGCTCTCGCCCGGTCTAACTTCTACTTTCGCCACGCTATCACATCCTTTCTTATGAATTGCATAAATTATATTTAGAAGCTTTAAAATTGTCAAGGTGAAACAACGAGTTTAATAGCAGTTAAAAACCAAAAAACTCTCTCTTTGGAATACTAACTTTACAAAACAAGCTGAGCTTGTTTTGTAAAGCTGCTGAGTTGGTATTGCAAAAATCTCTTATTAGACTCATCCATACCACCTCGGAGGTGCACAACGCTTAAAACGCTCCTAAATAGATAAGTTAATGTTACAAAACAGGCGAGGCCTGTTTTGTAACATCTTACCTTCGTAAAATAGGTTCAACCTGTTTTATCAATCTGTTTTACAAAATTGTTTGAGGTCTTAGTGAAGAGACTGGGAATTTTTATCTGACTGTAACCTTTACTTCTGCTATATCGAGGTCTCGGGCGGTAAGGATAACAAGCTTTACGCTGTAGACACCTGATTTTGAGTATTGATGCGTAGGATTGGCCTGAAAAGAGTATGGATTTACTGAATCGCCGAAAACCCAAAAATATTCAATGCTCTGCGGTGTTGATTCATCACCGTAAAATTTAACCGTAGCACCAGTTGAGACTTCAATCTCTTTTTTGCCTTTTTCACCGACCCAGGCAACTGCATTAACGGAAGAGGTAGTAGTATCTTTTTTTACAACAACCGTAACCTTGTCAGTATCAAGCTGGCTTTCTGTTAAAGCAATCAATGTCACTTTATACTCTTTACTTATATTATAGGTATGTGTGGGATTCTTATCTCTTGAAAACGGATTCAGCGAATCGGCAAATACCCAGAGATACTGTAATGTTTTTCCCTCCGGAGCCGTCGACTCATCGCCGTAAAAATTCACAGCAGAACCTTTTTTTACTTCAATTTTTTTATCTCCCTTCTTACCAACCCAGGCAATAGCCTCAACATGCTCACTTACAGGAGGTTCGCCTATATCTAGAGCGCTTAAAGCCTTAAAAGCATTTATGCGTCCCTTGCCAATATCCTTACTTTGAATCTCATTTATTATTGGATCAGAGTTATCCTCAATTATTTTTTTTACCTCTGCGGGAGTAAGCTCTGGGTCCTTAGAAATAAGGAGAGCGGCGATTCCCGAGACGAAAGCGCAGGACATTGAAGTTCCATTCATATACCCGTAACTATTTCCCGGCAGTGAGGAGTATATATCCTTACCCGGAGCCGCTATAGAATAATATTCATTGTTTGCCGGGTTATAATTAGTTCCGTTCATGGGGTCAAACTGATTAAAAGCATAAGCAGGATTATCGTAGCTATCCGTTGCCGTTACTCCGATAACCTCATCATAAGCTGCAGGAATAAACTTAATATTGCTGGCCTCATTCCCGGCTGCTGCGACAAGAACTACTCCTTTTGCATATGCTGATTTAATGGCGCTATGTACTACGTTTGAAAAAAACGGGCCTCCTAAACTCATATTTATAACCCTGACGCCCTCTGTATTTTTTGCCCTGTAAATGGCTGTTGCAAGAGTATCCAGCGCAATTTCACCCCACATATTTGCAACTTTAAGAATGACAAGCTTCGGTCCCCAGCTTGCGCCGGCAATGCCTGTACCGTTATCGGAAACAGCACCTATTATACCTGCGATATGCGTTCCGTGCCCTTCAAGGGAGTTATCATTAACAGAACTGCCGGGATTTATGAAATTAGCTGAATTTACAGTATCGATTCTACTCTTTATATCGGGATGGTTAATATCGCAACCGGTATCTATTATTGCAACTTTTACATTCGCACTTCCCTTCTCATCTACCCAAGCCTGGGGGAGCTTAACCTTGATTAAACCCCATTGCCAGATGAAACCGGGGTCATTGGGTGTAACGCTTTCTGCTTTTACCTTGAAACGATAATTTAGCTCAACATAAGCGACACTTTCAACCGCCTCAATCTCTCCTTTTACTGCTTCGATATCTATATCTTGCGGAAATTTTACTTTGAAAACGCCCGGGATAACAGAACCTACAATCTCACCCTGATAATAATTAACCACTAAATATACATCCTGGGGCAGGCCGTCCAACTCCTCTTTGAGGCCAATAAGTAAAACTCCCTCTTCAAAAGAAAGCTCCTCAGCAAAAGATGCAAAGGAGCTAAAAAGAAAAATCAGAACAATTATTAATTTTCTATATTTCATATCAAAATACTAAATTTAACAATTTAAACCTCAACCTCCACATCGTCGATAAATTCAATACCCATTTCTTCTGCTAACGCATTAAGCGCAGCCTCAATATTTTCAGGCAATATGCTGCCTGTATAAAGAGCGTCGATTAATCTCTCTTTAAGGGCT
>CAZAPE010000113.1:0-4538 GCA_964487065.1 uncultured Planctomycetia bacterium | reverse complement strand
ATTGTAACATGTTTTGGAGCTTTACATCATGTTAGAGAATTGAGAATGGTAATCGAAGAAATAAGGCGTGTTTTGGCAAAGGGAGGAATCTTTTTAGGCATAGAACCAAATCTTAGATATACATGGGTGGAATTTTGGTGTGATTTATTCCATCTACCTGCTTCTATAAAAAGACAGATGTTAGTCCTGCATAAAAAGCTCCAGAGATATACGCGTAAGCAGCTTGAAAAAGAAGAAGATTATATGAAGGAGATTAAGTTGAAATATGATCATCACGCCGGAATCATAGAACTTGAAGGATACAGGGATGTTTTTACTGATTTATGTTTTAGATTAACAATTGAGCCGGTTGGACTGGAGATAGTTCCTCCCCGATTTTTTATGCTCAAAAACAAAATTTTTGTCAATTCCTTATTAGCGCTGTCAAACTGGTATATTAAGCGCTTTAATAAACGTTCTCAAGGAATATTTTTTATGCTCAAGGCGGTTAATAAGTAAATAAAATGAAATACAGTCTAAGCTACATTACAAAAAAATTGTTTTCTGTTTCTGCGAAAAATTATATTCGTTATGCTAAGATCTGCCGAAGTAAAATTCAATATATATTTTGCGATTTTTTAAAAGGTTATGCTTCGATACCACCAATTTTTTATTTGCTTGTAACTAACCGCTGCAATTATAAGTGTGTAATGTGCGATTTTAATAGAGGGAGGGGAGGATATTTTAGAGATAATTCTGGCGAAGAAATTCCTCTTGCAGATTGGCGGAAATTAATCGACTCGATTAGTATCTACAGGCCAGCCATTTTTTTTCCCGCGCCAGAACCATTTTTGTATAAAGATATAATGCCATTAATTTCCCATATAAAATCGCATCAATTATTTTGTAGTATTGCTACTAATGGATCGTTACTTAATAAATACGCTAAGCAATTAGTTGATATGGGTATTGATGCTCTTGAATTGTCATGCGATGGTCCGCTTGAGGTACATGATAAAATTCGAGGTGTTCCTGGTGCATTTTTAAATCTTATCGACACAATGGTAAATATCCAGAAAATGAAAGGGAAATCAAAAGAACCACGGTTAACCGTTACTTTTACAATTACACATTTAAATTATCACAGGGTAGAAGAAACTTTGGATATTTTGGATAAATTAGGCGTAGAAATGGACCTTACACTATCACACCTTTCATATATGCCTGCAGAGCTGGTAATAGAACATAATAAAAGAAATGAACTTATTAAAATTCAGGCCCATACGAAAGAATGCGAAGATATTTGTAAAAATATTGATATAAATATACTTTCTAGGCAACTAAGTTCTGCAAAAAAGAAAAAGTATAAAAATATAAATAATTTAATGATTTCTCCAGATTTAGATTCAAAAAGGCTTTACGATTGGTATAATTCTCCTGCAAATTTAAACATGAAATCATATTGTTTTTTCCCTTGGCTGACAGCGCTCATTAATTTTAACGGAAATATAATTTTATCTCCTGTGTGCGGACCTGTGTTCGGAAATATTACTCAGCAGAGTTTTATTTCGCTTTGGAATACTCAAAAATTTAGGGATGTTAGAATGAGAATTTTTAAAGATAAAAAGTATCCTGCTTGTTTTGGCTGCTGTAGTGTTAGGACATTTTAACCAATATTTGTAAAAAATGAAGATTGTTTTAATTGAAGTTGTTCCGGAAAAAAGATCTCTTACCATGGAACTTGTGCCACAACTTGGTCTGGGATATATTGCTTCTGTTTTGGAATCAAAAGGGCATAAGGTAGCGATTATTGACGGAGTAAGCTATGGTGATTCTTTGCAATTAGCTTCCGAGATGGTTGTTAAAGAATCTCCTGATGCAATTGGGTTTACTTCGACTTCCCAAGCGCGTTTAAGAGCGATGGAACTTATTAGCAGGACCAAGAAAACAACCGGCGCTTTAACGGTTGCCGGTGGCCCTCATTTTAATCCTACCGGTTTTGAGGCGCTTAAAAATATTAATGGACTGGATGCAGTAATAAAAGGCGAAGGCGAATATACAATGCTAGAGTTGGTAGAAGCTTACGCACAACAAAGAAGCTTTGAAGGTATTAAAGGTATATTTTTCAGAAAAGATAGTGAAATTATAGAAACTGTTGGCAAAGCACCAATTATGGATCTTAATGAGATACCCGAACCAGCATACCATCTTTTTAATCTTAAAAAATATGTTAGCCGATTAGAGGGAACAAGACTGCCGGTTATTGGCGTGATAAGTTCTCGCGGTTGTCCGAATAATTGTATATTTTGCGCAAACAGGGTGCTGGGTAAAGGAGTACTTAGATTGCGCCAACCAAAAAGTTTTGTCAATGAAATAGAATTTTTAAAAAATAATTATGGATACCGGGCATTTGATTTTTGGGATGATACCTTAACGATGTCACGTTGCCATATTGAAAATATATGCGATGAAATTTTAAAAAGAGGATTGAAGATAAAGTGGTTTGCACGCGCAAGAGTTAATACTGTAGATAGAGATCTATTGGGGCTTATGAAACGTGCCGGATGCATTACAATAGCTTATGGCGTAGAGTCGGGAAGCGAAAGGACACTGGCCGCCATTCATAAAAATATAACTGTTTCTCAATCAGAAGAAGCGGTTAGAATCTCAGCTGAACTGGGTTTTATTGTAAGTGCTTATTTTATAGTCTCTTTACCAGGTGAAACAATTAAAGACATAGATCTTACAGCAGAACTAATTTATAAGTTTAAGAAATATCCCAATGTGCACACTTATTATTGTTTTTCTATCATCTATCCAGGTACTGAATTAGAGCAATTAGCCAAATTAAATGGTGTTTTGCCTAACGATTTTTCGTGGTATAAGCCGTTTACCTTCAAAAAAAATAAAATTGTAGGGAACGATCCAGCATTGCCTTGTTACGAAGATAAACGTTTAAGTATGCAAGAAATAAAGGCGCGAATGATAAAATCCGATCCTTTGGTATTTACATTTAAGAAAATTATAAAAAAGATTTTTAAAATAAGAAGTTTTTCTGAAGTTAAAGATATGGCATATTTTTATTTAAGACACTTATTTCATCAATTGAACGGAAAAAAGGAATGATACCTAAATTAAGAAACTATTTTCGAGATGGCGGACTCACTAGAATTGCTTTTTATAGTGCCGGTTACAATTTTGTGGGGAAAGTTATATCAACGATATTTTATACCTTTTCTTTTATCATAATCGTAAAAAGTTTAAACGTGGCTGGCTATGGGCAGTATATTTTTTATTTAAATGCAGTCTATTTTATTACTTTGCTTTTAGATTTTGGTGCAGCCGAAGTTATGCTGCGATATGTCCCAGAGTTTATAGAGAAAAAAGATTTTTCATTAATTAAAGATTTACTGAAGAGATTCTTTTTGTTTATTTCAGGCGGTGCTTTAATTTCCATTTTTTTATTTTTCTTCTTATCAAACCTTTTTCCAACTTTATCCTTACGTTTTCGGCTTTCAAGCACAATATTGACTTACATAATTATTTTTGGATGTTTAAGAATCTTCACCTTTGTATTAGGCAATGTATTGAATGCATTTTTTTATCAATTCTATAAGATTAGTCTTGAAATTGTTATTTCTATTCTTAAACTTTTGCTGATATTTATACTGTCCAAGAGAGGTTTTGAGGCATGGCACCTCATACTTGTTAATGCCTTTCTTGATTTATTAATCATAATCGGTTTTTATATGCGAATCCGCAAGCGACTTAATCCGGTACCTTTATCGGAGGATAACTCAGCGTTCACTCGTATACAAAAGTTTGGCATTAATGAATATCTATACAAGCTTTTTTGGTTTTTTACAGACAACAGATTTGATGTTTATATTGTGGGTTTTATTCTTGGAGCAACTCAAGCAGGTTATTTTGCTTTTGCGGCAAGCATACCAAATCTTCTTATTGATTGGTCGCCGGGATTTATAATTAGACCTGTTGTGTCCCCTCTTTTTATAAAAGAATACACAGCCAAGAAAGATACAACAAAGATAAAATATTTATTTCAACTGCATAACAAACTTTTAGTTTTTATTACTCTTCCTATATTTCTATTTACGGCCATACTGATTGATAAAATAATAGTTTATATTTTTGGCCCTAAATATCTGCCTTCTGTAAGTGTTTCTTTAATTTTCATCGGCTCAATTTTCTTCTCAAATATAATTATACCGTTAAGAAATATTTTAGTAGTCATGGAAAGAACAGACATAAGTAAGCTTACTAGTATAGTTGCTATTCCAAATATATTGCTTATTTTTTTATTGACGAAGCTTTGGGGCATTAATGGTGCTGCTTTAGCATTTGCTGTTTCTTTACTTGCGATACTTGCTATTAATCTTATTCTTATAAGAAAAGTTATATTGTTAAGTTATCCATGGGAAGCTTTCAAGAAAATTGCAATAAATAGCGGCATTGCAGCGTTTGTTTTATTTCTTTTAAGAACTCAAATAAGAAATAAAGAGACTCTAATTTTCGCAGTAGCTTTGAGTTTCATAATGTAT
>CAZAPE010000112.1:0-4646 GCA_964487065.1 uncultured Planctomycetia bacterium | reverse complement strand
AAAGCATAGACAAGATAATTCATATGACAAAATCCAAAGGGATACTTCCTTCAGGATTTTTTATGATTGGAGCACCTTCAGAAACGACAAAAGAAATATTAAAAACAATTTCCTTATCCCTGCATCTTGGTATATCGGAAGCAAGCTTCTCAATCACAACGCCATTCATAGGAACAACTCTGTATGAAAATGTAAAAAAAACTAATAAGCATGATATTTCGCAGGATTTTTCTAAATTTGATTACTACTCTAAAATCTCTTTTAGAAATAAAAGTTTTTCTGCTTATAAAATTTCATTTTTACAGAAAGCGGCGGTTATTATATTTTACATAAACCCAATACGCTTGAGATACATATTAAGACATTTTAAAACTTTTAGAAGCAGCATAAAATTAATCAATAAAATAGGCAGGTTTTTTTAATGCATATCGCATTTATTAACCCCGTTTTAGGCGGCGATTTCAGCGCAATGGATATAGCGATAGCTTACCTTGCTACCTACATCAATCAAAAGACAACACACACCGCTTCAATAATAGATTTAACTTTCAAGCGCAGAATATGGAAAAATTACCTAAAAACAGAAATAAGTAAATCTAAACCAGATATAATCGGAATATCGACAAATACCCTCTATATGCAGTATGTCACCTCAGTCATGAGAGAAATTAAAGAGAACCTTAATCTTCCTATAATCCTAGGCGGCCACCATGCATCAATTTACCCTAACGAAACTATTTTACTCGAAAACTGCGATGCCCTCTGTAGCGGCGATGGCGAAATCGCATTAACAGAATACTTAAGCAGACTCGAATCAAACAACAGTGTTGCAGGCATAGATGGTATCTGGGCAAAGACAGAAGGTAAAATAATCAGAAATAACATCGGCTCTTTCAACGAAAATTTAGATATTCTTCCCTACCCAGACTGGGACCTCTGGAAAGATTTGGATAAATATTTTTATTTTTTAGGCATGCTCTATATTATAGGCTCGCGTGGCTGCCCTTATCGGTGTAGTTACTGCGACGCTCACGGTATCGCCGATGCAGTTAAAGGCAATTATTTCAGGATGCGTGATCCTGGTGGCTATGTGCAAGAAATTTCATTCCACTGGCAGAAATATAAAAACCGTAACCTGCGCCTGCTGCAGCTCTTTGACCCTGTATTTACAATAAACGAATCTTGGCTTGAGGAATTTTGTGGGCACTATAGAAACACGGGGCTTGCAAAAGAAATAAAATACAGTATTTTTGCTAGAATAGATAATCTTAATGAAGATAAAATAAAACTACTCGCTGCCTCAGGATGCGCGCTTTTAAGATTAGGGATAGAATCAGGCAGCGAATATATGAGAAAGACAATTTTCAAAAAAAATGTTTCAGATAAAAATATAAAAACTATTTTTGAATTAGCAAAAAAATATAACATTGCAATAACTGCATATTATATTTTAGGCGGTCCTGGAGAAACCAAAAAAAGCATTAAAGAGACTATAGGTTTTGCAAAAGATTTAAAGGCTGAGCGCTCGGCATTTTTTGTTTATAAACCTTTTACGGAAGAGGGAAAAAAGCAGGTCTATGAACTTGGCGGAAGAATAGACGAAAAAAGATGGCAGCGGGCTGATAATATTACCTTCGGGGCAACAATACACACAAATGAACTCAACCCCAGACAGATTGAAAACAATCAAAAATTAGCCTACTTTTTTACTTTTGGGAAAAAGTTAATCGCAATGATAATAAAAAATCCTCCGCTCTATTTTTTACGCCTGATAATATATTTTTTTAAAGGCTACATTAAATACGGTCTTGATATATCCTATCTTTTAGTCTACTACCATATTTATTCTTATGACAACATTGACAAATAATTTTAAAAAGCAAGAAAGCACTTTAGCGCTTTTTTTACTCGCTCTTTTATCATTTTTTACCTTACTTATTGTTAATCTACTATGGTCAAAACTAAACTTCTCCTTCAGTTACGGAGGAATGAGCTCAGACAATTTTAACAGCATAATAGACCTCTTTATTAAACTTAAAAAAGGAATTGGATTAAAAGAGCTAAAACATATATTATGGGCCGCTTACGGACACAGCTCGTACCCATCTTTATATTTTATATACCAAAATATAATTGCTCTACTTATTGGGCGACTAAATCATACAGTTATTGTATTCTCTAATACCATGCTTACACTCATAACTTGTATTGTGAGCTATAAAATAGCAACTAAGATTAAGAATAGAGCAGCGGGTTATACATCTGTATTAATTTTAACTCTCTTGCCGGGAATATATGGAATTTCAAGATACTGCATGGTAGAAAATATGATCTTACCCATCATAGCCTTATCACTCTATTTTTTAATGAAGAGTAAAAATCTCACCTCAACACGCTATAGCATACTATTAGGCCTCACATTATCTGCCGGATTTTTGATTAAATATCACTTTTTAATATTTTGCACAGGCGCAATATTATACGAATTTTTTTTAACGCTTTACAATATGGATAAATCTACGCCCGGGGTAAACAAAAAAAAGATATTTAATATACTTATAATCGCAATTTTAGCAATACTGCCGGCACTGCCATATTATATTCATTATTATCCAGAAATATTGAGATTTTTTAAAATGAGCTATAACCCTAATGTATGTCTTGGCCACGAAATGATACTATCTGGCAGTTTAAATTCCTGGCTCTTCTACCCATTAGTATTAATAAACTTTCAACTGTCTTTCCCATTGTTTATGATTTTTCTATTCTCATCTTTTTATCTAATTCTTGAACATAAAAAAGATAAAGGACATCTTTACCTTTTATTATGGTTGCTGGTTCCATATCTTTTCTTGCAATCTGCTGATGTAAAATGGTCAAGATACAGCATAGGCTATTTGCCAGCTTGCGCTATAGCCTGTGGACTCGCTATCTCTATTTTGAAAGCAAAAAAACGCATAATATTTTTAATAATTATTCTAATCCTTGGAATTATCCAAAATTTATGTTTCTCATTTTTTAATATTAACAAAAAGGCCCTACTTAAGACAGGCCTTTTAAAAGATATGACTTATTTTGAAACAGACGGGAACATATATCCTTTTATTAACAGTTATGAAATAGCAAAACCTGACTCCGAAAACAGGACTACTTTTAATACAATGAAAAATAAAATAGATGTACTTTTAAACAACAAGGAAACAAAATTATATTTTATTACAAAAAACAATAAAACAAGTTTTATGGACTCAACGCTTATATCTTATCTAAAATTATATTCGTTTCATAAAAAAGTAGTGTTTAACAGAATTTTCATCGCCGCAGATAAAGATATAGAATATCTACAGTTTATTGAGAACAAGAATACCCAGGTAATTTCAATATTTAAAAATACCCCCGAAGATAATGAACAGCTTCGTAAGTTAATGTATTTATATCCAAACAAAACTTTTACATATATAGAGAAAGACCTGGATTCTAAAAAAAGGGTCCTTGAATACACAATTATATGTCAGGAATAATCAATTATTCAATCAGCATTGTATTGCCTTTCTGTAATGAAAAAAATAACCTCGAAAAAGCGATAAATGAGATAAGCAAGTTTGCTAAGGGAAGATTCTTGGATTATGAAATAATTCTTGTTGATGACGGAAGCACTGATGGCTCAGCTGATATAGCAATAAAATCAGCTTTTGCAGACCGGCATATTGAAATTATCACCCATTCCAAAAATAAGGGTTATGGGACTGCATTACGTAGCGGATTCAAATATTGCTCTAAAGATATAATATTTTTTACCGATTCTGACAGGCAGTTTGATATAAAAAATATTGACCTCCTTCTGCCCCATATTGAAAAATTCAATATAGTTATCGGTTACCGAAAACACAGAAAAGACCCGATTTTAAGAATACTACTTTCTAAGGGCTATAACATACTAATGCGATTAACGTTTGGATTAAACCTCAGAGATATTGATTGCGCATTTAAGCTTTTCCAAGGCAAAGCTCTAAAAGCATTAAATATCCAGTCACAAAGATACTCTATAAATACTGAGATCCTTGCTAAGGCAAAATCCTTAAATTACTCTATTCAAGAAATAGCTGTTGACCATTTTCCTCGCTTAGGTGATTATTCAAAAATCGGCATAAAAGACATTCCCCGCACATTAAGAGAGGTGTTTCGGATATGGAAATCCATAAAAGTAAAAAAGACCATAAAAATCTAAACTATCACAGTGTCGGAAAAGAATACTGGTGGGTAAAGATAAAGCAGAATATAGCATTAAATTTATTTAAATCTCATAATATAAATACTGATGCATTGCTTTTAGATGCAGGATGTGGAGGTGGATATCTTTTAGAAAACGCTGGCAAGAGAAATAGAATTATCGGAATAGATATAGATTTGTATCTTCTTAAACAAATAAAACAGATGGAAATAGTTCAAGGTAAGATAGAAAAACTTCCCTTTAAAAATTCATCTTTTGAAGCGATTATTTCATTAGATGTTCTGGAACATTTAGAAAAAGACATAGATGCCTTGCATGAAATGCAGCGAACTTTAAAAAAAAATGGCCATATTTTTATAACGGTTCCCACCTCTCCAATACTTTGGGGACAACATGATATAATGCATAGACACCT
>CAZAPE010000111.1:0-4661 GCA_964487065.1 uncultured Planctomycetia bacterium | reverse complement strand
AATCAAAGAGTTACAAAAATATGCCAAAAAAAATCTACATCCGTACCTTCGGCTGCCAAATGAACTTCCGTGACAGCGAGTGGATGATAGGTCAGCTGTTGGCTTCCGGTTGGCAGGAGGCGAATATGTTGGAAGAGGCGGATCTGATTATAATCAATACCTGTTCAGTACGGGATCACGCCGAGCATCGTGCTATATCATATCTTGGCACTTTCCAGGAATTAAAAAAGAAAAAAAATATCAAAATTGTTCTATCAGGTTGTGTGGCTGAGAGTTACGGAAGTGAGCTGCTTAGAAAATATCGCTATCTTGATGCGGTGTTTGGGCCGTCACAGGAGAATGAGCTTGTTGCAAGAGTTAATGATATTTTTAAAAATAATTATAGAATAGATGCAACCGGCAGACAGGTTAATATAAAAGGTTTTAATAGAAACAGTGATTTCAGAAAGAATAAGTTTTCTGCGTTAGTTACTATTATGGAAGGGTGCAACAATTTTTGCACCTACTGCATCGTGCCTTACGTGCGGGGTCGTGAACGTTCGCGGTCAATGAACGAGATAATAGATGAAGTAAAATTTTTGAAAGATAGAGGGTGTAAAGAGATTATGTTATTGGGGCAGAATGTCAACAGCTACAAGGAAGAAGGAGGAAGGAAGAAGGAGGAAGGAAGCCACTTCGTAAGGCTGCTGGAGGAGGTGGATAAGATCGGGATTGAGAGGGTGCGCTTTATGACCTCGCATCCTAAGGATGCCGAGTCCGACCTCTTTAAAGCAATGCGGGATTTAAAAAGTATCTGCGAGCATATTCATTTACCTCTTCAATCAGGGAGTGACAGGATTCTTGGACTTATGAATAGAGGTTATACCGAGGCGCAATTTCTTAAATTAGTCGATTCCTACAGGAGAGAGCTTCCGCAGGGATCTATTACAACAGATGCAATAGTTGGATTTCCTACCGAGAGCGATACTGATTTTAATGAGACACTGAATACGTTTAAAAAAATAGAATTTGATTCCGCCTTTATATTTAAATATTCAACGCGCTTTAGTACTAAAGCAAATAGCCTTATTGATGATGTTAAAAGAGAAGAGAAAGAAAGGAGGAATAACGAGTTACTGCTCTTACAAAAGGAGATAGCAACAAAAAAAAGGGAAGGTTTTGTCGGTAAGACTTTATCTGTTTTGTTTCAGGATACTGATTCTAATCTTTGCGCAAAAGGACGCAGCAGAGAAAACTTTATAGTGCATGCACAAGCTTACGGCTTGGAGGGATTGATAAAAAATGTTAAAATTAAAGCTGTGCGTGCTAATAGTTTGATTTGTGAGATAGTAGAAAGTTGAAAGTAGAAAGTGCAAAATTAAAAATGAAAAGTAAACATCTAAAAAAAACAGTTTTTTATTTAGCATTTTGCATTTTAAATTTTGCATTGTGTTTTTCTTCTTTCTGCGATGACTTAGATGATGCCTGGGTATATTTCTTAAACGAAAAATATAATTTAGCCGAGCGGGTTGTTGATGCAAACTTGAGTGAAGGGAAAATGTCGCAGCACATCTACTATTTAAAAGCCTTGATATTAGAAAAAAGGGGCTCTTTTGCTGAAGCGCAGAAATATTTTGATAAACTTTCGCTTTACGGCGGAGTCTGGAGTGAATATGCGCTTATGGGGCGCGCGGATACATATTTTCTTGGCGCTGATTTTAAAAAAGCAGAAACTCTATACGCCTCTTTTTTAAGCCGTTATCCCGATAGCGATTTAATCTCAGATATCATCTATAAATATGGGCTTACTTTGCGAAAAGAGGGCGAATGGATGAAGGCTAAAGAGTATTTCGAAAGAATAGTCAAATCATATCCAAATTCTATCTCTTCAACTTATGCGCGCAGGATCTTAGCTGAAAATGAGTTTTTTTATACTATTCAGGTTGGCTCCTTTCTTAATTATGACAATGCTTATAGTCTTTCAAAGAAAATATCTTCTTTAGGATACGATGCTTACATTCAGAAGCTTGACCAGAAAGGGAAATTATATTATCGGGTGCGAGTGGGGAAATATGATTTAAACGCCGAGGCCGAAAGCGCCTTAAAAGAGCTTGCATCTGCCGGCTTTAGCGGTATCTTATATCCGTAAGCAATTAATATTATTTAAAGTCATGAGCAAAAATTAGAAATATTTAAGAAATGTTTATCCCTGTTATAGTCGGCCCTACAGCAAGCTCAAAGACGGAAATCTCTATTTTTTTAGCTAAATCACTTGGTAATGTAGAAATTATCTCCTGCGATTCGATGGCTATTTACAAAGAAATGAATATCGGGACCGCTAAACCCTCAAAAAAAGAGAGAGAGGAAGTCCGGCATCATTTAATCGATATTCTATCTGTTAAAGAAGATTTTAACGCTGCCAGGTATGTTGAATTAGCCAGAAGTGCAATTACTGAAATAAACGCAAGGAATAATATTCCTTTAATTGTCGGCGGGAGTATGATGTATATTTATTCGCTCCTTGATGGGATATTTAAAGGGCCGGCCCGGAATGAAGAGATAAGAGAAAAACTATTAAACAGGGTACAGCCCCCTGCAGATTCCACATCCGTGAAATCTAACCGCTGGGGACCAAAGGGTCAAGGGGCAAGGGTACAAATATCCAGTATCCAGTATCCAGTATCAAGTATCGAGAATAAAGAAAGTCTTTACGAGGAGTTAAAGAGAGTTGATCCTGAAACCGCAAAGATTATCCACCATAATGATTTCCAAAGAATACTTCGGGCATTGGAAGTATATTATGCCTCGGGAGTTAAGCTGTCGGATTTTAAAAAAGAGAAAAAAGGTATTTCATCAGAGTATGATGTTATTGTCTATGCATTGTTTAGAAAAAGAAGCAGTCTATATGAAAGGATAGAAAAGAGAGTTGATGCTATGCTAAAAGAAGGGCTTATTAACGAGGTTAAGGATGTGTATTCTTCGGGTATGAGTATGACCGCTTACCAGGGCTATGGCTATAAGGAGATAGCCGGTTACTTAAAAGGAGATTATGATTGCGATGAGGCTATAAGATTAATTAAGAGAAACACACGGCGTTTTGCTAAAAGGCAGATTACCTGGCTTAAGAGAGATAGTAGAATTAACTGGATTTTATGCGATAATTTTTCCTCATCAGCTGCAATCTCCGATTACATAAAAGAGGATTTAAAGAAAAAGGGGAAACTTTGAAAGAGAACGCTTTTATAGTTTTTATTAATCAGGAGTCCAGGGATGATATCTGGGAGGAGGAGGAAAAGTTAGCCGAGATGCGCGAGCTTGTTTTATCTTCAGGATGCAATATCTGCGCTGAAGTTTTATGCAATTTAAAGGAGCCCAATCCCCGTACTTATATCGGCAGCGGAAAAGTCAACGAAATAGCTGAATCTGCCAGAGAGAAAAAGGCAGATGTAGTAATATTCTCAAACGATTTATCCGCGACACAGCAGCAGAATATTGAGGATGAAATAAGTATTAAAACTATCGATAGAACTCAGTTGATACTTGATATATTTGCGCATCATGCAAAAAGCTTGGATGGCAAATTGCAGGTTGAGCTGGCGCAGCACGTGTATCTCCTGCCGCGTTTAAAGGGTAAGGGTGTTTTGCTTTCACGGCTTGGCGGTGGGATAGGTACCAGAGGTCCGGGTGAGAAAAAACTTGAAATAGACCGCAGAAGAATAAGGGAGCATATAAAAACACTGAATAAAAGACTTAAAGAGGTTAAGGAGAGGCGTAGCGCTTTAAGAAAGAGAAGAGCGTTTAATGAAATGCCGACAATTGCTATAGTCGGCTATACAAATGCCGGTAAAACCACACTGCTTAATTTGCTCACCCTATCAAAGCAGGTTGCATCAAGCAGTATGTTTACTACACTTGACCCTGTATCGAGGCTGTATTATCTGCCGGGGAGACAAAAAGTTCTCTTTGCCGATACAGTAGGTTTTCTTAATCAATTGCCGCACCATCTTATAGAGGCTTTTAAGGCTACGCTGGAGGAGATTATTGAAGCGCATCTTATAATACATGTTTTGGATATAAGCCACCCCATGGCCTTAAAAAGAGAAAAATCTGTTTATGATGTCTTAAGCGAGATAGGAATAAAGGATAAACCGACAATAACTGTATTAAATAAAATAGATATGTTAACTCCCGAGGAAATAGATGAAAAAAAATACTTCTACCCCGAGGGAGTTTTTATTTCAGCTAAAAAAATGTGCGGGATAGATTCTTTAGTTGACAAAATAAAAGAAGAGTTTTATTCTTTCGAATCGCGCCTTGATATATTTATCCCTGAGGCTAAAAGGCATCTTTTGGATATAATCCCTGCAGGGAACATGATCGAAAAAATCCCCAAGGATAATGGGCTCTATATCAAGGCAAGGGTGAATCTGGCAACGCGGGAACGTTTTTATCGCGAATTATCCAAATAAAGTATGCTATAATATTTTGCTATGAAACTTTATTGGAAAATACTTAAACTCGGGAAACCATATCTGGGCATTATTGCTTTCGCTATTGTCTTTATGGCTATCTCGACTATAACAGACGGTGTTTCTTTAAGTATGCTTGTGCCGCTTTCAGATAAAGTATTGAATAATAAGCCTATAGTCCTGCCGGGTAAAAACATACCGCAGTTATTAAAA
>CAZAPE010000110.1:1934-4805 GCA_964487065.1 uncultured Planctomycetia bacterium | reverse complement strand
GGATATTTTTAAGGAAATTATTAAAATATTACAGCATCTTTGTCCTTTTATTTTGTGCATATTTATTAGTCCTGTGTATATCGCACGGAGAGGAATGGACGCGCTATTTTCTAGAGCTGCTATACAATAAGGTTATCATACGTTTTGATTTTACCCGCCATCTTATGAGTAAAAATTTTGATTTTATTACGGTAGAAGAAAAAATCAGGCCTTACTTTACAAGGGGAGATACTCGGGATTTTATAAGGTCGTCGTTACTAGCCACTTATTTTTTTGTGATTATTTTTCTGTTTCCTTCACGCGATAAAATCGTAAATTTCGTATCAGCATTTGGGCTAATATATTTTTTTTCGGTAGTTTGGCAATCGCATAAAATAGTTGCTTACGTCTATTTGCTTGTGCCTCTTGCTGCTACAAATATAAGAAGATATATATATCCCCCCATTAAGACAAGATTATTTAACACGATGTTATATATAATCATCCTAGTTATATGTATATATTATTTCAATATAAGATATCTTTAGCGCAACTTTGCTCTCTAATAAAGAGATCAATAGGATTAGAAAAATCAATATGAGAGAAGAGGTTTATTTAATATATACAGCTTTGATCAATGTTGAGTGGATGGTTAATCCCAGACAAGAATACAAGTTTGAAAGGAAGCCGCCGCTTGGGCTTATGTATTTATCCGCGAGTTTATCAAGACATGGAATTGAATCAAAAATATTTGATCAATCTGTTGACGGGTTTACTTTTGGTGAAATTGCCGAAAGAATTAAAGAAGAAAAGCCACTTTTTGTAGGAATTTATTCCGATTCTACTCTTAAGCCAAGGGTTTTGAGCTTTATTCGGGCCATAAAAGAAGTTGATTCTAATATAAAAGTTGTTATTGGAGGCCCAGCCTGTGTAGAGTACGATGATTTTCATAAAGACTATGCCGATATTGTTTGCCAGGGAGAGGGAGAGATAACAGTTTGTGAAATAGCCGATCATTTTTTAGGAAGAAAAAGAATTGAAGATATAAAAGGAATTACTTTTTTAAAAGATGGGAGAATAAATAAAAACAAAGAGAGAGAATTAATTGAGATTTAGATACTATTCCCTTTCCCGCAATAGAAAAAGTAAAGTTAAAAGAATACTACGATTACCATATTTTTGGAATGAAACGGCCATATACGGCAGTTATCACTTCAAGGGGTTGCCCCTTTAGATGTACCTTTTGCGCTTCTCATAATTTCTGGAAAAATAAATACAGAGTCAGATCTTATAAAAATGTTGTTGATGAAATAGAAATTCTTGTTAGAAAATACAATATTAAATATATTGGGTTTAAGGACGATATTTTCGGTTTTAATACCGAATGGGTCTACCGGTTTGCAGAGGAGATGAAAAAAAGAAGGTTAAGGGTGAGTTTTTCCTGCTTGCTCCACCCATTTAGCTTTAAGGGGCAAAGGCAGAAGGCCCTTTCTTTATTAAAAGGAATTGGTCTTGACCTTATTGTTCCGGGCTTGCAGAGCGTTGATGAGAAAGTGCTAAGGAACGTTAACAGGCACCCTGAGGAGCCGGCATATCTGGAAGAGTTGATACGTGAAGCAAAGAAATTATCAATATCTACTGTAATCGAGTTTATCTTTGGCCTTCCCGGTGATTCTGAAGATGTTTTTAGCAGGAATTTCCAGTATGCTCTTAAGGTAAAGCCCCACTATGCCCTTTTTTATACTTTTGTAAAACTTCCCGGTTCTGAAATGGAAAGAGAGTTTAGGAATAGGAGTGTTTTAGATATGTCCGAGAGATCTATACGAGAATACGCAAAAAAATTCCAGAAAAGATTTTATTCCAACCCCAAGATAATTTTTCAAAATATAGCACATATAATGTTAAAAAATCCGAAATGGTTTCTGACATCCGGCAAAAACTTTTCTTATTTATTAAAGGCCGTGGGAATGCAAAAATAATACAAACAAACAGGAATATGTTGTTTAAGAAAAATTATCCTTATGTAATTTCATTATTAGTTATAGCTTTTATTTTACGCCTCTGGGCTGCGGCAAAGATACCTTTTATATATGATGAGCAGTATCTTCTGCATCTAGGGGAAGAGAATATATTCAATCCAGGCGTTCTGCAATCTGTCGTGGGAAACGCAATGGCTAAGTACTATATAGGTACTTTAAGCATAATAAAATTAGGCCGTACTTTATTTAGTGCTGATATAATGGGAATCCGTCTTTTATTTATTTTATTCGGCACAGGAAGCCTTCTTTTCGTTTATAAATTCGTCAAGGAAAACTTGAACCAAAGTGCCGGACTGTTAACCCTTGCTATTTTAACTTTTAGCCAGCTTCATATCGGATTTTCTCGCCTTGCCATTGAATACGCGCCCTTTTTTTTCTTTACGGCTTTAGCAGTTTATTTTTTCTTTAAAGCTTTCAGCTGCAAACAAAAGAAATATGCCTACATTACTGGTATTATTTTGGGAACTGGATTTTTGTTTTATCCGCTGATTTTATTATTATTACCGGTATTTTTAATTTTTTTGGCAACTGAAGAAAAATATAAGGTTTGGCTTAAACGTAAAGAAACATATCTGGCTATTCTTTTGATGTGCATTCCGATTTTACCCTATCTTTTTATATGTTATAAAGAATTTTTGCATAAATTATTTGAAGATAAATGTGTTTTTGCATTAGGAGTTAGCCTTAGGCCGTTTTATTTATATTTCGCTGAAATTTTCGCTAAGTTGTCCGAAAAGATAAACTTGTTTAGCTGGTCTATTTTAGATGAAAAAATATTTATCACTACCCCTGGCGGTCATATGAAATTAATTAGTGAGATAAGCAATGAGATTCCTTTTGTTCATTGGGTGTT
>CAZAPE010000110.1:0-1924 GCA_964487065.1 uncultured Planctomycetia bacterium | reverse complement strand
AAAGAAATGATGTAATACGATTTTCTCTTATAATGTTTGGCTTTATTTTTTTAGTAACCAGCATAATCAATGCCGATACGTTATTAGATGACCATAATTGGGCAGCTATAACAATTTATCCCGGAGCGATTCTTTGCTCTTATATGCTAACAGAACTTAGAAAAAGATTTAAGTTTTTTAATTTGATAATAATAGGGCTAATAGGTTATTTTATTGTTAATTCCTTATTTTTTATAAATCTTCCGGAAAATTTGTATGCCGTTCCCAGAAATGAACTGCACAAGTATTATCTGCACAGAGCAAAAATTTATTTAGAGCAAGGTGAATGGAATAAAGCTGTCCATAGATGTCAATTAGTTTTAGATAAAAATCCCGATAAGAAAACAGCCTTGGAGGCACGAGAGATCTTAGGCCTAATTTCTGTGGCAAATTAAGTTAAGTAAGTTATATGATAAGGATGTCAAAATGCCATATATTCTTATTTTTAAGTATAGTAAAGCATAGAACATTTGTCCGCTTAAGCCTTTGCTATATTGTGGTTTACCGAAAGGCGATTTTGTATTGCTAGAGAAATGAGGAAATTACCGGTAGTTAGTAATTTTATAACTAATTTTGTTATTTATAATGGTTTGGTAATTATCCTGTTGATAACTGATAGAGAAGTTATACCAAATCTTTTTATTACTTTTATAATAAGTTTATTAATTTTCGTAATTCCGGGAATGAGCTGGATTGGTTTATACAAGAGTTTGGATAAAAAAGCCTCTTTAACTATATTCTTTCTTTTATTCTTCGCGTCTACTCTAATAATGTTGTGTGGCAATTTATTCCTGGCTCTGTTAAAAGTAAAATCCCATTATTTTTCATATTTAATATACATTCTAATTGTAATAAATACAGGTATTTTACTTACAGGTTGGAAATTCAGCATAGTTTCTTTAATGGCTGAAAAGATAAAAAGTTGGTATACATCTTTTCTCTTTATTTTTCTCTTTATTTTTCTTTATCATATGGCAGCTTACTACATCCCTCCTCTGAAGGATAATACTTTGACTATTCAGGGCACAGCCTACGGATTAGTTAATTATTTGAAACCGTGTATTCTTAACGATGACGGGATGATTACTTATGATTTCGCCCACCCCCTATTACTCCATTTCTATGGAGCAAATGCTATTCTTCTAAGCGGCCATTTAAAAGATATAAAATACTATTATGATTATTCGCAAATGGCAAGAAATATCCAAGAAGAAGGTCCGGTTGTCGGAGAGGTTTTTTCAGTCTACATTTCGAGCGAACAATTTATTAACGTAAAAGTAACTGATTTAAAAGGTAGGCAAGTAATCTTAGATAAAGAATTGGCATATATATACCTTCCTTACGCTTATCCTAATTATTATACATCAGCTTTATTAAAAGATACCGCATATAAGATTAAAGACTCTGCAGAAGGATGTCTGCTGATTGAGAACAAACTAAAAAATAAAAATATAATAACAAGGGATTTATATGAGCAGATTAGATTAAGGCAATTACTTAAAGAAGAATATCAAAAATTTCACCAAAATCCACATCAATTGTGTACTAGAGTTGTAAATATCTTCTTTTTTTTAGCTACATTAGTTTTAATATTTGTTATTATCTCTAAACTTCGTTTGGTTTCTCCCCGGCTTGCCTTATTTTTATGTATCTTGTATGTTTCTTTACCTGAAGTAACAGTGCGTTCTGTGGGTGGTTCCTATACAGCAATAAGCAATTTTTTTCTTATAAGCATGCTTTATTTTTATTTAATAGAAAACCGGAATGCAAAGCTTTCCTTCTTATGCGCGATGTTTGGAGGGCTCTCTAATCATAAGTTATTTTTGTTCCCTTTGGCTCTTATTATTAAAAGATTCTTTAATCAGAATAGGCCCTTGATAGTAAA
>CAZAPE010000109.1:597-4822 GCA_964487065.1 uncultured Planctomycetia bacterium | reverse complement strand
AGAGATAAAACTATTTCAGATAGAATATTTTATGATATTGCTCTGGAACTCAAAAAAATAGCTAAAGATTTTGGCAAAATTTTTATAATCAATGACCGTATTGATGTTGCGCTTGCAGTTAATTCCGACGGTGTCCATATAGGATGCGGGGATTTACCAATTCAAGCTGCAAGATCTCTTCTTGGAGGAGAGAAGATAATCGGCTATAGCTGCCATAATCGTAAAGACGCACAGTTAGCTAAAAAAAATGAAGTAGATTATATAAGCATAGGCCCTGTATTTAGAACAGCTACCAAAAAAAATCTTGAACCAATAAATAGAGATGAAATAAAATTGATAATGCAAGAAGTAAATCTACCTTTTTTTGCAATCGGAGGGATTAATGTCTCGAACGTAAATAAAATTCAAGATTTGGGATTTAAGAATATTGCTTGTCTTAGTGCTTTTGTTTATGCAGAAGATAAAAAGGATGTATTAACAAGCTTGAGAAAGGTAATCAAAAATGACATTAATTGAAACTTTAAAGAATGGCGTTATTCCTGATTTTATAAAAAAAATAGCTCAAGAAGAGGATGTGAGCCTCAACGACCTTACAGAAAAGATAATAAACGCAGAGGTTGTAGTTCCGTATAATCCAATACACTCTCCCAAAAGAGCAATAGCTATTGGCTCCGGTATGGATGTTAAAATTAATGTCAATGTAGGAACTTCACTTGATAGAGATGATCTTGCTCTTGAACTTGAGAAGATTAAACTGGCAGAGAGGTTAGAGGCAGATGCTGTTATGGACCTTTCTGTTGCCGGAGATTTAAGCAGCGTGCGCAAAACCCTGATTTCAAACTGTCAGATGCCTTTTGGAACTGTTCCGATGTATGAAATTGCAATACATTCAAGGCAGGGAAGAGGTAATGTAAGAAACCTTAAAGTAGATGACTTTTTTGAAGTTTTAGAAAGGCAGGCTCAAGAAGGAGTAGATTTTTTTACTATACATGCAGGTATAACCCTTAAGAGTCTTGAGAAAATAAAAGAGGGCAAGAGAATATTGGATGTGGTTAGTAGAGGCGGGGCTCTGATGCTTGAATGGATGGTTATCAATGAGCGGGAAAATCCATTTTATGAATACTTTGATAGAGTCCTTGAGATATCGTATAAATATGATGTCACTATAAGCCTTGGAGATGCATTGCGTCCTGGCTCAATATTCGATGCTGGAGATGACCTGCAGTACCAGGAGACATTTATACTCTCTGAGCTTGTAAAGATGGCTCGTGATGCAAATGTAGGGGTGATGGTGGAAGGTCCAGGACATGTTCCATTGCATAAGATTGATTATGAGATCAAGGCGATTAAAGAGATAGTAGGTAATGTTCCTTTGTATGTTTTGGGGCCCTTGGTTATAGATACTGCTGCCGGCTACGACCATATAAACGCTGCAATTGGTGCGACAGTGGCGGCCTGGGCTGGAGCAGATTTTCTTTGTTATGTAACAGGGGCAGAGCATCTCTGCTTGCCGGATTTAGATGATGTCAGATCCGGAATTATGGCCTTTAAAATAGCCGCTCAAGCTGTAAATATCTCAAGAGGAAAGAAAAAGCACATTAAAAGAGAACGTCTAATGAGTGAAGCAAGGGCACAAAGAGATTGGAAGAAACAGATTGAATATGCTCTTGATTCGGAAAAGGCAAAAGAATACAGAGACAAAGTGCCGCCAGGAATTTCAGATACCTGCTCTATGTGCAGCAAGTACTGTTCTCTAAAAATTGTAGAAGAATTTTTAAATAAAAAAGTATTAAAATAGTTCTTTAAATAATTTGTTTGCGGCTATCTACTTGGAAGCAAGATAGCGCTGTCAAAAGGTAATGCGTGTGTAATAAAAGCGGTATCCTGATTAATTTTTTGCGAGCGTAGTTCAGTGGTAGAACGCCAGCTTCCCAAGTTGGATATCGGGGGTTCGAATCCCCTCGCTCGCTTATGTATGTCGGGGCCAAGCTGAATGTAGATGAGTTTGCAATTTTTTAGAAAAATTTTTATTAATCGATTGAGGGCTTTGGTTTGAAATTTTAAAAATGAAATACATTTATTTGTTTGTAATTGCTGGTTTTTTATATGGTTGTGTGGCTAGGAATAAAGATGTCTACACCTTAGATTCTGTATCAGTTTCGAAAAAAGTTTCCAGCGAAAGAGAAAGCATTGCGGATAGAGAAGGTATTTATCATAATGTACAAAAGGGGGATACGCTATACAGAATATCGAGGGATTATGATGTAGAGGTTAATAAAATAATACAGGCAAATAAGATAAAAGACGCCTCGTTAATAAGAGAGGGAGAGATTCTTTATATTCCTGAAGCAAGCAAGAAGGTAGGATATAGCATTTCGGGGTTTATTTGGCCTTTAAAAGGCAAAATCATCTCTTCATTCGGATCTTTGACAGAGCGTGGAGAGAACAAAGGTATTGATATTCTTTCTGTCTCCTCCAATGAAGTTAAAGCTGCGAAATCAGGAACAGTATGTTATTCTGGCGAACATATAAAAGGTTACGGTAAAATAATAATAATTGACCATGGATACAACTTTTATACTTTATATGCATACAACGAGTCACTTTTAGTTAAGAAAGGGGACAAAGTTAAGCAAGGAGAGTGCATTGCTACATTAAACAAAAATGACTCTGTCTTGCATTTTGAAATCAGAAAGGAACACAAGGCACTAAATCCGATAGAATTTTTATAATATGAAAGCAACAAAAACAATAAAAATAGGCCCTGTTAGCCTTGATGAATTTCTGGGACGAAAAAAAGAACTCCAAAGGCTTGAAAAGATAAAAAAAGATTATCTAAAAGGGTATAGAAGAAATATTGCTATTGTTGGACCTTTGAATATCGGAAAAACATCAATAATATTTAAATTTATTCACCAAGGTCTTTGCGGGGATCTTTTCCCCCTCTACTTAAATTTAGAAGAAGGGTTTTTAAAAGAGAGTTTTCTCGGCTTTTTACTTTTTTTCCTGCGTAAGTTTACAAAGAATGACGATAAACCATTATTTGCTAATGTTGCGGAAATAGGAAAGATAATTGAGGAGGAGTATCCTGCATTAGGACTATTGGTTCGGAATATTGAAACAGCGCAGAAGAATGGAAATTATAAGCTTTTAATAGATTCAGTTTTCAGGCTTCCTAAAACTGTAAAAGAAATAACTGGAAAAAATTGTTTTTTCATTATCGATGAGTTTTTTGGTTTCGGAAAATTTAAAATAGACTCCTGGTCGCATCTCTTGCGCGAACATATAATGTTAGACACTCATACGCTATTTGTTCTCTTAAGTTCCGAGAAGGATAAAGCAAAAGCAATACTAAATTCAGAACTTTCGTTGCTTTTTGGTAATTTTGAGCTCATGGAATTAACTAATTTCACTTATCAGGAATCTTTAGATTTTGTCGCTGAACGTATGGGTAAAATAAAAGTCAATAAAGAGGTTTTAAACTATCTGATTTTGCTTTCCGATGGATTGCCTCTATACCTTGATCTCTTGACTAATTGGGTGATAGAGAATCTCAATGTCCTTGACTGGGAAGGTTTAATCAATGCTTTAACTGAAAATGTACTGAATAATAAAGGTTTTCTTTATGGCTATTTTCATGAGAAATTGCGCTTAAGTCCCGGAATGGAAAGATTTCAAGATTTTTTACCCTTCATGATGGAGGTTGCGAGAGGAAATACTAAAAAGAAAGAGCTCAAAGCAATGAATGTATCTTATGCAAATTATAATTACTCAATGAATGGTTTTCTGGAGAAAAACGGAAGTTTTTACAGGATAAAAGACCCGTTATTTAAAATATGGGTATTATATGCATACAGGTCAGATCTAATGGGAATAAAGTTTGACTATCCATCAAGACTTGCGGCGCTTACGAGTGAAATAAAAAATTTAAAAACAGATTTTAACAGTTTTAGATTGAAGGCAAAACCCTCTGAAATTGTAGATTTCATAATATTTATGTTTCAAAAATTTGAAAATGAATATATAGAAATATCCGGAAAAAAGAAACTTTTGCCAAAATTTTCTGAAGTAAAGAAAGAAACTGTGAATGAAAAATACGCAGTATTAAGTGCAAAAAAAGACAAAGGCGCAGGTTGGTTTGTAGTAATATTTACCTCCAAGATAGATGAGGTTAGCGTCTATAAGATTTTTTCAGAATTTAATAGCAAGCTGAAAGAGTTTAAGC
>CAZAPE010000109.1:0-587 GCA_964487065.1 uncultured Planctomycetia bacterium | reverse complement strand
AAGCAGAAAGTTGCAGTATGTGTTTCGGATATGGATGATAATACAAAAAGCGTACTAAAAACCAAGGGTTTTTGGATTTGGGATTTAAACATGATAAGGGCTCTTACCGAATTTTATAACATTACAGGTATTTTCAATGCCGGGTATATGGATTAAATTTTTTATAGACTCAGGCGGACTTTTCCTTTTCGGATATCTGGCCTGTAAATATGCAGGAAAAATATCCGCACAAACGCAGATCAGCGAAGCATTTATGGGCGCTTTTTTTCTTGCGCTTGCCACATCCGTTCCTGAAGTTATAACCTCTCTGATTGCCAGTACTGCGGGTTTTTTTGATCTTGCATTGGGAAATATTTTCGGATCACTGCTCGTGAACCTGGCAATATTATTAATACTGGATTTTTTCCATAAAAATGGGAGTTTTCTAAGAAAGGGGTTGATCAAAAGCAGTGTTTTCTTTGTTTTTTTATTGCAGCTTATTGTTTTCTTAGCAGTTTTTATAAGAACTAAAACTGAGCTTAGTCTTGAAGTATTTAATTTTGGTTATGAGAATCTGTTTATAATTTTAATATATTTTATTTTTTTAA
>CAZAPE010000108.1:0-4828 GCA_964487065.1 uncultured Planctomycetia bacterium | reverse complement strand
TATCTTTTGTGCTTGCCTCTTTACCGAAAAAATAAGAACGCATATCATTGTCGATACCGACTATTTTAAAATCCTTCTCAATAAAAAATCTAACTGCTTCTGAACCAATGAGACCGGCTGAACCGGTTATTAAAGCGGTTTTCATTTCTTTTTCCTTTTAAAATCTTTAATCTGCCTTCTTTTGTGCGTGACCGGGACACGCACAGCCTCTAATTGTTCGGAGCTTAGCTCCGAACATTGTCCATATACGCAGCGGTACTTTTCTACTTTCTAATTTTCCTCATGAAGCTCTCCGGCATCCGGCATTTTCCCTCTTTTGTGCGTGACCGGGACACGTACAACTTCTTTATTAAAAATATCTCCAATATTTTTTAACTTTTTCTGCACAGCAGCAGCAATGCTGGAATTGGGAATTCTTTCTACCCAGTTTTTTGCTTTTTTGAAACTAAATGTTTTTGGAAAATGCAGCTCCGGGAAATGTCCGAATTGATTTTTCCTGCATGCAGAGAGATAAAGGCTATCAACCAGCGCTTTCTCAGGCTCGGCAATCAAAAAACTCTCCGTCCCTCTATACCAGTTAAAACCTTCAAAGAATTCAGGCATAATACGATGAACTGAAAACACTCCTATCCCGGTATGAATTACCCTGGTATGGGCGGTCGAAGCAAGAGTAATCACCTGCGGAATCTGCTCGATGATACCGTATAAATGCAAAGCGCTGATAAAAGATACATACGCCCGATGTCTGGAAAATAAAAATGGTATTACATTATAGGGACTTATATCTTTAGCGCCTGTTTGCGCCCATATCCCGCGGTATATCTTAAGGACCAATCCCTGCTTCTGAAGAGTATTAAGAGACTGCGTTACGACTGATAAAGATTTCCCCGAAACCAAAGCCACTTCATTCGTTGTAAATACTGACCTATTTAGATTTTTAACAAAGAATAAAACGGGCTGTTTATTCATATTGTTTTCAGCTCCTCGATAAAACTAACTGCTTTGAGCCTGATTTCATCCCACAAAGATGGAGTGCCATACAAAGCCTGATCCTCAGGAGAAAGATAGGAAAGTACGGTATCACGGTATTGATTGAAACTGACCTCAAACACTCTCTGATGCGCTTTTTTGAGCCTGGAATTATTTATTATACCTTTTTTGCTGTTATCCGGAACAAACTGGGAATGCAGAATATAAATATCAAAAATGTCCCTTGCCTGAACTGTGGCCCTGGAGGCAAGAGCTTCTACTTTTTGCATCAACGTACTGCGGATATCATAATGAGGAACTAAAATAGGGGGTAATTTATAAGCTCTTAAAATGGAGTTTGAGACAGCGTTTATTTCTACTCCCTCTTTAAATCCCCGCCGTGAAAATTCAATTTTAGTAAACAGGTCTTCTCCCGCAAAGGTTATTAGATGGACCTTAAATCTCTGGGTAGTCTGGGTCTGCTTCGCCTTGCTTATATCAGGAGGGATTACACTCTCTATTCCAAAAGGTTTAAGATTGTCCTGAAAAGAGGCAGATTCAAGAATCTTCATAACGCTTTTCCCCATTGCAGCGACATCTATATCCCGGACATCTAAATCCATATCCTCTGAATAACGGAAGCTATTAAAAAAAAAGCGCAGATTTGTTCCTCCTTTAAGGACATAATACCTTGTCTTCACTATTTTGCCCAGCCATCTTAAAAATTCCAGATGGAATACCTCTCTTAACTGCAGCGAGTCGTATCTAAATCTTTCCATGGTTATGTATTATAGTTTAGTTATAACTAAATTTCAATACATTATTCCTCTTTCTGTCCGGAGCCTAATTGTTCGGAGCTTAGCTCCGAACATTGTCTACATACGCAGCGGCATTTTTCTATTTTCTAACTCTCCTCATGAAGCTCTTCGGCATGCAGTGTTTTCTCATCTACCTATCTACTCATATACTTTTCTTAAAATCTTATATACCCCAAGACTATATTATTTTTAAATAAAACCGAGCAAGGAAAGAGGTCTTCTGTCACCTTCAATAACTTGCGAATGGGTCAATACCAGCTTCTTTGAAACTACTACATCTTTAAACTGCTGCCTACCCTTACCTTTTCCGCCTATTTCTATAACAATTTTCTCGTTTCCTCGTTTAATCAGAAAATCGGGCGTCTTCGCGCCTCGCTTTGTTTTAAGATAGCTAAAAGGCTGGCCTTTCATTTTCAGCATTTCGGCAAAGAAATCTTCTCTAATTGCCCCAACTGATTCCTGATAACTTTTATAAAGTAAGCGAAACGGCAAATACATAAGAACCTTGGGTTCTTTAAGAACATTTGTTCCTTCAGGGAATATAACATTCAACACAAAAGCTTTCTGGAATAAACTCACATATTGCTCAGCTTTATATTTTGTAATACCAACATTCTTAGAAATAGAAGTAAAATTTATTCCATCAACAGGCGACTTCCCTATAAACTTCAAGGTTTTCTCAATAGCAGGAAGTTCATTAATCTGCAGTTTGACAACTGAAGGAATATCTTTTTTTATAATTTTTTCAAGAATATTTCGCAAAACAGAATAGACATCGGGTTCCTCAAGTGAAAAAGGCAATATCCCTCCCTTTAAATAGTCCACAAAAGCATATTCGTAAAGCAAATGTTCGCTGAGCCATTCTTTTTTTATAATTGCGTCTAATGTTATTAACGGTAAGGAAACATCTTTTTTAAAAGAGAGATACTCTCTAAATGTAAAAGGATACAAATAAAGCAGTTTAACCCGCCGGGAAAGATCATATGAAGATTCAAATATCGATAAAGATACGGAGCTGGTAAATACTAAACGGATATTTAAAAAATCAAATATTTTTTTTAATTCCTGCTGATAATCTTTTTGGAAATGTACTTCATCAAGTAATAACAACTTGATCTTGTAACGCTCAATCAATATTTTAACTATCTCAAATAAATCATCTTCCTCAAGAGTATCCGCTGATATGTAAAAAGAGTTTTCTGACTCAAGAGCAATCTGTCTAAGCAGCACTGTTTTTCCAACCCCTCTTGGCCCTACTATGCCTATAAAATTTTTACCGGTTTTGGAAATAACCTGGCTATAGAGCTCCCGCCTCTTTGGATACCGCTTTCCATCCTCTTTAGCAAGCTGATTCAGTTCTAAAAGCTTATTTAAATTCATATTCGAAGATTAGCACCTGATATGCATTTTGTCAAATCATTTTCCAAAATGATATACATTTTGACCAATAAATCTCCATTTTGTAAAAAGTTACCTACCTATCCACTTTCTTACACGACCAAAGATTATCATAGATAAAAACATTATTTTTTACAACAAACATCTCTTTTTTTTAAAATCTTTTATATGGCCGGCTACCTTTAAAAAAGCGCGCCAGAAATATCGAATATCGTATACATCTCTGATGCTTAATAATTTGCGCATTATAAATTCAGGAGCAAAACTTACAGAATACATATCCTGAACTAACTTATGCAAATCATCTGACGGAAAGCTCAATTTCATGACCGGCTGCTTCATATCATAATGCGACCAATCTAAAGTATATAATAAATCTTTCTCTTTGCACTCTTTATATAGCGGCGTGTTGGGGTAGGGAATAACAATTGTTGCCTGCATAGTATAGGCATAATCTTTTTTCAAAAGAAACTTAGCCAATTTAAGCGTATTCTTAGCATCCTCAAGGTTTTCCCAGGGGTACCCAAACATAACGGTTATATGGGGATACAGCCCGGCACGCCTTGCATCCTGACAGGACTGTGTAATAGTTTCAACTTTTAAGTTTTTATCTATTTTATCAAGTGTATTTTGATTCCCCGATTCAAGGCCAAAAAGCAGAAACCTAAACCCGGCTTTACGCATTAACTTATAGGTATCAAAATTAACAGCGCCAAAGCGCATATTGCAGTCAAGACTAACGCACCTGTTTAATCCCCTCTCAATCATGCCCTGGCAAAAATCTTTTAGCCATTCTCCGACAGGAAAGGTTCCGCTATCATCCATAATTTCGCAAACAGGATAATTATCTAAAATACTCTCAATCTCATCCAATACATTCTTAACGCTCCTTACTCTAAATTCAGGATACAGCTGGGGCCAGCTGCAAAAAGTGCACTTCCCCCACCAGCAGTCACGAGCGCTCATCATATAAGTCCCGGGTGTTCTTCTGTAATTACCGTTATCATAGGCATAAAGCTGCCAATTAGTTAAATCTCTATCGATAATGGGCAGGGAATTCAAATCATGATTAAGCTTAAAAGGACCTGTATTTTTTATCTCTTGATTATCGCGGTAGTAGATGCCTGGCTCCAATTGGACACTGGATACCGGATGCTGGATACTGGATGAACCATTAAGATATTTGCAAAGGTTGAGCAGGAGGAAATCGTAGTCGCCGCCGGTTAAAACAAAGTCGACTTTTGAGTTCTGAAACGACTCCTCGGGCAATGCTGTTACATGGTCACCGAATAAAACACACTGGATGATAGATACTTGCTTGTGCCCGTAAGGGTGATACTTGATATCATCAACAATCTGCCAGAGATATTTAATAACAGGCGTTTTTACCTCAAATGCTATTAAATCAGGTTTTTCTTTCCTTATTATGTTTAAAAATTCCTCTTTATCTATACCTTGAGCAATACAGTCAAGCCAGGTAACCTGGAAACCCTCCTTTTTAAGCATCGTTGCGGCATGAGCCGGAACTACAGGATAGATATAGGTTGGAGCCTTAAAATACTGAAATTGCCTATTCTGGCCAAGAGTCGCATAACCCTTCTCTGTATTTAACGGCGGAAATGCTATAAAAACTTTCAATATTT
>CAZAPE010000107.1:0-4861 GCA_964487065.1 uncultured Planctomycetia bacterium | reverse complement strand
AGCGCATAAATCATGGTCGGTTTTCCTAACAGCTGTGCCAGGAGTAGCCTGCTCAGCCAAAACGCAATCCCGGGGTATGAGTGCTCTAAAAGACCTCCTCCGCCTAAAATAAAACAGTTACAGCTTTGAATTTGCTTTACTTCCAATAAAATATATTTCCAGAATGAATATTTTAACAGCATGGTTAAGGATGGATAATTAATGTTCTGTGGACAAAGCGGAAATGCTTTTACATTATAATTTTTTTCTGTATGTTCGACATTATAGGAAAATACAACAATATTTGCCTGGGGTATTTTTTCTCTTATAATATTTAATATACCTAAAAGGATTAGCTCATCTCCGCTGTTTTTATTCCCATAAGCTCCGGCAATTATTATTTTTGTTTTTTTTATATGCATTTGCAGTGTCTTTAAGGTGCTTGTTCTAACCTAACATAACAATTAAGGATAAATCAATGAATAAGAACAATTTAGCTGTATCGCCAATCCAAGATAAGTATAATAATAAATATGATTATTGATAAAAATCTAATTTTTTGTGATGAATATAAATACCCCGATATAGTCAAGAAACAGTTGCTGCAAATATTAAATCTAATCTTGCCTTTTAATCCACTTTCTGTCATATTGCTCGGTTCTTCCGTGAAGGGAGAGCTAGCTTACCGTATGGTCAAAGAGGACATTAGGATATACAGCGATTATGACATTGTTGTTTTTTTGAACAAAGGAAAAATGAAGGATGGAATAGAAATAGAAAAATTATTATCCAGATTTAATTTGTCACTGACACAAGTCCGTTTAGCCCCTAAGGTTGATTTTAATTTTTTTCTAAAAAATGAATTAAAAAGGTTTCCGTTGCTTCAATATACGTATAATCTTAAATATGAAAGCGTAGTTATTTTTGGAGATGATATTAGGCGTTTCTTACCGAGTGTCACTTTAGAAAAAATAGACTTAGAACTTGAAAAAGAGTATATAATTTGCGCATTATGGGAGATGCTTGCTTATATGCCCCAGGATCTGTTTTTAGGCAGGTATAGCGTTGAATCTGCGTATGAAGATTATAAGTATCTTATTTCAAGCAGGTTTTTAAATGTTGTTTCGAAACTGCTTTTCATTGAAGGATTTAAAATAAATAGCATCAGAGATGCTGTGGATTTTATTAAAAAAGAGCACAAAAAGCTAAAATTTATCGATTATATGAGTAATGAATTTATTGATTTTCTGACCGTATTAACTGATGTTAAATACCACTTAAAATTCGACATTGAAGTTAAGGCTCTATATATTAAAACTATTGATTGCATAGCGGATATATTAAAATATTGGATGTTTGGAGAAAGTCAAAAAAACATAAGCAAAGAAGATCTTGTTTTTGTTTTGATGAATAATAGATATCATGTTTTCGGCGGTTTGAATATTAAATCAAAATTTAAAAATACAATTTCTCTATTTAAAAAAATACCGTTATCCGATTTTAAAATCAAATTTTTCTTAGATTATGTCAATAAGAGGCCATACTTGCTTACGTCATTACTGCTTAATTTCCATATTTCTTTAGTCGAATTTTGGAACAGAGCGAGCTCTCAATCAGCGTACTCTATTTTGAATAAATATTGCAAATTAAGAAAAGATTTTTTAGGCGATGATAGTAAAGATGCAAAATTGCTAATTGAATATAAAAGAAGTATTGAGAAGATCATGTATAAACTATTGCCGTATAAATGGATAATAAAGAATTGGTATTAAAATTGTACTCGTTTTGTCTAAAGCAAAATATTTGTATTTTAAAATCAGTTGTAAATAGATTGCTGATTTTTTAAAAAAAGAGTAAAATTAAAATAAATTAGCGGCATTTCAAATCTCTAAAGGGAATAGGAATATATCTTGAGTTTATGTATATACTTGGAATAGATGCTTCTTCAGATTGGCTGAATATCGCTCTTGGTGATGAAGATAGGGTTATTGATTCTTTTTCATCTCATGTTCCCCGAAAGCATATCTCATTGCTGCATAATGCTATAGATGATATCTTTGTAAAGAGTAACCTTAAAATATCTGATATAGATATCTTTGCTGTAGTTAAAGGTCCGGGGTCTTTTACGGGTATAAGAATTGCTGTTACTGCTGTTAAGGGGTTTGTTTATGCGCTGGATAAAAAAGTTATTTCTCTAACAAGCCTTGAGGTTTTAGCTGCGTCTGTTAAAGACTCTAACTCTTTTATTTATCCCCTCATAGATGCTCGGAGAGGAAAAGTTTATAGCGCCTGTTATAAAAAAGTGAATAATAAATTTATTGAAATAGGTTTGCATGAGCTTAGTGAAATAGATTTTTTTTTAAAAAACTTAAAATATCCTGCTGTTTTACTTGGTGATGGAAGCAGAGCTTATAAGGATAATATTGCATCTCTTACTAATAGCAAAGACGTTGAGATTCTTAGTGAAAATTTCATGAATATAAAGCCAGATTTTATAGTCTGGAAGGGTTTTGAGAAATATAAAGAGAAAGGGGGAGAAAATATATTTGATTTAAAACCGCTTTACATTTATCCTAAAGAGTGCACAATAAGAGATATACAATAAAAAGTTAAAAGTTAAAAGTTAAAAATATGGAGATACAGATTAGGAGCAGAATATCACCCCGTAGCTGGATTGAAATAGATCTAAATGCAATAAGAGAAAACGCGTTAACTTTAAAGTCTTTTTTAAAATCCGATGTTAAGATAATTGCAGTAGTAAAGAGTAATGCCTATGAGCATGGCATTGTTGAGGTTGCAGATGTTCTTAAAGACCTGGTGACTGTTTTTGCAGTTTCCGGCCTTGAAGAGGCTTGTGCCTTGAGAGATTCAGGCATAGATAATAAAATAATTTTTCTTTCTAATCCCCTTAACTTAGAAGATGTTGATTTTATAATGCATAAAGATATAATTCCTACTATAAATAGTATAGAAATTTTAAATCTCTATGAGAAGAAAGCATCTCAAGAAGGAAAATCTTTAAATGTGCATTTTAAAATTGATACCGGAATGTCCAGATTAGGCATTCAATGGGATAATAAGGAGGAATTAGTTAAATCCATTCAGGGTGCAAAACATTTAAATATCCAGGGATGTTTTACTCATTTTGCGCATGCCGAAGATATTCAATATACCAGGAATCAAATTGAAAGGTTTGAAAGTGTAGTTAAATTCTTGCGCCAATACGGGTACAGTTTTATTCAGCATGCTGCTAACAGTTCGGCGATATTGCGTATGCCGTCTGTTTGGTATGACTCTGTAAGACCGGGACTTATGCTTTACGGAATTTATCCTGATTTGGGAGTAAAAAATAGAATTAAGCTTAGGCAGGCAATATCTTTTAAAACTAAACTTATGCAGGTAAAAGAGATAAAAAATGGTGACTATGTTGGATACTGCTGTACTTATAAAGCGCCGGCAGATATGAAGATAGGTATTGTTCCCGTTGGTTACAGTCACGGGATACCTTGGAGTCTTTCCAGTAAAGGGTTTCTCTTGCTTCAGGGCAAGCGGGTTCCTATTCTTGGCAGAGTTTCTATGGACCAGATTATCCTAGATTTAAGGGGAATAGAGAATCCTTGTATAGGTGATGAAGTTGTAATTACCGGAAAGCAAATAGATGATGAGATACGAATAGAAGAGTTAGCAGAGTTATCAAATACAATCCCTTATGAGATTTTATGCAATTTCGGTAAAGTTAGAGATAAAATCTATCTAAAAGATGATTAAAGATTTAAGCGGCGTAATCATTCGTTGACATCTCTGTAATCAAGTAGTTGATAAGGAGGTAATTATGCGTAGCGATAATATTAAAAAAGGAATAGAACGCACGCCCCATAGAGCGCTGCTTTATGCAACGGGTATTTCTAAATCTGATTTAAATAAACCGTTTATAGGTTTTGTTTCCAGTTTTACAGACCTTATCCCGGGTCATGTAAATATGAGAGTGCTGGAACGGGCAATAGAACAGGGCATATTTTCAGGGAACGGAGTCGGTTTTTATTTCAGCGTTCCGGGTGTTTGTGATGGAATAGCTATGGGCCATAGTGGAATGAGTTATTCTCTTCCATCACGTGAGTTAATAGCTGATATGATTGAAACGGTAGTTAATGCGCATCAGCTCGATGGTTTAATTTGTCTTACGAATTGTGATAAGATTACTCCTGGCATGCTTATGGCTGTTGCCCGGGTTAATATTCCATCTATTATTGTTACAGCAGGGCCTATGCTTGCTGGTAATTATAAGGGCAAGCGGCTTTCACTTGTGCGCGATACATTCGAAGCTATAGGACAGTATAAATTAGGAAAGATTACCAAGCATGAGCTTGATGAGCTTGAATGTCGCGCTTGTCCCGGAGCTGGATCCTGTCAAGGGATGTATACAGCTAATACAATGGCATGTCTAACCGAAAGTCTGGGTATGTCTCTTCCTGGTTGCGCTACAGCTCCTGCTGTCTCAGCGCAGAAAGTGCGCATTGCAAGAGAGAGCGGGAAACGCATTGTTGAACTTACAAGAAAAAATTTAAAACCCCGAAATATTCTTAATAAGGAAGCATTTAGAAACGCAATTACGGTTGATATGGCTCTTGGCGGCTCAACAAATACGGTACTGCATTTAAAGGCTATTGCTCATGAGGCTAAAGTTGATTTACCTCTTGATTTGTTTGATAAGATAAGTAGTAAAACGCCTAATATTTGTAAACTCCGTCCTGCAGGAGATTATATGATGGAGGATTTAGATAAAGCAGGCGGTATTCCTGCGGTGCTTAAAAGACTAAAGAAATTACTTGGGAATAATATTACTGTTTCAGGGGTCAAAATTTATGATATAGCAGAGAATGCA
>CAZAPE010000106.1:0-4945 GCA_964487065.1 uncultured Planctomycetia bacterium | reverse complement strand
TATTACGGCTCTTAGTTTTCCGCGCTCATTCCTGGGTATTGATTCAACTATATTTACAGATATTTCCATATTGACCTTCACAATATTGAGTATATCCTCTTTTATCGACTCTTCAATACGGCTATTACTGCTCCCATCTGCAACAAGAAAAACAGTTAATCTATTTAAATCCTCCTGTATGACCCTAAACTCGCTAACCTCTTTATGCTTTTCGATTAGAGGAATAATGGCGCGCGGACTTACTCTTGCGCCGCAGGAAAGAATAAGAAAATCATCGTCCCTGCCCTCCACATACTCCATCAAAGGCAGCCCTCTGCCGCAAGCGCAATATCTGTTCGAAGGCACTCCTATATCTCCTATTCTGTAACGTATAAGCGGCATAGCATGATTGAGAAGCCCGCTTACAACCATCTCTCCTCTCTGGCCTTCTTTAACAGGTTTGTTTTCATCTAAAAATTCAATCCATACGCTGTCGGCATCTATGTGCAGGCCTTTACGCTCTTTGCACTCCCAGGCCATCCTGAATCCGAATTCCGTCGCCCCATATTCGTTATAAACAGGGCATCCAAATACCGACTCTAGATAACCTCTAGTATCCTCTGTAAGAAGCTCTGCGTGGGAGACTATAAATACAGGCTTCAAGGAAGCGTATCTTCCTCTGTCTGCCTCAACTCTCTTTGCAATCACAACAAGGAGGCTTGGAAAAGCGTAGATTATTTTAGGTTTTAAACGTAACAGTATCTCAAGCTGCTCCTCCGGCCTTATATGCGATGTAATCCAATTCTTGCGCATTAATCCAAGATACTCATGGAACTCTTTGCTGTGGTTTTTTGCCGGCCAGAAATAAGCCATTGCCTGCCAGGGCTTATAGCCTATTGCAAAAAGCGCGCGCCCATAGACGCAATCGCAAAAATCCTTCCCCTTATAATCCAGCGCTATTTTAAGCTTTAGCCCCCCGGAACCGGACGTGCTCTCGATGTGAGCGGATGAAATAGAATGTTTTTTTGAAAATAAACTTCCTGAATTTTCTAAAACCTCCCTTTTCTCAGTAAAAGGTATTTTTAAAATATCCTCTCTGCTTTTTATATCCCCGGGTTTTATATTAGAAGAGTCAAACTTTGTTTTATAAAAAGGCACGTTTTCGTAGGCATAGCGAATAATACTCTTAAACTTCTTAAGCTGCAGCTCCTCTATTTTCTGGCGCGAAAGCCGCTGTGTTTTGTTTACAAGGTGCATATAATATATTTTTCGCAAAAACATATTTTTATTTTATTGCCCGGATGATTTTTTTAATATCCGGCGGACAGCCCGGTATAAACTCCGCTTTATATTCTGCCGCTTTTTCCTTCATGCAATTTCCGATAAAAATAACTTTTCCGTGACAAGAAGGCAGATCGGCTCCTCCGGATAAGATATCAAGTCTTCCAACAAGAGCAAAGTACAAAAATTTTAAAAGATGAAACGGGTGAGGGATTAAAGATTTTTTCAATCCGGCCATAATTTCAGAACATTCAGAGCAGGTTTTGTCTGTAATCCAAAAATGTATATTAAATTTCTGAAAATGCTCTCCGGGGATGCGAAAATCCCTTTTTAAGTCCTCTACTCTTTCTCCTATTATTTCTATTTTCTCACCGCTATATTCAAGGTGTTTTATTCTCCCCGGTTCCCTGCCCATAAGAAGAGCTGCCGTTCTATCCACCGCTGCCATATTTTTACCGGCAAGAATAATATTCATATCAAGGATCTCTTTCCCGCTTCTTCCGGGCCCATCCCCCTCAAGGGCATTAGAAGCATCTATTATGCAATAGTCGGGCAAAATCTTGCGCGCCAGCAGCTTTATATTTTCCTCAAGCTCTCCTTTGATATGCATGCTTTTCCTATCTTGAGAAGCGACTAAGCCTTTTTGGTTTTTTGTGCACAGGCTCACGCCGGTTTGAATATGAGTTTTCATCTTTGCGATATTTATATATTCTGCCTCGCCAATAAATGCAGGAACGGAGACATTAAACTGCCCCAGGCAAACCTCTTTTCTGGCCACGGAATTAAGCGCAAGAAGAGAAACATTATATTTTTTGCTCAATTTCTTATATCCGCTCATTTCAAAAACTCTCTTCGTGTCCAGAACAACCGGAAGCTCTGCGATTGTAATTTTATTAAACCCTATCTCTTTAAGGTATTCGATTACCCCTCCTACAACCTCGGGATTTACGATGCAGGCAGAGGTCGGTTCATAAAAACCGCAGATGTTCGGTTTTATAAATATATCGCTCCGCGCAGGCCTATATGCGCAGCCTTCAAGAAAACTCTTTACCTCTAATGTAAGGTTTGAGTTTTTTAATTTTTTGATATATACAACAGCCATTTTAAAAAGTTAGTACTTTATTGCATTTATTAAAACCTTAGCCATCGCCGAAGGGCTAAGCAGCATATTCGTATATGCGGTATTAGAGATATGACAGGAGCAATCTTTAGCTTTTATTCTCTCGCGCATCTTATTCGCCGCATCTGAGCGCCACAAATCCCTGAAGCTATACCCGTAATCCCTAAGATTCCCGAGCACGAATCTTTGTTTTGCGCAGGCCCAGACTTCGCCATCGTGGTTAATCTGGCAGGAGATATATCCGGCATAACACGGATACGGCTTTTTAGCGCAAAGAAAATCTTTTTTTACCCTTTCATAATAAGTGAGCCTGAATGCTTTTTTAATTCTGTCAAAACCGCGCTTCTTTTCCTCTTTTATTTTTGCGTTATAGAAATCTATCGCGGAATTGTATTTCTGTTTATCGCTAAGAAGCTTTGCGTTCTGATTCATAAATTCATCGCGCACCTGGGCATCCTCTATAATATGAAAATCCGGGTTTATATTTTCCTTAACCCAGTTATATATAGAAATAAAATCGCTGAAATTATAATCCGATATAACCGTATGTATCCCGAGACTTAAATTATTATTTTTAATCTCTTTTAGCCTCTTTATGCTTTCAGAAAGCAGCGAAAAACTCCCCGGCATGCCTCTTATTGCATCGTGTTTTTCAGCGATATTATCAAGCGATAGATTAAAGATAAATCGTATGCCGGGATATTTTTTGCTTAACTCATTTGCCAAAAGAGATATTTTTTCCGGAGAGGAGCCGTTAGAAGGTATTGTAACTATTCTCGGCTTAAGATTATCGCATATCGCTCTAACAATTGCCGCGGCATCTTCCCTTAAAAAAACCTCCCCGCCTCCGACTGTAACCCAATAGGTTTTTGGCATTGCTTTAAGCACTTTTTGATACTCATCAAGGCTTAACTCTCTGCCGCAATCCTCTCTGCCTCTCCAGATAAAACAGGTCTTACATCTTGAATTGCATCTTAAGGTTGTAACAAAGACTACATTGATAGGTAAAGGTAAGAATCGCCCTCTTTTTTTCGCGCTATAATATAAAGGAAGCCTCGCAATGGGAAATTCTTTAAACATTTATGCCTTCCTTAGTGCTTTCTGCAATCTGCCAGATGTAATGGGAATTGTTTTTCCTGAAATGATAATCCCATATTCCCAGCATTCTCCCCCAAAGCTCTAACGCAATACAGCCGCCAAGAATAAAAAGTCTTTTGGGATTTAAGGATAGTTTGCCGCAAACCGCCGCTAAGATTCTTCTTTTTTCTCTTGTTGCAACAAGATATTTTAAATGCCTCTTGAGCCAGATGTGGCCGTAGGCTATCCTACGGCGCTGGGAGATAAAATCTTTTACGCTGGAAGTAGCATTTATATAAACTACTGCCGCAGGCTCGTATTTAATTTTAAATTTTCTATTTTTACATACTGCCTCAAGCATAGCTTCATCTACGGCGCACTCTTTACCTAAAGGCTGCTCTATTTTCCTGCGCAATGCAAACATCTCTCCTATCTTAGGCCTGCTCAACGCAACGCTATGATGCATTTCCCAGAGAAGAACTGCGCAGCTGCTTATAAAATTATTCTTCACCTTAAGCGCAACCGGTCTTGCTCCTACAAGAGAGCATTTATCTTCTAACGCTAAAAGGAGCATCTGGAATGAATTCGCATCCGGGATAGAATCGCCGTTTAATAGAATCATATCCTGACTGTCTACATTTTCAAAAAAGAGATTTATCGCAGAGCTTTTACCGTATCTTTTATTCTGTTTAATAAGTCTAACTCTTTTATCTTTATTTGCAAAATCACAAACCGCCTCATCAGTGCCATCATTGGAGCCGCTTGAAACAACTATGACCTCGCCAAGTTCAAACCCAAAGAGATTCTGGCCGCTCACTGCCGAAAGCAGGCGTCGGATATTCCTGCTCTCGTTATAGACCATAATTCCCACACTGAATTTCTGCATATTAATTTTTACAAAATACGTCTTTCTATAACTTTATCACCTCTTATCTGAATAAGCAATAAAGCTCCTATACATTAAAATGGGGGGATTATATCTTGGGAAGCGTAATTACTTTCTGGGCTTGGTATTTGCCTTTCTTATCTTTATACGAGGTAAGGCATTCCTCATCAGCCTCTAAAAATACAAGCTGCGCGATGCCCTCAAAAGCGTAAAGTTTCGCCGGCTTCGGAGATGTATTTGAGATCTCTAAAGTCGCATACCCCTCCCACTCCGGCTCAAATGGCGTTACATTTACTATTATGCCGCAGCGGGCATATGAGGATTTCCCGAAACAAATTGTCAGAATATTTCTCGGGATTCTGAAATATTCAAAACTGCGCGCCAGGATAAAAGAATTTCCCGGTATCAGGCAAACCTCGCCTTTAAAGTCGCGGAAATCTGTTGAGCCAAAATTTTTGGGGTCTATTATGGATTTTTCCTCGGGACTAAATATTTTAAATTCATCTGCGATTCTGAAATCATACCCGTAACTGGATACGCCGTAACTTATAACTCCTTCTTTCACCTGGCTCTCCTGGAAGGGCTCAATCATTCCATAACTA
>CAZAPE010000105.1:0-5005 GCA_964487065.1 uncultured Planctomycetia bacterium | reverse complement strand
AGGTGAACGCATAGGGCTCGGCACTGGCGCCTTCAGGAAGCTGGAACTCCATGGTGTCTTTATTTAAATTAAGTAATATATACGGAGGCACATTTAAGATATATGAAGGTAGGAGTCAGGATGTTATAAAGAAAAAGATTGCTCTTTTTGCTCAGATAAAAAATCTAATACCTATTTTCCCTGAAGGCATAAACAAAACTGCGCAGAACTCTATCGTAAAGTTTACGGAAAATAATAATGATATTTTTGAAATCAGCAGTCTGCCAAATAAATTTCAGAAACCAGTTGTACCTATGAACAAAGGTTATAGGGCGCCTTTGGGGTTTGAGAAAAAGTGGGATAAAATTCATGAGACAATCAAAGAACTCGTTGAACTCGAGGCCTATGTTTCATATAAGCCTTATATAGAACTGTTTAATAAACTCCTAAGTTTCTTTCAGACTGCATCCAGAAATGAGGATGTATTGTTTTTGGAGGAGCTAAACAAAAAAGCAAGGTTGCTTTTCGGTGATAATGGTACAACAGTTGCAGAATTGTATTATCGCTTAGCAACAAGATTTAGGCATTATCTGATAGATGAATTCCAGGATACAAGCCTATTGCAGTGGAGGAATCTCTATATGATGGTAGAAGAGGCTCTTGCAAGCGGCGGTTCGCTTTTTTATGTCGGCGATAAAAAGCAGGCGATATATCGTTTCCGGGGAGGAGAATCACAGTTATTCGACGAAGTTAAAGAATCTTTTAAGCAGTTTCATATAAGAGAAGAGCATCTCCTTAAAAACTGGCGTAGTCAGAAAGCAATTGTCGAATTTAATAATCGTATATTCAAAAGTGAAAATTTAAATAGGTTTTTTGAAGCTGCAGGCATAACTGATGAGCTTAGCGGGAAGGAGAGTTTGATTGCTGAAATCGTTAATGTTTTTAAGGATTCCGCGCAGGAATATCGCAAAGATTACAATTGCGGCTATGTAAGTGTAGAGAGAATTGATTCCAAAAATCAGGATGAACGCAATAATGTAATAAAGGGTAAAGTCCTGTCTCTTTTAGGAGATTTAAAGGTTCGTTTTAAATATGAGGATATTGCAATACTTACGCGGGATAATTCGGAGGTGGAGCTTATAACATCTTGGTTGCTCGAGAAGGATATTCCTGTATCCTCAGAGAAGACATTGAATATACTCAAAAACAGTTATATTAAAGAAATCATTGCATTGCTGCATTTTTTAAATTCACCCATTGATGATCTAAGTTTCGCTGCTTTTATTTTGGGGGATATATTCAGCGCTGTTAGCGGCATAGAACATAATCAAATTCGTGATTTTATTTTCAGCACAAATAGGAAAGATGATTCTACCTTAAGACAGAGCCTTTATAATTTATTTCGCAGAAAATATACCAAGGCCTGGAATGAGCATATTGATATATTTTTTAAAACCGTTGGGTTTGTTTCTCCGTATGAACTGCTTATTAGTATTTATAAGCATTACGATTTAATAAATAGGGCCAATGAAAATCAGGCTTTCTTTATGAGGTTGCTTGAAGTAGTAAAAGAGCAGGAGGACGAATATGCAGGTTTAGATAGTTTTTTGACCTATCTGAAACAGGCCCAGCCTGATGATTTATACGTAAAAGTAGCAATAAGTAATTCCATAAAGGTTCTTACCATACATAAAGCTAAAGGTCTTGAATTCGGTGTTGTGATTATTCCTTTCCTGTGTATGGATATTACGCCGCAGACAGCAGGCAAACGGATGACTGCTTATGTTACTAAAGACAGTACAGATAAGCCCCAGCTTGTCCGGATTACAAAATATTACAGGCCTTATTCCGATAAGTTGCAGGAGATATATTCTGCTGCTTATAAGGATGCCTGCATAGATGAGCTTAATACCATATATGTTGCATTTACGCGCCCTAAATATGAACTTTATATATTTATACCCAATAAAAGCGGTAATGCTAACAACAAGGCGCGTTTTGTTATACCTTGTGACATTAATGAAAGCGGGAGTAAGGAGATTTATAAGAAGAAAATTAGCCCAGAAAGCCAGATTATTGATATTTCGGCTCCAAGATATCAGAATTGGATTGAATTTTTAAAAAATGAAATTTGTAGTATTTCTGGTTTAAAAAACCGTAGCAGTATTTTAGAAGGAAATATATTACATGCAATGCTTTCCTTAATATTGAATCTTGAGGGAAGTAATGTTGAAAGCGTAATTGAGAGGGCTTCCTTAAATGTTGGCAGGATGCATCCATTCATAGAAGATATCTCTTTTTATAAAAGCAAATTGAAAAAACTTATTAATACCAAAGATATGAGGAAATTCTTCTTCATAAAAGATGCTACAGTAATTTGCGAAAAGGAGGTTGTAGACAATTTCGGAGATGTGAAGAGAATTGACAGGCTTGTTATTAAAAAGGATGAAATATATGTGTTGGATTATAAAAGTAGTCATAAAGAGACCAAGATACATGAGCAACAGATGCGCGAGTATATAAATATAATAAAAGATATCTATTCAGGTTATGAAGTAAATGGATATCTAGTCTATCTGGATAAATTTACACTAAAAGAGGTAAGCGAGTGAAGGCATCTGGAAACATAATAGCATTATCTTTTAAGGAAAACCTAATTGAGAAAATAGCCGGAATTATTTATGAAGATTATTATAAAAAAGATAAGGACTTGTCAAGGGTAGCTTGCGTCTTTGGAGGCAGGCGTCCGGCGTTATTCTTAAGGCGCGCGCTTTCAAGAAGAATAAAAAAAAGTTTTATACCGCCTCAAATGTTTTCGATGGATGAATTTATGGAGTATGTCCTCTGTTTAGATGCAAACTTGCCCAGGATAAGCGAATTAGATGCGCTTTATCTTATATATACGCTAGCAAGAAAATCCAGCCCTGGCATATTAATGGGGCGTGAAAATTTTAATGAATTTCTGCCTTGGGCTCATGAAATAATATCTTTTATCGAACAGCTTGACCTTGAAAAAATAGATGATGAAAGTCTCTTTAAAGTCGAGAAGAGCGCAGAGATAGGTTACGATATCTCAGAAAATATAAACCTTGTGTTGCAATATATGGTAAAAATCCGCAATGGCTATCACCTTATGCTTAAACAAAAAGGTCTCTATTCGCGAGGATTAATGTATTTGACCGCTGCAAACAAAATTAATATTAAGGATTTAGATAAATTCGAGAAGATTTTTTTCTGCAGTTTTTATTACCTGCATGCTACAGAGGCAGATGTAATAAAAAAATTGTATCAGGCAGGAAGGGCGGTCTGTGTTTTTCAGGGAGACCAGGATGATTGGTCAGTCCTTAGGGAAAATGCAAAAAGCCTAAAAACAACTATAAAGGCGCCTCTGGAAGAAATTAAAGACTGCAATGTCAACCTCTATCAGGGTTTTGATGTGCATTCGCAGGTTTCTCTTGTAAGAGAAATTATTAAAAAAATAGATAACCAGGAAAATACAGTTATCGTATTGCCTGATAGCAGCCCTGTTGTACCATTATTAAGCGAGGTATCTTCGTATTTAAAAGAATACAATATTTCAATGGGCTATTCTCTAAAACATAGCCCATTGTATGAATTGTTTGATCTGCTTCTTAAAGCTCAGGAAAGCAGAAAAGGATATAAATATTATTCGCGTGATTATCTAAATCTTCTTCGCCATCCGTTAATAAAAAATTTAAAACTCGGGGACAATTTTGATATTACGCGTGTCTTAGTGCATAAACTTGAAGAGCTTATTAAAGGTGGAGAGCAAAGCTCTATAGGAGGTAGTCTTTTTTTATCCCTAGATGAGATAGAGAATGAAGAAAAAATTTGCATTCTTACGCAAGAAACGCTTTCTTCGGTAAATGAAAAAGTGACTTTTGATGACTGCTTAATGATTTTAAAAGAGTTGCATCTCTATTTGTTCAAAGCCTGGGAAGATTTTTCTACATTTACTGAATTTGCGGAAAAATTAGGCGAATTTCTGGATTTGTTAGTTGATAAAAGTATGCTAGGAAAATTTCCTTACAACATAAAAATTATAGAGAAGCTTTATGCGCTTGCCGATGAATTACAAAATGTATCTTTCAGTAAGAAGAAATTTAATGAGTCTCAAATCCGGGATATATTCAGGAAAAAGATAGATAGAGAAATGATCTCTTTTGTCGGTTCGCCATTAAGGGGAACGCAGATCCTGGGCCTTTTAGAAACCAGATCACTTAACTTTGATAACGTTATAATTATGGATATGAATGAATCATTGCTGCCGAAGCTTAAAATTTATGAACCCCTGATTCCGCGTGAAGTGATGCTCTCGCTAGGGCTAAACCGGCTTGAGAAAGAAGAAGAGATTCAGCACTATCAATTTATGCGCCTGATAAGGGCAGCAAAAAATGTACATCTTGTTTATGAACAGAGCGATTCCAAGGAAAAGAGCAGATTTATTGAAGAATTACTGTGGAATAAACAAAAACAGATGCAACGTTTAGAGGTTATGTCTATCCCGAAAGCCAGGTTTAATATGCAGAGTAAAATCACGAAAAGAAATGTAAAAAAAACAGATCAAATTTTAAATTTCCTTAAAAATAGTACTTATTCAGCCAGCAGGTTGAATGTGTATCTTAATTGTCCTCTGCGGTTTTATTATCAGTATGTTTTGGCATTAAAGCAGAAAGAAGATTTGCTCCAACATCCGGAAGGTTCTGGAATAGGCACATTTATACATGAACTGCTGAAAGAAACATTCGGGTGTTTTATCAATCAAAAACCCATAATCGATGCAAGTTTTAAAAAATTATTCCTAAAATCAATGCGTGAAAAGTTTAAAAATGAAATTGCCCGCAGAATGAAGTCGGATTCATTTCTTTTAAAAGGTATTATTGAAGCGCGTTTGATGAAATTTTTAGAAAGAGAAGAAGAGCGCGATATTGTAAAAATTATAAGCCTTGAGGATAAAAGAGAAGCAATATTTAAGCTTGATAATGAAGATATAAAATTTTCCTAT
>CAZAPE010000104.1:0-5016 GCA_964487065.1 uncultured Planctomycetia bacterium | reverse complement strand
TTTGCAAACTCCTCTAAATTCTCCTGTTTAAAAGTCCTTATAATAACAGCTTGAACATAACGTGATAAAACAGCAGCGATATCCTTAATGGCTTCCCTTTTGCCGAATCCAACCTCTTTCTGCCCGAGATAATAGTGATTGCCGGAAAGTTCTCTGATGGCTACTTCAAAACTTACCCGTGTTCTTAAAGACGGTTTTTCAAAAAGAAGCAGAATATTCCGATCTCTAAGCTCTTCCCTCGTTAACCTCTTTGATTTTAAATTTTTAGCCAGGGAAACAATATCAAGAATATCTTGCCTGCTTAGATCTCTAATGCTTAAAAAATGTTTCATATTAATACCTCGCTAAGCACTTCATCCAATATTTTTAACGCTTTTTTAATTTCTCTCATAGTTATATTCAACGCCGGCATAATCCTAAGTACATTTTCGTGAGTCAGATTAATTAATAATCTCTTTTTTAAGCATTCATCAAAGACATCTGCTGCTTTATCTGTTAACTCAAGACCGATCATCAATCCTATTCCTCTTATCTCTTTAATTATAGTATATTTATTCTTAAAAGCTACCAATTCAGATTTTAAAAAATCACCCATTAAGTTTACGTTTTTTAACAACTTTTGTTTCATGATAGTATCAATTACTCCTAAAGATGCTTTGCATACAAAATGACTGCCGCCGAAAGTTGAAGCATGCATCCCAGGCTTAAAAAATGAGGCTACATTATCATTTGCAAGCATAGCCCCCATAGGTAAACCTCCAGCAATACCTTTTGCAAGAGTAATAATATCAGGCTTAATGTCGTAATTCTGATAGCAAAACCATTTACCGGTTCTACCCATTCCAGTCTGAACTTCATCTATTATAAGCAATAAATCCTTCTCTTTGCAGAACAAGGCTAAATCCTTTACGTATTTAGCCTCTGCTACATTTATTCCACCTTCTCCCTGAATCAACTCCAGCATAACTGCAACTGTTTCAAGATCAATAGTACGTTTTATGGCTTCAATATCATTAAACGGTACATGCATAAAACCTGGAACTAAGGGCCCGAATCCAAGCCGATATTTTTCCTGGCCTGCAGCAGAAAGGCAGCCAAGTGTCCTTCCGTGGAAAGAGTTATTCATGGTTATAATTTTATAACGCTTATCTCCTCCATATGCTCTGGCAAGTTTAAAAGCAGATTCATTAGCCTCGGCTCCTGAATTACAGAAAAACACCTTTCCATCAATGTTAGCTATTTTAACCAGCATCTTTGCCAACTTAGCCTGTAGATGATTGTAGTAATTATTCGCAACGTGAATTATTTTTCTGGATTGATTTTTGATATTTGAAACCACCTTAGGCGGACAATGCCCCAAGGCTGAAACACCCCAACCCGGGAAGAAATCCAGATACTCATTCCCCTCAAGGTCCCAAAGCCGCGACCCTTTACCCCTGACAAAGCAGATTGGCAGTCGCGTATAAGTATTCATTACATAGTCAGAATAAATTTTTATTACATCTTTGCTTTTCATATTAACATTCTTTAACCATAATCTTTACAAATATACCCTCTTTAAAACAATTTAATACAAATATCATATTATTTGTATTAAATGTTTACGGTCAGATAATTATACGGTAAAAGCAAGAGAATGGTCAATCCATAAGTAAATACAGATTTTAAAGCACTAGAAAATAATTAAGGATAACCAGAACCAAAATAACTGAATTACTCTCACGCAGAAATGCTTTTAAGATTCTTCGTCTTTTATAAGCATCCAGAAGCTATGCTCATAGAGGAAGAGACAGGACTTACCTCTTCCTTTTGGAATTTCTACTAATCCGACTATTTTTGTGCTGAAAAATTTTCTTTTATCCTGAATATTTTTATAGATATAAATCTGAGGTGCAATCTCATTTTCTGAAAGATGTTCTTTAAATTCATCAACCATAACTTTATAGGAAATTCGCCGGCGTGAATAAACAACAGTTCCTTCTTTATTTATCTTCTCTGTTACTCTTACTTCTCTTCCTATTCGAGATGGTATTGTATCTTTCGCAAAAATTATACTATGCATTTTAGTCCTCCGTAACCTCAGCTACATAACCATGATTCCAGCAACTTCTCCTTATTGCCTCCAGATGCTGCGTTGTGCCTGGCGCAAGTAATTTTTCATGGCTACCCTTTCTCTTGCTATCAGCCATCATCATATGATACGGTCTGAACAATATATCCAAAAGCTCCTCATCCTTCCTGCCATGGTAAGCGAGATCTCCATCTTTTACTTCCATGGTACCGCTGAAACTTCCCTTAGAATAAATAACCACAACATCTTCACTTCCCAACCTCTGCTTTTTGATCTTATAAAATTTTACCTTCATCATACACCTCCTTATTCACCTTATAATAAACAATTTTCATGCCAGAAAGTCTCTTAAAAACATACATTTTTCTCGACGATAAATGTCAAATTACAAAAAAATTGTATTTTTTTGTACTTAATGTAAAGATAAATTTACATTTTGCATGTAACTTTTGTAAAGCTTTTAATATGTCCTCACGCAATGAACATCAAGGGAACTAACCTGAATTATCAAAATTAAGGGAGAATATTAAGGCAGGTCTATTTTTAGTCTATCTCTCGTCTTCCTTTAAGTGCCGCCTCAAGGGTATTTCTGTCAATAAACTCTAAATCTGCACCTACAGGCAAACCTAAACCTATACGAGTAATCTTTATTTTAAATTCTTTCAATATGCGGCTTAAATAATGGGCTGTAGCCTCCCCTGGCGCATCAGCATCGGTTGCAATGATTATCTCTTTTATTTCAGGATGATCTTTAATATGGGCAAGCAGCTCCTTAAGTTTTACATCGTTTACCCCTATACCTTCAAGAGGCGACAATGCTCCCAAAAGAATAAAATATCTGCCCCTATAATACCCTGTTTTCTCGATAGCCATTAAATCTTTTGGCTCCTCTACAATACAAAGCAATAAATTATCTCTGCTGTTATTTTGGCATATACTACAAGTATCATTCTCAGTAAGGTTATTGCATATGCTGCAATTCCTTATCCTGTTTTTTACTTCCTGGATTGAATTTATTAAATCTTTGACCTTATTTGTATCTGTATTTAAAATATAAAACGCAAATCGCTCCGCCGTCTTTCTGCCTACGCCAGGAAAATCAGCGAATTTTTCGACTAACTTAGAAAGAAACTCAGATTTCATTTTCAGGTGTTATCTTAAGCACTTTGGCGTTAAACATTGCTGAAATCTTCTTTAATTTTGGGTTTTTTAATATCTCTTGAAATTTGCTCTCACCTGCTGCTGAAACTTTTGTTTTTTTATATACAACTTCTGCTCTTGCCTTCAACACTTCATAAATACACTCCTCAAGAAGCGTCCTGTTTTCTTTCTCTTCAAGGAATTCAGAATGAAAGTTAGATTCGGAATTAACTTCAAGAATTAAAACATTGTTTTTAAAGGAACTTATTTCAGCTTCGGATAAACACGAAGCCAGAATCATCTTTTTCTGCTCCAGTATCTTTAAAACCTGAGGCCAAACATTTTTTACTTCATACGTCAAATCAACATGAGAATCTTTATTTTCAACCTTAACCTCATTTATGGTCTCTTTTTTGGGTACAGAAACCTCTGCCGCAAGATTCTCTCCTGCTATACTTATATCCGCCTTAACGCCTAATTTTAACATATTAGAAGAGCCGACTTTGGGATTTATTTTTTCATCTTTATTGTATGCTTTGTTATATTCTAATTCAGAAAGCACCTGATACCTTGATCTATCGCACATTTTAATAAACCCGAGTTCAAGCAAAAGCCTTGGCGAGAAAGAATAGCGCATCTTATCCTGTATATCCGCAAGGATATCCAGCATAAAAATAATTTCTTCCTTACATAATTGCTGCGCATATTTTTCCAATTCCTTTACATTGACAGACACAAATGAAGCCGTAATCTCCTGGGGGTGTAAAACTTTAATGAGCAACAAAGACCTTATATTTTGAATCAGATTTTCGACTATTTGGGATATCTCTTTACCTTCTGATATAAGAGCATCTAATAAGATGAGTGATTCTTTCTCGCTGCAATTTGTCAATGCTTCTATAAACTTGCATAAAACATCTACCTCAATTGCGCCCAAAAATCTATATACTGCCTCTATGTCAATCCCGGAATCGCGGCTGATGCATATAAACTGGTCCAAAAGAGACTCCGCATCCCTTAAGCTTCCTTGAGCAGCTTCTGCTATTAAAGAAACAGCCGTTTGGGAAAATTCTATTTTTTCATCTTTTAATATCTGGACTATTTTATCCTTTATAATTGCAGCAGGAAGCGGTCTAAAATCAAACTTCTGGCAACGCGACAATATCGTTGCCGGTATTTTATTAGGCTGCGTAGTTGCAAAAATAAACTTTACATGCTCAGGCGGCTCTTCAAGAGTTTTAAGCAGGGCATTAAACGCCTGCTCTGTTAACATATGTACTTCATCTATTATATAGATTTTATACCTGGAGTGAACCGGCTTGAATTTGACATTGCCCCTCAATTCACGAACCTGATCTATTCCCCTATTTGAAGCACCATCGATTTCAAGTACATCTAAACTTATACCTTTATATATTTCCTGACAGCTTAAACATTTAAGACAAGGTGTTGATGTTGGCCCTTCGGAGCAGTTAAGCGCCTTAGATAAAACTCTTGCTGTGGTTGTTTTGCCAACTCCCCGGGGACCAGTAAATACATAGGCATGGGAAACTCTATCTAGCTTAATAGCATTTTGAAGAACCTTTATAATATATTCCTGACCTATGATATCCTCGAATCTCTGCGGACGCCATTTTCTGGCAATAACTAAATAGCTCATTATTTTTCAGGGTACAGGATTAAGAGTGCAGAATGCAGGGTTCAGGGTTATTGTTGCTGTTTTCATTTTAAAATTTGCATTTTTAATTTTGCATTACCTGCTTTGATTTTCCCTCTCTGCTACATCAATAGACTATACTATAAAT
>CAZAPE010000103.1:0-5150 GCA_964487065.1 uncultured Planctomycetia bacterium | reverse complement strand
AGATCCTTTAATAATTATATTTTTGTTAGCAATTAAAAAGTTTAAAAAAGCAGTTTTTATAGGCTTGAGTTTTCTGGCTTTTCTTTTGCTCTGGATTATAATTATTAAAGGATCTCTCTCGCGAGGCGGCTCACATATAAGCGGGTTTTTTCTTATTGATTCTTACAGGCCGTATCTCGGTAGCCTCCTGTCAAATCCAGGCTATATAGTCACAAGAATTATAGAAGGGGTGAGATATTATTATACGTTAACAGCGGAGATATTTATTCCGGGTGCAATTATAATGGTTAGCTACATAAAAAATATATTTGCTGCGGGATTCTTTATTTTAGCTCTCAAGGGTTTTTTATCTGAAACTAAAAGCGGGGTATCTGTTTTTAGCTATTACTATATAGTATATTTTCTGCTTATAATTATTTGGCCTTTTAAGGAAGGTCCGCGCCTTCTTTTGCCGATATTAGGTTTTATGATATTTTATGCCGGTAGGGGTCTACAGTTATTTAGGCCGCATTTTAAGTTTCGCGGTTACCGTATAGGTTCAATATTAGTAACTTTATTTTTAATTTTAAATATCATTAATACCTGTATCCAGAGCTCATATGCAGGGATTTTAAATAAACCAAAAGGCGACTTTATCGCGATGCATTATTGGATTAAAGAAAATCTTTCTACTCAGGGCATAATTGTCTCGCGTAAACCTTCAGTTACCTATCTTTATACAGGACATAAGTCTATTATTTACCCCTATGTTTTAAACAGTGATGATATCTGGCGAGAATTTCTACAATATAACGCAAAGTATTTATTAGTGGATGATTTCTCCGGAGAAACATTTATGTATTTGGCCCCTTTTATATATGATTATAAAGAGCATTTAAAGATTTTACATAGAATCAATCAAACAGCGGTTTTTAAAATAGTTACAGATAATATTTTTTAAATAGATATGTCAAAAAGAGAAATAGGTTATCTTTTTGTTTTATTAGGTATTACAGTATTTCTACGCTTGGTATTTTTATTCCAACCTATGCGTTATGATGAGGCTTTCAGCTTTCTTGTGTTTAGCTCAAAGCCGCTTTCTTTGGGACTCTCGTATTATCCGTTTCCCAATAACCATCTTTTTTTTACTCTGCTAAGCCGTATATGTATATTGGTATTTGGAAACGCAGCTTATATTATCAGACTGCCGGCTTTTTTTGCTGGAATTATAACTGTGCCAGTTAATTATTTTCTTATACGCAGGTTAGCTAATAAAGAAATAGCCTTTTTTGCAACGGCGTTTTTGGCGACCTCCTCTATATTAATTGAGTATTCGACTAACGCAAGAGGTTACTCTTTGATTATTCTCTTCTTTTTGCTGTCTATGTATTTTTTAGATGTCGTTTTTGTTCTGAATAAACTGAAAAACTGGATGTTTTTTATAGTATTTTCAGCCCTTGGACTTTATACTTCACCTGTTATGATTTATGCATTGGCTGTTTCTTTAAGTTACTTTTTGTTTTTACTTTTAACTGAATCTAAAGACAAGATAGAGGTACAGAGTTTAACAAAAAGGCTGATTATCTCTTGCTGTATAGTTTTTGGACTCGTTTTCTTGCTCTACCTTCCAGTTATAATAAAATCTGGTATAACATCTATTGTTGCTAACAGGTTTGTTAGGCCAACTGAATTTAAAGCTTTTATATCCGGTGCGCCATATTTTTTAAATACGGTTTTGCAGCAGTGGATGAGAGGTTTGCCGCAAATATTTCTCTTTGCAATTCTCTTTGCTGTTATTTTAGATGTTTTGTTTAGCAGATCCTGGCGCAAAATAAGCGCCTCTATTTTTATATCTTCATTTTTTGGCGTAGGCAGCATGCTTCTTATCACAAGGCGACTTCCTCCGGTAAGAGCAATGCTATTTCTTGTGCCTTATTTTTATTTTATTATTGCAGCCGTTTTTTTTTACGCCTGGCGTGTTTTTAAAATCAAAATCAAACTTACCCTTCAGCGACAGGTTTTTTATATAGCAGTTATTCTTGCGGCTTTAATACATAGTGTCGGAATTTTAAATTCGCAGTCTATATATAATTCAGAGGAGACGGGCGCATTAAGGAGTGCCCGGGAGATAACATTGTTTCTAAAAGACAGATTAGATGTTAATAGTAAAGTCATAAGTTTTTGCCCCTCAGACGCCATTTTGGCATACTACTTTGACTTTTACAAAATAAGAGACGATTATTTATACGGCGAGGCGGTAGAAAATAGTAAAATATATATTGTGCTAAAGAAAGGCCAAAGCTTTAAAGAGATGCTTGCTAAATACAGCTTGCCTGCGGTTCTACGTAATGCGGAAAAAATTTTTGATTTCGAAGATGCGGAGTTGTACCTCTATGTGAATAAATTGCATTAATTTTGCATTTGCGCTTCAAGGAGTATAAAGGCTAAAGAAGTCCAGATATAATTATGAATAAGAAAAAAATTCTTTTAATTTCTCTTTCGGGGATTGGTAATAGTATGCTTGCTATCCAATTTTTGAGGGGTTTAAATAATAGCGTCGCTGCTCGGATAGATATTCTTACGCTTAACGGGGATGTAGCAGAAATATTTAAAAAAAATAAATTAATTAACAACTCTTTTATTTTAACTAAAAATATAATAAAAAGTATTTTCTTGATAATAAAGTTGCACCTATTTAGGTACGATTATTCGGTAACATTATTCCCCTCAAACAAGATAGCTTTTAATCTTTTAGCATTTTTGTTGGCGGCAAGATTTAGGATTACCCACAGCTATGAGGGTGGTGAAAAAATGAATTTTGGTTTTCTGCAAAATATAAAAATAGAGGCAAATGAACATTTGCATGACCTGGATCAGAATATGCAGCTTTTGAAAATATTTAACCCCCGCTTTGATTCTTATAACGCAGAGTCAGATTTAAAACTAGACTCACTCAGTAACAGTTATGCCAGAGATTTTCTTAAGAAAAACAGGTTGCAGAGTGTCCTTAAAGTCGGTATTCATCCCGGTTGCGGCGGGTTTTTAAACAAGAACTGGCAGGGTGTTCATAAAAGATGGCCGCATGAGAATTTTCTGCGTTTATCTGAGATGCTTATTGAAAGAGACGGTGTCAGCGTTCTTGTCTTTGGGGGGAGGGAAGAGGCGGAGATTAAATATGCTCTAAAGAAAAATTCAAAATATCCAGAGAAGATTTTTATCGTTCCATTTTGCGATTTAAGTAAAACAGCAGCCTTGATAAAATATTGCTCTTTTTTTATTTCCAATGACAGCGGTTTAATGCAGCTGGCTTCTGCGCTAAATGTTCCGACTCTTGGGATATTCGGGCCAACAAACTATAGAAGGACTGCGCCATGGGGAAAATCAGGATATTATCTGAAGAGTAATCTTGCCTGTTCCCCATGCCTTAAGTACCCTTTCCATACTAGAAATAGCAGGATAAAATGCAGTAGAAACTTAGAATGTTTGAAAAATATATCTGTAGCGAGGCTTATTGCTGAAATAGATGCGCAGAATCTATTACAAAATTTATGAATTTAGAAATCCTTAAATACGGAATATACGAAAGAGCTCCAGGAATAAGATTGTATATTAAAATGTTTGGAAAAATAATATTTATGAAAAAAATTCTTCTCCTTTTTTTAAAGTTTCTAATTCCGGATAAATTCATCGAGCTAAATATCGAAGGAATAAAATTTATAACCAACCCTTATAGAATGCCGCAGTGGCGCGCGTATATGTCTCGAAATATTCTGCCGGAGCAAAAGCTGCTTTTAACATTCGCTGATTTTTGTAAATCAAGCAAGACTGTAATTGATATTGGCGCTCACTGGGGCCTTTATTCTATGTTCGCTTCTAAAAGCATGAAAGAGAAAGGCTCTGTTATAGCAATTGAGCCAAGTTATAATAATTTCCAGATATTATTGGAGAATATTTCAATTAATAAAATTACCAATATTAAGCCTTTAAATTTTGCTATCGGGAATAAAAATAAACCCCAGAATCTTTATCACAGCGAATATGGTATTTATGATACATTTCTTCTTAATAAAAGGAGTAAGGGGCGGCAGAATAATTTTGAAATTACTGAAATGAGAAAATTCGATGATATCGCTAGAAACGTCTCATCTATAGATGTAATTAAGGTTGATATTGAGGGGGCCGAGGGCCTATTTATGGACGGGGCCATAGAGTCTTTTAAGAATAGAAAGATAAAAAGTATTTTTATGGAGATGCACAGCGCGCTTATTGACTTTGGATATCAAGATAAGGAGTTAATAGAAAGATTTTTTGAGGCGGGATTTATTGTGTATTATCTTAATGAGCGAAAAAACTGCTTTGTTAATAGCGCTATAGGGTTTAAACCGCCCTATTATTTAGTAGCAATCCTGAAGGGGCATGCGTTAGAAGGCAGGCTTAAGGGATTCTAATGGATAAAGAGATAATTAATAGGCTTAAAAGATTTAAGTATTTGTATCTTCATCCACACGGGATGGGGGATTTAATTATGTCAATGCCGCATATAAGAAATATAATGAGTGAAAATAACGATTTTGCTCTCATTGTAAGGGAGCCTCTTTATAATTCAGGTTTTTTTATTTCCTATCCGTTCAAAGAGAGAGTATTTTCCTCATGCCCCGGCATATGGAATAAAAACCAGACAATAAAAAATTTTAAAAATATAAACCGCTTCTGCCGGGATATAAAAAGTTTTGGCATAGAAGCATTTTATCTTAAATTTAATAAATACCAGAACCGGAATCAGCAGATTCAAGAAGGATTAGCCAGGCAAATTAAAATTAAGATTCCCCTTAATCCTGATATTTGGGGCGAAGTTTATTTAAATAGCAATGATTTAGATAACGCAAAAGAAAAATCTTTTGATAAAAAGGTGTTTTTGCATGCGCGTTCGGCGTCGGTTTTAAAGTCCGTAGTCCCAGAAAGACTTTTAGAAAATATAGATATTGATAGGGAAAGAATTTTCTCTCCTTTTGAAGCCGGAAATATTAATCGTAATTTCGCCATGCAGTCTTTATGTAAGAAAAATATTATAATTGATTCCGCTTATATGCATTCATCCGCAGCATTAAAAAAAGATATAGATTTACTATTTGTCTCAGTTAGTGTTAAGAGTTTCTTTCATACCCTGGCTC
>CAZAPE010000102.1:0-5150 GCA_964487065.1 uncultured Planctomycetia bacterium | reverse complement strand
GCGGAATATCTAAATTCCTGAGCACCTGCTTTACGCGGGCTTCGTCTTTGAGATTGGTACTCTTGAGCGTTTCTACGCGGGGGGTTAAGAAGGAATTTTCCTGAGCAAATACCGGGGAAATTAGAAATAATAAAAATATGCCTGTTAATATTTTCCTTATCTTCATATGGTAATTGTCTAATAAAAAGCTTTTCATTTCAACCTTTCTTTTAAAAAGGGATACGGAGATTGGGGGAAGTAGGGGCCAATAACCGCCTTAGGGGATAAGGCGATTCTAATCTCCGTACCCCAAAATTAAACTATTTTATATCTTTTAAAATCTATTTAGTTGAAGGTGAAATAAAAAGAGCCCGCCCCCCCCCTACTACATAACTTCTTTACTACAATAAGATTATACCATAATATATAAATAATTTCAATATTATACAAAAAACAGGAATATTTAAAGGCAGGGAAACAGCTTAAATTGACTGCGCAACATAGGTTAGAGCATTACCACTTACCCTCAAATTTAATAACTCTAATGATTGTGTCGAATTTTGCAAATCTTTAGTTAATTTTATACTATTTAACTTACTGATCAATTCTTTAGCCCGGATTTCACTTGCAATATTGTGATTTTGACCAAAACGCAGCATAAGATAATACGCTTGCGAAATAAAGGATTTATGCCTATCAAGCGCTTGTGCAATTTTTTTAAAAAAAGAGCGATATTTACGAGGATTAGCAAATATATCTTCAATATCATTAAATCCTAAATTGTTTTCTATAAGATTACGAAAACGATCTGTTGCATCTTCACCTACTGTTTTACGTAAGTAAATCAGCATATCAAGGAATGCGGTTGACTGAAAGATCAGAACCTCCCAGAAAAAAGGGCGTCCTGTGGTTAACAGATTCAAATATAAAATATTAGCCAAATTATCCTGCCCGCTTACCAATGTGGGCAGATCATCACTGTAAAGAAACAATTCGCTAAAAAGCTTTCTCGGTACAGAGTAATCCATAATGATAGAAACATTATTGTTTCTTGCCTCATTGTATATCTCTAATCTGCCACCGGTCTTCTCATAAATAAACAAATTATAGTCATACATCTCAGATAGCTGTTTGACTTTCTCAATAGCCTCCTTATCACTGCGTCCGCACATAATAAAAAATGTGGTTTCTTTGTTAAACTTTGAGTTTTTGACTCTAGCCCTTTGAAAGGTTTTAAAATATTTTGTTATTGATCTGTCATTATGCGCATATAAGAATCCCCATTCTGATGCGATAGTTTTCTCTAAATCAGATTGCCCTAAAACAGTGTTCAATTCATTCCAACCCATTATCTTTTTAATAATTCTTCTGCGTTCAGATTGAATTTGCTTATCTACTCGCGGATATTTCTTTTCATATATCATTTCATTTACAGGAGAAACAGGAGCCATCCCGACTTGATCATCACCAAAGCCAAAATGGATATCACCAGTTGATAATGGATCCTGGTTCAAGCTGGAAAATCCCAGTTCATGCACAAACATAACTGCTTTTGCTTTACCCGCATAAGCCCTAAATTTATGTGTATCCGCCATAACTTCTTTAGGTGTACCTGCTAAAGCATAGACAAGAGAGATGTCATTTTCCCCTATAATGTCCTCTTGCGCTAAATACCAGGGCTGCCCTTCCACCCCAAAAACTTTTCTTCCTACATTGAAATTTTCCATAGCATAAGCTTCAGCATTAATAATTTCCATCCCCCCTATTTGCTGAATTGCTTTATTGGGATCAAGTCCTTTAAGTATTTTAGTGCTGCATCCGAGCTGTAAATCATCATTACTATGAAAAATTACCCTTATCTTCTTACGCGGCATTATCTTAGAAAATATCTGTCCAGCATTGCTTACAAACACCAAATCTCCCAACCCGGCTAATCGCTCATGTATAATTATGTTAATAGCATCAAAATCATTGATGTCTGAGAGCAAATAAGGATATCTTTGCTCAATTTCCTTTATTGAGGGGACTAAATCCCATCCCAAATCGTCTTTAAAAACTCTAAGCACCTCAGAAGTAGAAAGCTGCTCTGGGCTCTGGAATGAAATGTTCAAAATCCCATCTTTTAGTATTGCGCTGTCGTCATGCCCTTCAAAAGTTACTTTTATCTTTTTTACTTTTTCTATATTCCTATGTCTAAGCAGGATATTCATTGCTGTTAATATCCTAGTATACGGGAGAAAAGCTCTTGCACTATATTCAATTCTATCCTCATAATTTTCAGGAATAGAAAATTCACGTTTGTATCCTCTGATAGTTTTTGTAGACTGACTTAATAATACAGCGTTATTGCCCGTCTCATTCAAGCCGTTGCCGCTAATAAGCCCTTTGGTAAAATTAGATTCGAATAAAGATGATCCTATATTTAGAGATGGAGACAAAGTGCTCTGATAACAGGAAAGGTCAGCTAATCCCCAGGAGAATTCTACAGGAATAAGCAGAAAGGAAATGAATACACTGGTTAAAAAGCATTGGATAAAGGATCTTTTTTTTCTTAAAATCATCAATATTCCCCGTCTTTAAGTGCCCTTAAATCTGCAGCCAAAATACTGCAGGTAAAAATGGTTTTTAAGTATATCATGTAATATGCTATTTTACAAGGTGCTAGCACGAAAATTTACAAATCTTAACTTGTTGCAAATAAACATGATCTGTTAAAAGGGCTGGTCTGGGCAAAAAAAGGAGACGCGAAGAACGGGGGAAGTAGGGGACTTCTTTCAACGCCTTATAAAAATATAAGGGCGTCTAACTTCGCATCTCCAAAAATAATCAGATTTCAAGAAAATCGCCTTCGGCAATGACTTTTATCGCCGGTTATAGGCGATTTTCGCAGCCCCAGCCGTTTTGATTTGCGAAGCAAATCAGGCGGAGATAGGAATTTATTTTTATACTTTCCTATACAGTAAAAAACATTAAATATTTTCTATAAAAGCCCCATAATTCACGAGCGAGTTGCAAGTATATCATAGGTTTTTTAAAATTACAAGAGTTTGGAGATTTTTTGTGGTGAGCATTCAACCCGTATGCTTTCTGGGAAAGCAGAAAAACAAAATATTTTACCACAGAGAACACTGAGAGAACACTGAGAGCACAGAGTTATTAACCACAGATAGCACCAGATGACACAGATAAGAGATAGTAGTATGTACAGATATGCTCAACCCGTTATGCGGGTATTGGCATATATAATGTTGAAGGAAATATTTATCTGCGCGGATGAGTTTTCTCTGTGGGGCTCTGTGCGCTCTGTGGTGAATATTTAAGATTTTTAAGCGGGTAACCTGATATAAATTAAGGATTGAAAAGAAGCTCCTCCAGGCTAAAGCCGGGAGTTTTTTGGTGCGGAGAGAGGGATTTGCCTACTTCTTTCACAACATCGTGTTGTTCTCTGCGTAGGCTCCCCTGCGCTCACTTCCGCTCGCAGTCCTGCTCGCTACCCCTCCCAAAGGTCGGCGTTCGCTTGCTTCAAATCCCTTTATATTAAAAAAACTCTATAAAAAAGAGTTTTTTTAGCTGGTGCGGAGAGAGGGATTTGAACCCTCAAGAGATTGCTCCCACTAGCCCCTCAAGCTAGCGTGTCTGCCAGTTCCACCATCCCCGCTTAAAAAAAATAACAAGTGCTATATTTATACCATGAAGAACAAACAAATTCAAGAAGGAATTTATTGAAGCTTATAATAGTTCAGAGGCTACCGTATCATAAAAAAGTATTCCCCTTTTACTGAGCCTGTACCTGCCCCTTGGATTTAAGATCAGCTTTTGCTGTATAAACTTTTCAAGTTTTCCTTCTAATTGCCTGTCTGCCTTTACACCAGTCTTTTCTTCAATGTTCTTTAGAGAAAATCCCCTCAAGAGCCTTAGATTCAGGATGGTTGTTTCTGCCAGCCTGTCTCTATTACCTAATTTTTCCTGTTTATACTTTTTTATTCTGCCTGAGCCTGCCTGCTGTTGATATTTAGCTAAACTTTGCGGCTTAGCAAAACGCCTGCCTTTAGAATACGAATACGCTCCGGCGCCTAAGCCGATATATTCTTCGTTGCGCCAGTAGATCTGATTATGCAAAGACTTCTGCCCTCTTAAAGCAAAGCTTGATATCTCATAATGTGAAAACCCTGCTTTTTCCAGTTTGCTACAGCCCAGCTTATACATTTTAGCCTGCAAATCATTGTCCGCGATATCCAGCTTATCTCTAATAAGATAAAAAGGTGTGCCTTTTTCTATTTTAAGGCCATAAAATGATATATGAGGAATTCCGGCCTTTAAAAATCTATCCAGATCTTTTTCCCAATCCGTTAGAGTTTGTTCCGGTATACCGTACATAAGATCAATACTTGCCTTATTGAAACCGGCATCTTTAATCAGGCCTATTGCCTTCATTACATCCCGAGCGGTATGAATCCTGCCTAAAAGCCTTAGATTTCTATTATCAAAGGATTGCACCCCCATACTGACCCTGTTTATTCCGCACTTTTTATATATCAACAGCTTTTTACGTGAGATACTTTCAGGATTGACCTCTATTGTCACTTCCCTGACATAGCGGGTATCAAAATTTCGCCTTATGTTATCTAAAATTCGCGCAATATATTCTGCTTTTATTAAAGAAGGAGTACCCCCTCCAAAGTATATGGATTTAACAATATGTTTTTCCTTGTTAAGACGTGAAATTCTAATGTCAGCAGCAAGCGCTTTTAAATAGGTATTTATCTGGTTAATACCTGCGGGAACTAAAGAATTGAAATCACAATACGCGCATTTTTTAACGCAAAAAGGAATATGTACATATAATCCAAAAGGTTTCATAGCTATATTAATAGGCTCTTTAAAGTTTTGAATGGGTGAGTAATGTTTGTTTAATAAATCAAATCGGGCCGCAACGCATCGTGATAATTTTTTTTCTCACACAAAGGCACAAAGTTCACAGAGTTTTTTATTCATAAACGGTTTCAAGAAGGCCCTGGCTAAGCTCTTTATGTATAGCAATTGCACTCTTCAACAATAATCTTACCAATCTCATTTTTCATCATTCTTTGTGTCTTGGTGTCTTTGTGTGATTATTTGTTTTATCCCTTCATTTATATTAGTTTACCCGCTTAAAAGTCAAATGAGCCTAT
>CAZAPE010000101.1:0-5161 GCA_964487065.1 uncultured Planctomycetia bacterium | reverse complement strand
AATCTCAAAGACGAAGCCCGCGTAAAGCAGGTGCTCAGGAATTTAGATATTCCGCAGGAAATCGGATTTATAAAAGATGTGCACGTGCCGGGCAATCCCAGCGGAAAGCTGGTCATCAATATCCAGGACCTGCATTGCAATTATAAAGCCCAGAAGAATATCGCCGCGATAATAGATCATATAGTAACAACATACGGATTAAGAGTAATAAGCGTAGAAGGAGGATCAGGGAGGATTGATACCACGTTTTATAAGGAGCTGCCGGATGAGAAGATAAAGGAACAGGTGGCAGATTATTTTTTAAGAGAAGCGCGCATAAACGGGACAGAGTACTTTGCCATAACCACAGACAGGGATATTGCCTTATACGGGGCAGAGGACGAGAAATACTATGATAAGAACCTGGACGCGTTCCTGCGGGCCCTGCCGAGCAGAGAGAGGATATTGGAGGGTATCGCGGTACTTGAAAACGATCTTAATATCCTAAAAGGAAAAATTTATAACAAGAAATTAAGAGAGCTGGATGATCATATCGTAGCCTATGATAACGAAGAGCTGGGCTTTGAAGAATATATTATATATATCAGTAATCTTTATAAACAGAAGAACCTGAAAAAAGAGTTTAAGATAGTAAACCAGCTGGTTGAAAGCATTAAGCTCAAGAGCACGATAAACCTGGATACAGCGGAAAAGCAGAGGAAAGAACTCATAGATTATCTGACTAAGAACTTATCCAGATTTGACCTGGAAGAGTTTTTACGGGCAACAGTCGAGTTTAAGGCAAAGAGCATGGATGAGCTTGCCTATCACAATGTGCTGAGGAAACTCTACAATAACATGGATAAAAAGGCCAAGGCCTTAGGCCGTGCCTGGGGGGATTTAGACAAATACATAGAGTATTTAAACAAGCATGAGAGCCTGGATAAATTCGAGCTTTTTAATGAAATAGATAAGCTGGTGGAGATCATAAAGAACTCGCTTTATACAAGCTATACACAAAAGAGCCTTGATCATAACCTGAGAGTAATAAGATTATCAAGAAGCCTGTTCGCGACAAAACTTTTAAACCGGGAACTGGGGGTTATAAAGAAATACCGCTCGGATTTTAACGCGAATAAGATGAAGACGTTTATAGCTAAGCAGGCAAAGAGATTAAAGCTTGATTTGGTATTGCCCTCAGATGAAGAGTTAACAGAAATGGAAAAGACACTGCCGGATATTGAGGATTTTTATCATTATGCCTCACAGCGGAATAATATACTAGCCGCCAATACGATAAAGAGCATGGAATCAGAAGGAGAGAACATCTCGCTGCTTATAACCGGTGGATTTCACACAGAAGGAATAACGGAATATTTTGAAGAAAAACGCATAAGTTATGTGGTGATCGTGCCTAAAGTTGATGAATTAGATAAGGATGACACAAGGTATATTAACGCCTTGCAGGGCAGGAAAACACCGTTTGAAAAAATGATCGAGAACGAGGAAGAGGCGAAACAATAAAAATTTTTAAACCATGTAACCGCAAAGGATTGTTCTGATCGCACCTACAGCATTGAAAAAGCTGAAAATTTTTTAGTAAAAGTCAAAAAATATAGATAAAGCCGAGGGATTGAAACGAAAGAATGAAGAATTTTAAGAAAATAACCGGATTATTATTAATGCAAGCGTTTTTTCTAATAGGCCTGTTATCTTGCCAAACGGTATGGGCCTGGTACGAAGTAACGGCTTGTTGTGTAAGAACTGTACAAAAACAAAATACTGTATTATCACCTGAGATTTCTATAAATATTAAATTACTGAAGCATGCTTATATTGCTGGTTATAATGATATTCCCACGCTAGAAACTTTTGCTGATAGCATAGAAGATATAACAGATATAAAAAAGGGATTTTTTGCTGATATCGGGCAAGAACATGGGAAAGCCGCGCAAGAGGGATATCAGAAAGCGTTGGAATTTATTAAAAACAAAATTAATAAGAACGGAATCTTAGTAGAGCAGGATATATTAAAAATACATGAGATGCTTGGAAGCAACGGGGAACCGATATCTACAGGAGAAGGATTACCGGAATTATCTGATAATGCATATGTGCCGGGGAAATATAGGGATTCGGATTTGTTAGGTCTTAGATATTTTGAGTCCCCCAAAGCTATAAGGATTCCCCTGTTGATCAATAAATTACTTGATTGGGTCAGGGAACAGGAAGAACAAATTATTCGGGGTGATAATATAAAAAAAGATGAGGTTGTCGCCTTAGCGGCAAAAGTACATTATTTGATCGGGATAATACATCCCTTTAGAGATGCTAATGGCCGCGTAGCTAGACTTTTAACAAATTATATGTTGGAAAAATATGGGGTTGAGGTAGCAGGCGAATCAAGACAAGCATATGATCAGAGTCTTGCTCTTGATTTTGTGCATAATTTTGGCCCGCGTGAAGGAAGAAAAAATATTCTTGATTTGAAAGAGATGAAATGGGAGGAATTGCTTAAATTGGAGGCTCCTAATTTTCAAAATTTTTTATCGGTAACTATTGGAAAACAAAAGCCTTTAACTAAAACAGGGGAAGCTGCGGATTTCGCAAAAAGTGTTTTTGTTGAAAGGAGACATTTAATAAATAAGGAAATTTTTATTGATCAAGCGATATAAGAAAGTTAAATATCTTGCTGCTTATAACGGGTGGATTTCACACAGAGGGCATTACGGAATATTTTGAAGAAAAACGTATAAGTTATGTGGTGATCGTGCCTAAAGTTGATGAATTAGATAAGGATGATACAAGGTATATTAATGCCTTACAGGGCAGGAAAACACCGTTTGAAAAAATGATCGAGAACGAGGAAGAGGCGAAACAATAAAGAATTCTTATACCTACCGTATCAGATTAACCCTAATATGCTTACAGCATCAAAAAAACAATAAAATTTTAGCAAAAGTCAATAAGATAAGGTACACTTTAATACCTTTTTCAGGTCGTTATAACAGTCTTAAAAAAAAGATGACGAAAAGGTAGTGTTTTATCCCGCATGCTTTGAAAACCCCGGCTTTTCCCGCTTTAAATGCAGCGGGACAGGCAAGCAGGGAATGAAAGTAAATCTGCGGGATTTCGCTCAGAAATCCCGGGCTTTAGCCCGGGTGAGCTTCATTTAATCATTGTTACCGAATTCTATGGGCCTGTGCCCATAGATGAATGCCAATGATTATTTACTGGTTTGTGCAAAAAATATAGGCGGACAAGTGTTTGGCGGATGTTACGCCGAAGGCGAAACGTGAAGATGCTATGGGTGTAAATCCATAGAGATTCACTTTTAATCTTAATTTAGGAATATGCGGCTTAAAAAATGAATTATAAAAACCCAAAATTCAGCCTAATATTTAGAATAATCTCTTTAATGCTTATTCAGGCTTTTCTGGCGCTTGATATTGCCTGGGCAGCAGGCGGAGAGCTTTCTGTTGCTAATGAAGCCTATGAATCTTCTAATCTTGCGCCAGAAATTACTTTAAACAGTAAAGAAGTTTTGGATACTTATCTTTATTTTCTTAAAAATTCAACTAATATTCCTGAAGCTGCTCAGGATACTGTGCCGCAGACCGCAAAGAAATCAAAACAATCTGCAGCAATGAGTAGAAGAACATTTTTTAAAATGGTTGTTTCGGGGGCTGCTATACTAACTGGTATTGATTGGGCAGTCCCCGTTCAAGCATCAGCAAGGGACGTAACAGTAGATCTGAGAGATTTAGTGGTTAGTTTTAATAATGATGTAACTGAAGCAGAGTTAAATAAGTACGTTGCGATTATTGAATCTCAGGGGTACAAAGAATTCTATACTGTTGAGAAAAATGCGGATCAGACAATAATAAGAATTCAAGGATTATATCCTTTAAATGTGGAAAAATTATCCGATGCTCTTAATGCTCAAGCTAAAGTAAAAGGGCTTTCAAGGTATTTTCTAATTACATCTAGTGATTCAAGCTGGGAAAAATCTCTTAACTATAGCAGCATGCAAACTTTTGCAAATAAAGTAGCTGATATTTCATCTGAGCTTGGATTTGGTGAGATTGATTCAAGTGAGCTTGTTGGGCTTTATGAGGGTGTTACCTGGGTAGAGAGTAAATTTAATCACTGGGAAATAGATATATTAGGTAGAATCAGGCTGCTAAGGTCATATACCAATGCTGTTGGAGTTACCCAGGTTATAGAATCTCAGGCTGTTAAGCAGATTGCTGAGTGGATATTAACGCATAAGGGTGGATTATCCCGCTATTCAGAGATTATGAATGAGCTTGAACGAATGATTTTATCTGATAGTGAAAAGGTAAAAGAAGCGCTAAAGCAAAATAGAAAATTTACTGAAGAAACCGCAAAAGAGAAGAGGCTTAATGTTTATGATGACTTTACAGCTTTTAATAATGCTAATTTAAATATAGAAAAAGAAAAGCAGATAATTCGAAAAATTCATGGAAAAATAAATAACAATCCTAACCTTATTGGTGTGAATTTATATTATGCCCTTGCTGTGTGGGAGTATTTACAGAAAAAAGATAATCTTCAAGCTAGAGTTACTGCTGATATTGCCCAGGCTATGGGCCAAACCGCGCGACGCCTAACCAGAACTAGAAACAAAAAACAAGTAAAACTTATCGAATCAGGCCCCGGCGCGTATAAACCGGATGATTTAGAAGAAGCTAGTTTGCAATTTCAACGCGATTATTTTCGCTTAAAGGTTCTTGAAAAAATAATCGGGAAGAAAAAGATTAATGAAATCATGCAGCTTGATCCAAATAAAAGATTTGACAAACTGATGCGCTATTTAACCCAGCAGATGGTGACAAAAACAGGCAATCCAAGGCTGGGTTATAGTTATCTTACTCTAAACTGGGATAGATACCGCCGCCTTAAACTAAGCAAAACCAAAAAGAATAAATATGAATTGAGCGAAAGGCCTTTAAGTTATTTTAAAAATAACCCTAATGGTTTCTCAGTAAGCCTTGCCGCTGCTGCTTCATATAATGCCGGGACAGGTAGTGTTGATGAAGCACTGTTAAACTTTGGCGATACTGTAGATACTAATAATATTCCATTATGGATTAAGCATATGATTGGAGCTAATCCAAGGAATGTTAGGGAACCGATAAATTATATAAGGGCTTTTCTT
>CAZAPE010000100.1:0-5222 GCA_964487065.1 uncultured Planctomycetia bacterium | reverse complement strand
TTCCTGATTGGGGCTGTTTTATTCAGCCTGTCGAAAATTTTACCCAAAGATCATATTAAAAATTATACCGCTTACAGCGGGCAAAAGGTTGTATTAATCGGAACCGTGATCAGCGAGCCTGTGGCTAAAAAAAACAAAACTGTTTTTGTTGTAAATGCCGAATATCTTAAACTCTTCGAATCTACAGTTAAAGTCAGCGGCAAGGTGCTTGTCTGGTGCTTTAAAGAAAAGCAGATTAATATTGAAGGCCGGATAACCGCGCAAGGAACGCTTTACGCCCCCTATCCATTCAACAGCGCTGGAAAAATGAATTACCGCGATTATCTTATGCAAAAGGATATTTACTCGCAATTGAGTATCCCAGGCGGCGCGGTATTGAGCACAGAAAAAAGCCGTCACAGTAATGTTTTGACTAAGATCATGCAAGCGCTTAAAAGAAAAACAAGGAAAATTATAGATGAAAATCTCTCGGCTTCGGCTTCCGGCCTGATCAGCGCGATGCTCCTGGGGGATAGAGGCAGGGTGCCGGATATTTTTAATAACGCGTTACAGCGCTCCGGAACGGTACATGTGCTTGCGGTATCCGGCCTGCATACGGGGATTATTATAATTTTAGCTATAATGTTTTTTAGGATGTTCGTGCTGCATTACCGGCTCAGATATATTCTGATAATCGCGGCCCTTGGTTTTTACTGCTGGTTCACCGGTTGCCGTATCTCGGTTCTTAGGGCAGCCATAATGGGCAGTGTTTTTCTGTTTGCCGAGGTGATTAATCGTGATTATGATCCTCTTAGCACCTTGAGCCTTAGCGCGCTTATTATTCTTTGGATTAACCCTGCTGAGCTTTTTCATCCCGGATTTCAACTGTCTTTTTTGAGTGTGCTTTCAATTTTTCTTTTATCCGCAAGTATAATGAAAAGCTTTCCTGAGGGTTATAGCGCTTCGAAGGTATCGCGTTATTTTATTCAGGGGGGTAGTGTCTCGCTTGGGGCATGGATAGGCACGGTGGGGATAGTTGCTTATTATTTTAATATTTTCACTCCTGTGTCTTTATTGGCAAATTTAATTATTATTCCGTTGCTTTTTCTAATCATTTTAAGTGCTCTATTGTTTATTTTTCTCGGGATGCTTATTCCCGCGCTTGCTCCGATTTTGGCTTTAAACTGCGAATTTTTTGTGGTTATAATGTATAAGATTAATTCTATACTTATCGCTATTCCCTGGGCTTATATAATGCTTTCGCGTATCGCTCTTTGGCAGGTGATTTTATATTATGCTATTTTGCTGATATTCTGCACGCAAAGCCGGATCAAAGCTGTTGTTCTTACTCTTATAACACAAGCAAAGACTAGCAACATAAGGTTTATTGGCTCTGATGAAACTCAGCAGAGTTTTTGATACTAACCAGGTGTATATATTATTGATCTTCACTATGTTGCATGTTAAAATAAATCTGCATTAAACGTTTGCTTGTACCTGGTTGTATAACACTTATTTTTAGAGTAATCGTAACCTTCTAATTTAAATAGGGTACAGTTATGATTATTTGCATGCTAAAAGAGGAGAAACCTATAACAGGGATGATTAAGAATATTTTAAATTTTTGTGAGCTTTTTAACCCATGGGAGGATTGTATCCTCTCAAAAAAAAAGAGGGGGGCAAAAGAAACACTTATAGTCTTTCTTAAAAAATTATACTTATTGGGACAAAAAACAAACTTAGTCCGCTATTTTCCTATAATAAAAATAATTAAAAAAAGTTCAAATCAAGCTAAATTATTAGAGGTAGGTTCAGGGTCTTTAGGGTTAACTCGCTATATGCGAAGAAAAATTGTGGGACTGGATCTAAAAACATCCGGGCCAAGATATGAAAATATGATGTTACTAAAGGCTGATGCTGAAGCACTACCTTTTTTTGATAATTTTTTCGATTTTGTTGTGACAGTAGATATGCTTGAGCATATCCCCGAGCAATCAAGAAAAAAAGTTGTAGGGGAATTATTACGGGTTTGCAAAAAAAAGGTTTTTATAGGAGTTCCATGTGGAGAGGTTGCTAATAAATGGGAGGGAAAAGCGAGAAAAGTTTATCATGGGGCATTGAAAAAACTAGAAACTAAAAAGGAGCGTAAAAGCAGGTTTATTAAAAGAAATGAATTTATTTGGGAGCATAGTCGATATGGATTACCGACAGAGTCACAAATGAAGGAATATATTAATGCGTTTATTAATAATTCAAAGGAAAAGTTTTCTTTAAGTGTAATTGATAACGAGAGTGTTTGGGTTTGGTATTATGGATTGTTAGGTGACATGAAATATAATTACTTAAGATGGATAATGACTACTGTTTTTTTTATTGCTTTTTCTGGTATTCTTTGCCGGGTCAAATGGGGCGGATGTTATCGGAAAATTTTTGTTATTGAAAAGGATATTTTAGAATGAAAGTTTCAGTTGTAATTCCTATATACAATGCCGAAACTACTATTGAGGCCTGCCTTATGAGTTTAGTGTCTCAGGAGCGAATTCCTGACCAAATTATACTTATAGATAATGGGTCTAAAGATAACAGTGTGTACAAAATTAAGGTATAGGGGTACCGGGGTCAAGTCTCAACTTGACAACTAGCCAGGAAAAGAATAAGATATTAGCATGGCTAGAGCAATACGGATTAATTTTGAAGGGGCAAAATATCATGTTGTAAATCGAGGAAGAGGTAAGATGAATATCTTCCGGGAAGAAGGTGATAAGGAAGATTTTTTAAGGATAGTTGGACAGAGCTGCGAATAATATCAAGCCTATGTAATAGCATATAGTTTAATGAGCAATCATTATCATTTATTGGTGTGTACTCCAGAAGCAAACCTACCACAATTTATGCGTCAAGTTAATGGTATTTATACCCAATTATTTAATCGCCGATATGGATCAGATGGAACACTTTTTAGGGGCAGGTATAAGGCGATCGTGGTGCAGGAGGAGTTTTATTTAATGCGGGTAATCAGATATATTCATCAAAATCCGATCAAAGCGGGCATAGTAAAAAAAGCAGCAGAATATAAATGGTCAAGTCATATAAATTATATCAAAGGGGGTAAAAAATATAGTTGGTTAAAATATGCTGATGTTATAAATAGGGAGTGGCTAAAGGGACGAAAAGGCGCAAGAGCATATGAGATGTTTATGGAAGAGGAAGATGATAAAGAGCTTGAAGAATTGTATAGAGCAAGAAACCTAGGTTCGATTTTAGGCGATAATGATTATAAGGATGATATTTCCGAAAAATATATTCTTAGTAAGAGATATCTTGAATTACCCAAAGAATATTGGAGTATAGCCATAACAACGAATAGGCTTGAAAGATACTTTGAAGAATTAAAACGCCGGATAAAGCCGTTTAGAAGATCGAATACTCAAAGCTGTAAAAGATGGCTGTATGCTTTATTAACAGAAATTTAACCGGCAAATACCATAAGTGTTACAAATGAAAAGCAACAGAGCTCTTGACCCCATGTATTGAATATAGGGGTTGCATTTCAGCTTTTATTCGAGTAAAATGAAGACCAGCATAGTATTTATTAAATGGATGTACTAAGGATGGAAATAATTAGCGTTTTTTAATTTATAAATCATTTTAAATGTAATTTAAAAGATGGTGTAATGAAAAATGCAGGCAGTTATTTTAGCGGGGGGGAATAGTTTAAAGCTGTATCCATTAACAAATCATATTCCAAAGGCAATGCTAAAAGTTGCGAATAAGCCGCTGCTTGAGTATATATTATTATTTCTTCGAAATAATGGGATTAATGATGTAATTATTGCTATAAGTGAGGAAGAAAAAGTAAAATTTACAGCATACTTTGGCAATGGTGAAAAATGGTCTGTAAACATTAATTACTGCTCGGAGGCGGATCCTCTTGGTACAGCTGGCGCCTTAACGTTAGCACGAAAGTTATTAACTGAGAATTCTTTTATAGTGATTAAGGGAGGAATATTAGTAGATTCAAGATTAGATTTGATGGTTTTACAGCACAAGAGAAACAAAAATATAGCTACAGTTACATTTGCGAAGGATGTTGATAATATTTATAGATTAGGAGGACTTTATATTTTTAGCCAAAAGGTTTTTGAGTTTATTCCCGAAAAAGGCAATTTTGATATAAAGGAGCAATTGCTGCCGATTTTAAAGAAAAAGAGCCAAAAGATTGAGGCAGTTTATCTTAAGGGGTATTGGAATAAGATTTTTAAGGTAACAGATTATATGCGTGCGAATTATGATGTGCTGTTAAACAAGGAAAAATTTCGGGAAAAAATGCAGTTCGCGGCTAGTGAATTTCCTGCGAATGGGGCTGTTGTTATTGGGGAAAATTGCAATATAGACAAAAGCATTAAGTTGTTAGGCCCGGTAGCTATCGGATCTGGGTGTTTTATAGAGAAAGAGGTTGTTATAAAAAACAGCATGCTTTTTTCGAATTGTATCATTGGAGAGAAAACATATATTGAAAATTCTATTGTGACTGATAATAAGATTATTCCGTCCGGCACTATAATTAAAAATGGGGTAGTTATCGAGAATATTGGAAATAATATTGGCAGATTAAATGTTGCTTATCATAACTTTGAAGGTTCTGATTTTCAGATACTCTTTGATAAGGGGGGGAGGGTGATAAACAAAAAAAATAAAATCAGACTGCATCTTTTTAAAATTTCAAAAAGGATATTAGATGTTGTAATAGCACTGACAGCACTTATATTGACTTTGCCAGTATTTATTATTATTGCCGTAGTAATAAAATTGGATTCAGCTGGGCCAGTTTTTTTTATACAGAAAAGAATGATGAATAAAGATAAAGAATTTAAAATGATAAAGTTTCGTTCAATGGTTCAGGACGCAGATAAAAAACAGATAGATTTTGAGAAGTTAAATTTAACGGACGGCCCTATGTTTAAGATAATTAATGATCCCCGGTTTACACGGGTTGGAAGGCTGATTTCAGCATTGTCCCTGGATGAGCTGCCTCAATTAATAAATGTTCTTTTGGGGCAGATAAGCATTGTCGGTCCTAGGCCGCTGTCTGATAATGAGCTCAGATATAACCCGTATTGGCGAGAAGTGAGGCTAATGGTTAAACAGGGGGTGACAGGGATGTGGCAGGCAGAGGGGAGAAAGATGGAATTTGAATGGGTGGAATTGAGCAGGCAGGGTGGTTATCAGGGGAAGAAGAACGA
>CAZAPE010000099.1:0-5225 GCA_964487065.1 uncultured Planctomycetia bacterium | reverse complement strand
TCTGCGGTTTTCAAAATAAGCCCCACAGTAGGGATAAAAAGCAAACCATCTATCATTTATTTCAACAAAAGCAAGCGGGAGCGCGCTCTTTTTATCATCTGAATAAGCCCAAGCATAGAAAGCATCCACGCCGGCATAATTGCAAAGCGTTGCAAACACATCCGAAAACTGGTCGTTCACGCCGTATCCTCTTACGATAATATGCCAGACGTGGTCGTCTACAATCGGAAAATCTACGGGGGTCTTTCTTATGTTTTTGTACGTCCATCTAAATATTTTCATTACTTTTTCTTGCTCGTCTTTGCAGTCCCTGATGATGTCTTTAACCAAAGCCCGATAGGAATAATTCCTGTCGATAAATTCCAAAATCTTTATATATAGAGGAATTTTTATAGTATGTACGGAATAATTCATTCCCTGCCTTGTGGTAACAGGCAGATTCAATACTGTCGCACATAATAACAAACCAATTAATAGAAAGGTTATTTTAATCAGAGTCTTTGCCTTCATAATATACCTTTTCCAAAACCTTCAATAGCTTGGGTGCATTAACTTTGAGCGAAAATCTTTCCTCTACGGTCTGTCTTCCTTGCTTACCTAATTCATCTCTAAGTCTATGGTCTTCGATTAGCCGGGAAAGCTTTTGAATCCACTCCTCATCAGAGTTGGCTAAGAAACCATTTATGCCATTTTGAACTATTTCGGTATTTATGCCTACCGGCGTAGTTACCGCAGGAATTCCCATTGACAGATATTGTAATAATTTAAATCCTCCTTTACCTTTTGTCCAATCGCTATCAGATAATGGCATAATGCCTATGTTAAAACCCTGCAATTCAGAAACCTCTGTATTCAAATGCCATTTTTTCTTTACAATTTTGACTTCTGGAATATCAAAGTTTGCCGCGCCTATAAGTTTCAAAGTAATTTTATATTTCTGAGACAAAGTTCTAAAAACATCCTTTAATGAATTGAGGTATATGGTTGTGGTCGCAGAACCAATCCAACCAATAGTAACACCCTCTCTGTCTTTCTGCGGTAAACTCTCATTATCCGGCCTATATCTCTGAGTATCTATGGGACTTGTAATAATATATATATCCTTGGCAAATTGTTCAGCGAATTTTTTATTATATTCATTGTTTACAATTACAGCTTTACTAATGCTAAGCATGTAAGGTAGATATCTTCTATTTCTATAGGTTCTGAGGCGATTGGTCAAATATGTCTTGGAGCCTTCAATTGCATATATTGCATCGTCAAAATCAAACACAATATTGTCGTTAATTTTTTTCAAAAAGCATGCTATTGCTTTAGGAATTAATATTCGCTGAATAAAAATTACATTATAATATCTTGCTAAGGCCAGAATTTGTAAACTTTTAATATAATTGAGGATCAAAGAAAAAGAAACATAAAGCAACTTTTTTATTCTATTTTCTGGCAAAATAAAAGCTCCTTTATAAAGTAAACCCGTAACCATCGGAACAACTTTGTATTTAATCCCGTTAGAACGCAAAAACGGCAGGTATTGATAAACCCTTGTTCTCGATGCAGCGCAGATTTCATCAGACTGCGTAAAAAATAAGACCCTCATTTATTCATTAATCTCCAATTTTACATAATGTGGTTATAGACTTCCCGATATCTTTCTATTCCCATATTTAAAGAAAACCTTTCCTTGGCTATCTGAAAACATCTTTGCGCTAAAGTCTCATCTTGCTTTATTTTGAGATACTCTTGAATCTTTACTTTATATTCTGCATCTGAGAAATTCTCTACAACAACGCCTATTTTATTTTGGTTTACAATAGTTCTTACATCACCCATCTCAGAGCTTATAATGAGAGGGATTCCACAAGCTAGACACTCGGCAACCTTTGTTGGACAGCAAGCCAACTTGGAAAATGTCTGTTTTATAAATATCAAAGCCACATTGCTCAGGATAATATATTTAGAAACATCTTCGGGCTCAACGCTTAAAATGGTAAAATCCCTGAAGTCAAAATTACTTTTTGCAATTAGTTCCTCTGCTATTCGCCTATCTGTTTGGGTTAAAATTAGAAAATGTGCATTATTAATTTCTTTTTTTGCTAATCTAAAGAATTTGAGCATTTCATTAAACTTATAACAAGTGCCCAGAGAACCCAAATAGAGAAAAATAAACTTATCTTCCAAACCATATTTCTTTAATAATCCTTTATCTCTATCTAAATTAACATTAAACCTATCTAAATCTACGCAGCAGGGAATAACCTTGATATTTTCTTTCCCATTTTTATTTAATCGTCTTTTCCTTAAAATATCAGCCATAATTTCTGAGAGAACTATAACGGAATCAGCAGAACGTAAGATTTTTTGTTCTAATTTATCAAGCAATTTAGTAAAAATTCTATATTTAAAAACATTTGCTTTGTCTACACTATCGACGAAATCCCCCACCATCGTTCCTCTGCGGTCGTAAACAAATTTTACTGACAATAACTTCGAAGTTAGAAGCCCAATTATCGCAGGGATACTAGCACGGGCATGAATTACCTTAACTCTATTTTTTATTATCAAATAACTTGCTACAAAGAAACCAACAAATAAGTCAATTAAATTAGCCCAGCGGCGATGATACTCTAAGTGCATCCAACAAATCTTATGTTTTTTCAACTCCTCCTTTTGCAAAGTGACCTTTTCGAAATTGGCCAAATTACGCCTCTTTTCAAAAGATAATAAATATATCTTTATTTTATCCTCTGAAAGCCCTTTAAGATAAGGAATTATCTGCGTTTGGCCTAAAGGCTCAAGAATTCCTAAGTTGGTTATATAAAGACTGTTTAATTCAGCGATTTTTCATTTCTCCCTAAACTTATTTTTTATAGAAATTGCTCTATAAATTAGATTTATTTTTTCCCTTAATTTCTTATTTTTAATTAAACGCCAGGTGTCTAAAAATAGATTAACTGTAACCGGAAAGTGTAAAGAAATATTGCCCCTTATCCTGCCGCTTTTTAGAATAGATAAGAATAACCTTGCTAAATTAGGAATTAACCCGATAACTATTTCAGATATTGTTCTTTTGCCCAAGGTGTAAGAATATCCAAAAATTGCATAAATTGTTATGTTATCTTTGGTCAATTGATGGGGTGCAAAATCCGGATTATAAAAATCAAATTCATCCCAGTTAAAATTCCGCAAATCCGTTTTTTCTCCATAGATATAGTTCCATAATTCCGTATTTGGTAGAGGAGAAACTGGAAAGAATCTGACTAAATTGGGGGATATCCTCTTTGCAAATTTTATAGTATTTTCAATGGATTTATGTGTTGAGATGGGAAATCCTAGCATAAAATTTGTCCTTGCTGTTATTCCTACTTTTTTCGTTAGTCTAATGGCTTCTTCAGCCTGCTCGATGGTAGTTTGTTTCTTAATATACTCCAACTCCTCCTTATCTCCTGTTTCAACCCCATAGATTATTTGAGAACAACCCGATTTTTTAGCCTTTTTGAGTAATTGTTTATTTACTCCATCTACCCTTGCCTGACATATCCAATTAACTCTTAAATTCTCATTATCAATAATCATATCCAGAAGTTTATTTACTCTTTGTTTATTTAAAAAGAAAAAGTCATCTACAATGTAAAGCCTTTTTTTTCTAAATCTTTTAGCTATATCTAGAATCTCTTCATAAACATTCTCGGGAGAACGCAAACTCACTTTTTTCCCAGATACACCTTTATCGCAATATATACAAGAAAATGGGCATCCCCGGCTTGTTAATATTGTCATTACTGTATATTTATCAATGGCCAGTAAATGCCTTGCCGGAAAAGGCAAAAGGTCAAGATTGTCAATTGGTTTGCGTTCAGGATTATAAAAAATTCGACCGTTATACTTAAAGGAAATACCCTCGATACCTTGCAAAGATTTATCTTTCTCTAAAGCATTTACTATATCTAAAAATGCATATTCTCCTTCACCGCGTACAGCAATATCGCATTCTATATCTATCAAGGTGGATTCTGGAAAAGCAGTAGTATGGTGCCCGCCTATAACAATTTTTATGTTTCTATTTATCTTTTTAAGTAGATTTGCAAATTTCTTGGCTGATCCATATGATGCTGTCCTAAAAGAAATACCGACTAAATCGATATTGTATTTCTTTATAATTTCTTCTAATATTGACTCAGAGAACTCCTCGACCTCAAAATCTTTTAGATAGACATTTTTGCCATTTTTCTCCAACACCCCTGCAATATATACTATCCCCAGAGGCGGTTCTAAGTTCTCTTGTGAATTAAATTGAATTGGCACATTTGCCAATAATATATTCATTTGTCTTATTCCCCCTGCTTTCGCGCATATACAACAAGGACCTGCCCTTTATTCAACTTTTCTCTTTGGCGAAAAATACAATGTTAAACCAGCGGCGCTAAAAAGCAGAATAAGTGGTGTCACTATGTCTCTATGGCGTACTGCCGAACCTATATTTCCTGAAGCCATACTACTTAAAAGCACTGACGAAAACAAAAAGAATAAAACCAAAAAAGATTTTTTAAAATAGTACCTTAAGCTAAATATAATTCCCAGCAAGCCAAAAGCGAAAAGGAAATACCCTAAAATCACCTGTGGATAGGTTAAAAGCTGCAGTTTTGAAGAAATCTTCCAGGGAAAAGGGGCTAATACGAAAAACAAAAAGCCTCTTGCTAGCGAAGCAATAAAAACTGGAGAAAACACCTGTTCTATTGAAGATATTCTCTCTAAATCGTCGGGATAAATTTTGTAAGCAGAGCCAGGTGCTGAAGAAGCACCTCGCTGCATTCCCATAAGAGTGTTAATCCCTAATACTAATTTAGTTTCCGCTAATTTAATTTTCTCTCTTCCTAAAGGAGACACTATCATGAAACAAATAATTAATATAATTGGTAGCCGCAAAAACTTGTTTTTTAATAAACTCATAAATGAAATAAGAGAGGCGATTGCGATAACAAAAATGCCGAAGTGGTATCTAATGAAAATATTTGCAAATGAAATAATTAGAAGGAATAAATACCTTATTTTTTTTGTAGAAATTAGTCTCTGGATGGAAAAAATTGTTAAGCAAAAGAGAAAACTATTAATGGGTTCTTTTAAATCCGTTACAGACCACAAGACTATTGTAGGGAAAAAGGCTGAAAAGATAGCAGCCAGCTTAGCCACCCGCTTATCAAAAATATCCTTGGCGATATAATAAATAA
>CAZAPE010000098.1:0-5334 GCA_964487065.1 uncultured Planctomycetia bacterium | reverse complement strand
AAAAGAAGGGTTATTATTTCATTTAACGGAAAATCTATGCGTTCTTGAAATTGCTTTTCGGATAGATTTATGCCGCTTTTACTATCTAATTGAGTTTCGCAAAAACGCGTCCATTCATAACTAAAACTTGAAGAATAAGCGTCATCTTTTACAAAGCGCGGTATATAATTTCTAATTTTATAATTATGGCCGTTTTTACAAAATAATAACCCTTCTTTTATTTCATTTTTTTCGTAAATTCTATTTTTAAGGTTAACCGGTGATTCACATTCCGGACAAGCGAGAAAATCAAGCAGCTCGGGTTTCATAATCTAGGCTCCCTTTATTTTGAGCAATTTAATGATTCCCATAATTTAAAAATGATGCTTTTCTTGAAAACGTTTTAAGAATATACGCCAACCGCATATCAATTAAAAAGTAGTAGAAGCTAAACTTAATTCTGTATCTGACAAAAAAACATAAAAATCCTCTTACTAACCTCCTAAGAAGAGGCCAATTGCTTTTGTCAACTCTGTTATCCTGCGCCAACGAACGAAGCAAAACGATTAGTTCTATAAACTTTTTATTTTTGATCCAGTAAAAGTCATCTATATAACCCGTATCTAAAAGCCTTAAACGGCCCCATTCCTGAAATGTGCGTGGTTCTGATAAACCGTCTTTTTTACATAAGTCGTAAAGTTCGCCCCCCGGATAGGGACGGAATACCTGCGGCCCAATAATAATAATGTATTTTTTACCGATTGATTCTATTTTACTAATAATATTCAACGTATCGATAATATCCTTTTTAGTCTCATAAGGAAGCCCGACCATGAAAGAACAGTAAGCAAAAACATTGTTCTGGGAACAAATTTTTGCCGCGTTAATAATATCAACGCTCGTAATATCTTTTTTTAGCAGGTTTAAAATGGCCTGCGAACCGCTCTCAATCCCGATACGGACTGTCGTAAGCCCACAAGAAGAAAGAAATTTTAAAAAAGCGTCATCAATATTTCTATCTTGAAAATAATCCGCCCTACAGTTGGCCTCCCACTTAACGGGTATTTTTTTCAATCCATCGGCTATCTCCTCAATATTTTTCTTTTTCGGGAAAAAGCTTTCGTCCATAAAAAAAATACTGTCCAGCGCGAATTGTTCTTTTAACTCCTCGATTTCTTTTATGACCTTTACTGGACTTTTTTGCCTCCAGTATCTTTTATTAATTATTGTATTAACGCAAAAAGCGCATCGTGAAGGGCATCCACGGCTGGATTGATATTCAATCTGCCTCCCCCATGAGCCATCTGTGAATCGTCTTGTAATATATCTTTCAACATCAACAAGGCTGTAGTCCGGCATAGGCAGGTCGTTTATATCTATAAATTTATGGGACTTTCTGAAAACAATATTTCCATTTCTCTTAAAATATAGGTTTTCGATATCTTCATAGGAATCCTCTTTTTTAGATAACTTTTCCACTAATGCCAATAACGGCAATTCGCCTTCGCCAAAGACCACAAAGTCAACAAGTGGATGCCTCACGGTTTGTTCCGGGAAAAGGGAAGCATGGATCCCTCCCAATACCGTCTTAATTTCGCTGTCATATTGTTTTACGAGATTTAATATATTGAGGGTTTCCTGTATATATGATGTCATTACGGAAATTCCCACTAAAGAAACCCCCCCTATTTCCTTTCGAAGAATATCTTCCAAACCATTCTTGGAATATAAACGACTATCGATCAAGCAGACATCGAAGTTATTTTTTTTAAGGTATGTTCCCAGGTAAATTATTCCCAGAGGAAACGCAGGTTCCGCTCCTAAATTAATTTTTTTTTGAGCATCTATAAGTATAGAAGCGGATTTACGATTAGGATTGACAGATGGATTTATTAGAAGTACCCGTTTCATATTTTTTTGAGAATTACCTGAATATATACCTCAAGCGGTGGCTTATTCTCTCGGTTATGTCTTTTATCTTCTGTTGGATAAACATAGGCAAACTTAAAAAGGACAAGTGCGGTATCATTAAAATCAGATGCTTCAATGCATGCATCGGGTTGTCGCGTAAGTTAGCCTTTATGCTGAACAAGTAATTAGTGGGAAGTATAATTTCCTTGTTCATCTTGTTTTTTAAATACTGAAAGCGTTCATACGGAATATCCGCAAAAGTAAAATCCCCGACATCGTATTTATTCGATATCTCATTCCAGTCGTCATATTCCTTTTTAAGGATACCCGATTTCACGAGATCATTGAAAACTGCCGTCCCCGGCAAAGGATATAATTTGGCAAGGCGTATCTTGTCGGGTCGGGTTCTTTTCAAGAATTTGATAGTTTCGAGTATGTTTTTTTCTTTCTCCCCAGGCATACCGATTAGGATATTCACATCACAAGTAATTTTTGCCCGCTTAGTGGCTTTGATAGTCGCCATATTCCCCATTACCGTTGTGTGCTTGTTCATAATCTTCAACGTATCCTGCGAACCCGACTCACACCCATAGACTATATTTACGCAACCCGACTTCTTTAAAATATCAAGCAACTCCATATCCACCGTATCCACCCTTAAATTGATGTTGTATTTAATCTTCTTATGCAATCCACGCCTAATGAACGTCTTACAGATAGATATTGCCCGTTGCTTATTGATAGCGAATATGTCGTCTAGTATGTTAATGGCGTTGATATTGTATTTACTTATCAAATACTCTATCTCATCGGCGATATACTCTGGAGAGTGAAGCCTGACGTTCTTCCCCATAGCAGTAGATAGACAGAATGAACACCCGAAAGGACATCCCCTTGCCGTGAATATGGTAGTTGCTTTAGTCAATATTCCACGCATTACGGTAACATTCTTTGAGAAGTAATAATCATTATCGAATAAGTGCAGGGCATTGTCTTAAGGTCTGTTCAGCCATAATACTTGGATGCGTTCCGCCAATAACTACAAGTGTTTTCTCGTTGAGCATCTTGACCATCTTCGCCACATAAAAAGCATCCATAACCGCTGGGGTGGTAGAAGTTATCCCTACAATATCTGGGTCAAATTCGAATAACTCGTTTGCCGTCTTTCGGTCAACTTCCCTTAAATACTCGCCCCTGTCTTTTAAGTTGACAAATAATTTCCTTTCTATTATCTTTACTTGGTGATTGTTTTTCTCAAGAACCGAGGCGATATAACCCAATCCCAAAGGAGGATATTTGGTGGATAAATCACTTAAGAAGTAAACATCCTGCAATAGTGGAGAGATAAGGCAGATTTTCATTTGCAAACAAGGGATTTTATCTTTCTTAATTCGTCCATATTAAAATTAAGCAAAACCCAAATAATCAATAACGGCAGAGTGGAAAATTGCAGGTAAGTATTTTTTACTTGGGCGATAGTAAAACACACTGCAATCAACCCCACAGATAAAAATATCAGTTTGTAATTTCTCCTGCATATACTCATCGCACATCCTGTCTTTAAAAAAATGGCGCAAGCTATAAATAAAAAAATATTAGCCACTAAATGCGCCACAAAGTAGCCTTTAAATCCGATAAACATTGGCAGTAAATAAGCCAACCCTAGAATACAAGAATTGTAAAAAAGCGATAAAGACACGACTATTTTTCGGTTTGAGTTTGCCACAAAAGTAAACATTAAAACGGCATCAATCAGGAAAAAAAATTCGGCTATGAGCCGAATATATAAAAAATCTGAAGCTAACTGGAATTGGTTAGAAAATAATATAGAGATTAAAAATTTGCCTATATAATTGCCTATTAAAATTATTACTGGCACCGACATAAGCACAACAAATCTTGTAGTTTCGTTTAATTCATGATTATTCTCGTTTTTTTTATCATTACCGCAAATAGACGGCAAAAAGTAACCTGATACTGTATCCTGAAAAAAAGAGAAAATAGTCAAACTTATCAGGCTAACTACCTCATAAATGCCATTAAGCCTAAAACCAAAATTTTTTACAAGCATAATTCTTAACAGGAAAAAAGAGAGTATATACAGCATTCTTGGTATAAAAAACAGCACAAAACCATCTGCTACTATACTTTTCAATATTGGAAAAAACTCAACAACTTTTCTAAAAGAACTGCTTATCGCTATATTTCTTTCCTTACGAAAAATAAAAAAACTCAGAACAAAAAAAGCAATAATCCCGCTTGTAAAAACCTGAAAAAGCCCACCCTTGATTTTATAGTAATAAATTAATGGAATAGCAATTAATAGCGAACCTATTGCTATTGTTGAGTTTCCAAGAGAAATTGAAGATATTAATTTACGACTTTTTAAATAGTTGATTAATATTTCTGATAAAGAAAAAAAAGGAATGGCCAGCGCAATGATGATTATGGCATAAAAATAGTTACTGGAAGAAAAAATCCAAAGAGAAAAATTCTTTCTAAAAATAATCAGGAATGCGCTTAAAACAACAGAGTTAAATAATACAAAAATCGATGCTGTCAGAAGAATCCTGTGTCTATCCTGGTTATTCTTATCTCCCGATGCTAGTTTAACGATGCTTAATTGAGAACCAAGAGTAGTTAACGGAACTAACGTATTTATAGACTGCGTGAACATAGCAATTATTCCGAGGCCTTCAGCGCCTAAGGTAACAGCTATAATTTTGTTCTTTAAGATCCCTGCGAACTGATAAATTAAATTTGGAATTGCAAAAAGAACCGTGGCAAATAAATGTTTTTTCAAATATTCCTCGTATCTTTATCTACTATTCTTAAGTTTTTTTCTTTTACATTCGCCAATCGATTATTCTGATTAAATAAATTTTTAATAATACGTAATAGGATTGGTGAGCAAATTTGCTTAATCCAGTATTTTATTATTTTCTTTATTTCTACCCTGCCTTTTATAGGACATTAACCGTTTACCGATGTATTTAAAGCATAGATGCCGCCAACCTTAATCATTCTCATGCAATTTTCAAGCACCTGCTTTGTATCAAAAATATGCTCTAAAGAACCAAAATCCAAAAGCATCATATATTTTTCATGCTGATTATTTGGAACCGGTAAGTTAAGGTCATACCGTAAGTCTGCGCGGGGATCAAAATGGTCTAATACAGTAATATCTTTAATATTATACGAGATAAGCATCTCTTTTAGATTGGGCAAACAAAAATCACATAAATCTTCACAATCACAAATATCTATAAAACCGATGGTCAACAGAGGGCTCTGTAAAAATCCTTGTAACGCAAATATTTCTCTGTAATATTGAGATTGATTTTTAAATATCCCCATTCTAGTATTAATCTTTCTGTAAGTTTAAAGTAGCGTACTATTATAGACTAGTATGAAGTAAATTTAATTTTATTTCCAAATTACTAA
>CAZAPE010000097.1:0-5532 GCA_964487065.1 uncultured Planctomycetia bacterium | reverse complement strand
ATGTACTTTGTATGTTTTAGATAAAGTTTGCAAATTTTGTTTCTATCGCTTATAGAGCCTTTATTATACTTTGCCACAAGTATTACGAGGGCCAGTAATCTGGCCTCGTGTATTTTTGACTTTAATAGGTTAATAATCTCGCTAAAATTTAAAGATATATTTTTATTTGCTATTTTTCGTATCTCCGGCACCGAAATACCTAAGAAAATATCTTTCTCTGCATAGCCGCCGGGAGAAGTTTTAAAGAACGATTTTAATATTTTTGCCTTTCTCTTATCAGCCTGCTTAAGCAATATTTTTTTTAATTCGCGGGCATTCATAAGAAAAATAAACTTTTTACTTAGAGTTTGATATTATTGGGGTTTTTTATATTTTCTACTTCTTCCATAAGAAGCTGCTGTCTCTGCTCATAAGAAGGGTGGGTTCTTAAAAAATTTAATATTGCAGAAGAATTGTCCTTATACATAATCTGGAGCTTTCTCATAAAACTCAACAAACCATTAGGGTCATAATTGGAATTATATGTATATCTGACTGCCAGGCGATCAGCCTCTAATTCATCCTCGCGCGAATACCCTAAAACTACCAGATTAGCTACAATATTCATCAATCTCGCTGCAGAAGCCGCACTTTCACCTCTTAACACTATGCTCATAAGAATATCATAACCCATAGCGGCTTGAAGTCTTTTAACTGCATGCTTTGCAGCTATATGCCCTACTTCATGTGCAATGACACCTGCCAATTCATCATCTGTTGCTTCATCCATTAAATCATCATAAATATAGATATAGCCCCCGGGAGTGCTGAACGCATTAATCTCTTTTTCTCTAGTTTTATTTTCCAAAACAAGGAAATTATATTCCACATCTTTGCGTTCACATGCTTCTGCTATTTTGGCTCCAATATGTTTTGCGCGCTGCTGCATGACAGCATCAGGTGAGATTGTATAATCGCGGTGTATCTGACGATCTATGTTTTTACCTAATGATATCTCAGAACCGGTATCAATAAATATAACCTCATTTTGCCTTGTGGCCGGGTTATATACAGTAGCACATCCGTAAAAAGATAATAAAACCAATAATAGGAATACAACTCTCTTCATTAATAATTTAATAACCAATCATATCTCACAAACAACCCAGACTAAGATAGTATATGGAAATTTAATCTTTATTCTTGTTTAATTTTCTAATTTCATGGGAAAGTATAACTGCTTCAGCTATACCCTTCATCGAAACACGTTTATTCATGCTGGATTTACGAATTAGATTATAGGCTTCCTCTTCATCCAGATTTTGCTCTTTCATCAGAATACCTTTGGCGCGCTCTATATTCTTTCGCGTCTCAAGTTCTGCCTGGGCTACTTGAGTTTTAACAAGAAGCTCTGTGTTTTCAATAGCAACGGCTGCCTGATTTGCAACCGTACTAAGCAATTCAACCTCACTTTTAGTAAAATCATGCGTATTGGTCGTATAAAGATTAATCACGCCTATAACCTTGTTTTTTACCATCATAGGAACACTCAACATAGATATCAATCCTTCTTTTTTGGCCAGTTTTTTCTCTTTAAATTTGGGTTCTTTTAAAACATCTTTTATTATTATAGGCTCTTTAGCTGCTACTACTGCTCCGACTATTCCTTCGCCAACTTTAAGGCTTCTTTCTTTTAGATATTCTTCACTCATTGTCTGTGTTGCTCTTATTTTTAACTCCTTAGTATCATCATCAAGAAGCCATAGAGAACATATTTTAGCCTGCATTACATTTGCTGTTAGTGTCACTATTAATTTAAGAACATCTTCAAGATATAAATCAGAAGTAATGGCTTTGCTTATTTTGCTTAAAGTATATATATAGGATTTATAAGAAGAACCTTTCATATTTTATCTAAACAGGCTAAAGCACCCTCTTATATGCCAAAAACTTAAAATAAATCAGAGCACAGGAAGGTAATTTTCAATTTCATACTCATGGACTCTCTTCCTGTATTCGTCCCATTCTATTTTCTTACTCATAATAAGATTGGAAAAGATATGTTCACCTAAAGTATCTTTAACTATTTTACTCTTTTCAGTTATCTCAATAGCTTCAATCAGGCTTCCAGGCAAACATTCAACCCCCAATTCAACCATCTCCTCAGGCGTTAAATGATAAACATCTCTTTCAAGCGGATCAGGCAATTTATAATTCTCCTGCATACCTTTTAAACCCGCCGCCAGCATAGATGAAAAAGCAAGATAAGGATTACAGGCCGGGTCAGGGGAGCGAAATTCTATTCTTGTTGCTTTTTCCTGACCTGGTTTATACATAGGGACTCTAATTAAAGAGCTGCGATTTCTTCTCGCCCAACAGATATAAACAGGTGCCTCATATCCGGGAACAAGTCTTTTGTAAGAATTAACCCATTGATTGCAAACAAGAGTGATCTCTTTAGCATGTTTCAATATCCCGGCGATATAACACTTCGCTTCCTTTGAAAGATTACATTCGTCTTTAGCATCAAAGAAAACATTACGGCCATCTTTGAATAAAGACTGATGGACATGCATTCCGGAACCGTTAACTCCATAAATTGGCTTCGGCATAAAAGTAGCATAGAGTCCATGTTTTTGAGCTATCTCTTTAACGACCATGCGATAGACCATAACAATATCAGCCATAGCCAAGGCATTCGTATAACGCAAATCAATTTCATGTTGGGATGGAGCTACTTCATGATGGCAATATTCAACATGTATACCCATCTCTTCAAGTGTAAGTATGACCTCACGCCTTACCTCATTTCCGGCATCGAGTGTCGTAATATCAAAATATCCCCCTTCATCAAGCACCTGTGTCGACTTTTCGTCCTTAAAAATAAAAAATTCTAACTCAGGCCCAATATTGAAAGTATATCCACTCTCGGCTGCCTTATCTAATGTTCTTTTCAATATATATCTGGAATCGCCCTGATATGGAGTCCTATCGGGATTTAAAATGTCACAAAGCATCCCCGCTACAGCTTTCTCTTTAGGCCTGTAAGGAAGTAAAGTAAAAGTAGCAGGATCAGGCATTGCAACCATATCCGATTCATCGATACGGGCAAATCCCTTTATGGAAGAACCGTCAAAACCCATACCTTCTTCAAGAGCATCCTCAAGCTCCTCGCGGGTTATGGTAAACCCTTTCATCTGTCCCGTAATATCCGCAAACCAAAAACGGATAAACTTAACATCTCTCTCTCTAACTAACCTTAATACATCGGATTTGTTTGTTTTTTTGGATACCATTGTGTCCTCCTTATATACAATCAATTTTAAAATATATATCTCTATTAAGCAACTTAATTCGAATTTTCCCAAAAAAAAGAAGCGCGCATTAACTGCCCGCTTCTTTTAAATAACTTTTTGCGCTTAAGAAACCTATTAAATTCACAATGCCGCAGACCAGGATTTCTCAAGCTGTTTTACGTCTACGTCTAATAACTTTTTGCTACAACTATTAATTACTAAACTACTCCCCCCTGTCTTTCCAATGACCTGAAAAGGGACACTATTTTTCTTGGCTACTTTTTCTATTTTTTTTACATCCTTGTTTTTACAGGATATAATAATCCTCGACTGGCTCTCTCCGAACAAAAGAGCATCTGCCCTTATATTAGAATCCAGAGAAACAATTGCACCGACTTTTTTTGTTCCAGATATACAACTTTCAGCTAAAGCAACAGCCAAGCCGCCTTCGGAACAATCATGAGCTGATAGTAAAACATTACCAGCTGCTAAACTAAGCAAGGTTTTCTGGAGCCTCTTCTCGAGAGCCAAATCTATGCTGGGAGCAAATCCTTTTTTAACTCCATGAATAGACTTTAAATATTCACTTCCACCTAACTCCTGCTTTGTTTTACCCAAAAGAATAATAGTATGATTGGAACCTTTAAAATTCTGGGTCAATGGTTTTACTCCTTCATCAATTACACCAACCATACCGATTAGCGGAGTAGGATCAATTGAACCTTTTGGATTTTCATTATTGAAACTGACATTACCGCTGACAACAGGAGTGTTAAATTCAACACAAGCTTTGCTTATGCCTAATACTGACTGTCTAAACTGCCAGTAAACACCTTCGTCGTATGGGCTGCCAAAGTTTAACCCGTCAGTAACAGCAAGAGGTTTTGCTCCCGAACAGACCAAATTACGCGCAGCTTCACTTACTGCAATTTCCCCGCCCTTATAAGGATCAAGGAAGCAATAAGTGGAGTTGCCATCAACAGTAACCGCTATTTTCTTTTTTGATCCGGCAACGTTTAAAATTGCGGCATCCGAACCGGGACCGATTGCAACAAAGTTTGTATTTGTCTTAGACATTTTATACAAAGAATGTTTACTCCTTATAGTAGGAGCGTTTAACAGCCTTAACAAAATATTTTTATAGTTTTTTGGATCTTTAATATTTTTAATATCCAGCTTGTTTACCTTTTTTAAATAAGCTGGCTTCTTATAACTTCTTGTATAAACAGGGGCTTCAACCAATGCAGCAGGAGAAACTTCAGCTACAATTTTATCTCCCTCTTTAACACGAAGTACATTCTCTTTGATTACCTTACCTATTACCGACACAGAAACATCCCATTTATTGAAAATAGCTGCCACGCGTTTTAAATTTTTGGGTTTTATTATTACAAGCATTCTCTCTTGAGACTCTGAAAGCATAATTTCATAAGGAGTCATACCTTTTTCATAACGCGGAACTAACATAAGGTCTATCTCCATGCCTGTATTAGCCTTGTAAGCTGTCTCGGAAGTAGAACAAGTAAGCCCTGCCGCTCCCATATCCTGCATACCCAGAGCTAAACCTGATTGAATCAGTTCCAGGCACGCTTCGCGTAAAACTTTTCCTATTTTAGGATTGCCTATTGCAACAGCGCTTGATTTTTTCTGAGCTGCTTGGGTTAAGCCTGCTGAGGCTAAAGCCGCGCCTTCCACTCCATCACGGCCGGTTGCACGGCCAACTATCAAGACAAGACTCCCTATTCCCTTCGCACACGCTTTGATAAGATCCTTATGTTTTAATATCCCGACTGTATAAGCATTAACCAAAGGATTTCCTTCATAAGACTCATCAAAGTATATCTCTCCGCCTACAACAGGTATATTCACTTTATTAGCATAATCAACGAAACCCTTAGATATATTTTTAAGTAAATATTTCGTGCGCTCGCAAGAAAGCCTGCCCAAACGCACTGAACCAAGAAGTGCAATTGGTCTTGCACCCATTGTAAAGACATCCCGCAAACAACCTCCGCCGCCGGTTGCAGCAGCTTCATAAGGAGCAATAGCTGAAGGATGGTTATGTGATTCTATTTTTATTGAAACACCAATTTTGTCTCCAATATCCGCAACCCCGGAATTTTCCCCCGGCCCCTGCAGAACCTGCTTGCCGGTTGTCGGAAACAATTTCAAAACTTTCTTAGAATTTTTATACGAACAATGCTCGCTCCACATAGCTGAAAACATTCCTAATTCTGTATAATTAGGCTCTCTCTTG
>CAZAPE010000096.1:0-5679 GCA_964487065.1 uncultured Planctomycetia bacterium | reverse complement strand
ATTTGGTAAAAAAAATATTTACAGGGGTAAGGTGGGGGGAAGCGCTATAACGATACGGAAAAAAAGAAAGAAATCGTATTGCGGGCTTTTCAGGCGTTATGTTTTAGAAGAGGGATTTAAAAAAACAGTTAAACGAATTATACATAATATAATGCCCGGCAATTTAAAAGACAGATACTTGGAAATTTTAGGTATATATGATCGAAAGCATGGCTATAAAGGCCCGTTTCATGTTCAGATAGACTTAACCAATAATTGCAATAATACTTGTATTGCCTGCTGGTGTAATTCCCCTCTTTTTAAGACACCGCGGCTCTCTGAAGAGGAAAAAAGACAATATTTACCGTTGGGGGTAGTTAAAGAGCTTCTTGATGAGATATCCTGTATGGGCGTAGCAGAAGTCTATTATTCAGGCAGCGGCGAGCCGTTTATGCACCCCCAAATTATGGAAGTCTTGCAATATACTAAAAAGAAGAATCTAATTTGCCATGTTAATACCAATTTCACTTTACTTAATAAAGAGAGGTTGCGCCGTCTTATCAATATAGGAGTAGATTTTCTTACCGTAAGTATTTGGACAGCAACGGCAGACACCTATGTCAAGACTCATCCCAACCGAACCAAAGACGATTTTTATAAAATAAAAGAAAATCTTATTTATGTGAATACTCATAAAAAAGATAAGCCTCGGATTAAACTTTATAACGTTATTTCTAATATGAATTACTTTGAGGTTGAAAGAATGCTTGATTTCGCAAAGAAAACTAAATCCGAATCTTTAGAATTTACTCTAATTGATACTATCCCCAATGCCACAGATGTCCTGTCGTTAAATGAACAGCAACTTGTAGAGTTGAGGCAGTTATGTGCGAAGATTAAGTCTAAGTTGGATAGGCGTAACAGGATAAGAGATACGGGTGTCTTGATTTTTCAGTTCGAGCAGTTTTTAAGAAGGATTTCTGTATTCGAAGACGCTAAAGAGGCGAAGTATGACAGGAATGTTATTGATAGTATGCCCTGTTATATCGGCTGGCTTTTTACAAGGGTTATCCCCAACGGGGAGGTTCATTCTTGCCTTAAAGCACATCGGATTCCTACAGGATCTTTGTATGTAAATAGATTCTTTGAGATATGGAATTCAGAGAAACAAGAATATTTCAGAAAGAAGACATTGACTTATAAAAAGAATGATCCATTTTTTAGGCTTATTGGCAATGATCCCAACACAAAAGAAGCAGGTTGTTATAAAAGTTGTGATGATATAGGTAGAAATACCTGGATGTATGACAGGCTGCAAATGTTGAGCTTTCCGGAGAGGGTGATGCTTAAGAGTATAGCTTATACGTTAAAAATTGCACGTAAGATGATGCCGCAAAAGAAGGAAAGTTATCTAGGCGACTATAAGGATCCTGTAATTGCAGGAATCGTTCATGGAAGGAAGGCATTTACAGGTCCGGAACAAGTGGTAATTGACCCTACTAATAAGTGTAACTTAAGGTGTATATCATGTTGGCTTTATTCGCCACTACTCAACAAAGATAAACCTTCCTGTGATTTGTTAAAAAAAGAATTATCAAAAGATGCGCTTCTTGGACTAATAGAGACCTTAGCTTCTTTAGGTACAAAAAGAATCCGATTTACCGGCGGCGGAGAGCCTTTTATGCATAAAGATTTGATGGAAATTATAGAATATTCCCGGAAAAAACAGCTATCGGTAGCTATAACTACAAATTTCGGATTAGTTTCTAAAAAACAGATAAAAAGACTTATAGGCTTAGGTTTAGAAGAATTATGTGTAAGCATTTGGGCTTCTAATGCTGGGACTTATAGTATAGTCCATCCAGGGACGTCTTCTGCCTATTTTGAGAAGTTAAAAGAAAACCTGCTGTATTTAAAAGAAATAAAGAAAGGTGCGCCTCGAGTTACTTTTGCCAATGTGATAACGAACTCCAATTGGCGTGATTTTAAGGGGATGTATGAATTTGGCTTGCAATATGGCGCCGATTCTCTTTATTTTACCATTGCGGATGTGTTTTCCGGCCAAACCGATAAGCTGGTTATGAATGGCGAAGAGAGAGAAAATATATTAAAGAATGCCTTAGAGATTCAAGAGAGAAGCAAAGAAGGCCATATTCAACTGCAGTTCTTCAATGGGTTCTTAAGAAGAATATCTAAATCTCAAGAAGATTCTGAAAAAGGAGAATACGATAAATGCGATATTGACCAGATTCCCTGTTATGCCGGATGGATTTTTGCAAGAATTTTGGCTGATGGAAGCGTTGCACCTTGCTGCCGGGGAGTTAAGAAAATAATGGGTAATATAAATAATAAATCTTTCAGGGAAATTTGGTCTTCGCCTCATTACAATGAATTTCGGGCAAGAGCAAAGTATTTATCAAAAAACGATGCTTATTTTAGAGATATCGGATGCACAAAAGAATGTGACAATTTAATGCATAATGAGCAGGTGAATAAAAAAATAATAGGTAATAGGAAAAGAGGGATAAAATAATTATTGTTTGCCAGAGGAGTAAAAATGGAAAATTGAACGTAATTGAAAAAGGAGGGGTAGGATGAAAAGAATTACTATTTGTTTGCTAAGTGGAATAATATTATTTTTGACTTCTCTCTGTATTGCTCAGGAGCTCCCACTAGTTAAAGAAGAAGCTGTTCATAGCTACCTTAGCGATTTATCTCCTGTAGAGGCAAATTCTTTTTATTCCTTTAACAAAGATGCCGATGGAGATTTAATCCGCTTAGACTATACGCAATATGAGAAGGGAATATGTATGGTAAGTGATTCAGAGATAAAGTTTAAGTTGAAGGAAGGCTATAGAGAATTTAATGCTATGATAGGGCTTGGCGACAAACATTTTGATTATAAGGGTAAATTAATTTTTGAAGTATATAGTGACGGGGAAAAGACTTATGAGAGTAAACCTTTAGGGCCTTGGGAAATAGAGGGATTTAGACTGCCTGTAGAAGAAGCAGAGGTGCTAACTCTTAAAGTAAGGAGCACAAACAAAGAATATACGGATTGCGCTGTATGGGCTAATGCTTATGTATTTTAGACAGTAAGATAAATATTATTCTAAAAGTAAAGTATTTATCAATAACGAGATAAGCGCTTATTTTGGGATTCCTTATGGAGAATGTCAGTGCCAAAAATTTAAGATTATTTGTAGATTATGACTGTTGGGAAAAAATTTACCTTTCCCAACAGTCTTTCAGAACTAATTCTCAGTCTCCAGAAGAGACTTTTGCAGAAATTAAAAAATATTTAATAAGATATAAAATTAGAAAATTTGAATTTGTAAATCCTTGTAATCTGAATTTATCAGTATTAGGCCAAGTTTGCACTTTGATTATTAGAAGTAAATTAGACATAGAGTGGTCAGCACTGGCGATTGTAAACCCAAATATGGATTTGGGGATACTTGATAAAATAAAAAGAGCAGGTTGTAAAAAATTAATTTTTGAATTATTTAGCGGTTCAGACAGTCTACTTAATAAAATAGGGGCAAAGTTTACTGCAGAGCAGGCTTCAAGAATTTTGAGGATTTGCCACCAAGTAGATATCGCCACAGGAATAAAATTAATTCTTGGCCACCCGCAGGAAACGCAAGACAGCTTTAATAGGACAATCGATTTTTTGACCAAAAATATTAATTTTATTGATGAAATGACAAAAATAACATATTGTCTGAGCAGTTATTTCTATTCAGATTTCTTACCGTTACCTCTCTGTTATAATTGGGTACGCTGCTTTGGATGCGCTAAAAGAGAAAAGGAAAATCCTTTTCAAGCGGACTACCTTAAATCTTTGTCCAAAATCTTAAGTTTGGGTAAGCCTGTAATCTATATTGAGCCCGACAAGAGTGTTTTTGACTATTTAAAGAAGCTCGATCGGTATCGGTTGAGACATAAAAAATTTGTTTTATGTTTTGATAATGGTAAATGCCGTTTATTCTGGCAAGGAACAGAACTGACCATGGGCCTTGGATTATATAGTTCTATTTTTGCTGCTGGCTTTTGGCAGGATTCTGAACATGCTAAATGGCAGGTAACTAAAATAAATGAGGCCAGAATAATTGCGAAAGGAAGATGGCAGAGATTGCCTATAATTCAGGTATGGCAGATAGAATTGAAAGATGAAATAACAATTAGCTTAAAAATTGAAATGGAAGTGTTAGAGCAAACAACAATTGAGGGGGAACAGCAGGTTAATATTATGTTAAGTAATAAATATAGTAAATGGTCATTTAATGGCGATTCTTGCGGCCTTTTTCCAGATATCTTTAATGAAGATTGGCCGACCCTTTCCGAAAAAGATAGGAACCTAACAAGCACAATCAGGGCAGAAACGAACAGCTTTAATGATCAACTCCCTTTTTTGTTACTGAGAGACAGAACAGGCAGGGAGGAATATCGTATGGCTGTATTGAATGCATCCTCCGCTTTTAAAGCTCGGGTATTAAAATGTTATAAGGTAGATAGCAGGAAATACTCTCCGGGCAGATATCTTTATTTTGAAGGAGAAATAATAATTGGTGATTTGAAATAATATGACAGCTGATCTAGTCCTGATAATGACGCCACCTTGGGAGCCAAAGATGCCTCCCCTGGGCTTAGCCTATATCTCTGAATATTTAAGGTCTTGCGGATTTAACCCCAAAAATATTGATTTTAATCTCAGACTTTATCAAAGCGCTGATGAACAGGGGCGTAACTTTTGGGAGATACATAATATTAACTTCATGTCTCTTACACAGATAACTTATGGAATGCTTAATGCTTTTAAGAAAGAAATCAATAATTTGGTTATCGAAGTCCTATCGCTTGATACCAATCTTGTTGCCTTTTCGGTCAATATTGCCGGCATAGGCCTTGCCGGTAAGATTGCAACTTTAATCAAAAACCAAGACAAAGAAAAGATAATTATTTTTGGCGGAACAGGTTGCTTTTGGGAATGCAATCGAAGAAGTTTATGCCTTGAAGATGTCCCAAGCATAGATGCTTTTGTTATTGGAGAAGGAGAGAAGGTGTTAGAGAAGATACTTAACAGAAAGTCTAATAGATTTGAAGGCATCGAGGGAGTGATCTGCAAAAAAGAGGACTTTTTTAAACCGGCCACTCCGTATTTTACAAGAGACATTGACAAATTGCCCTTTCCGAAATTTATCGATTTCAATCTGGATGGATATAAAGAAAGGCTTATCCCTATGTTAATAAGTCGTGGCTGCATTGGGAGATGCGCCTTCTGTATAGACCATTTGATGTGCGGGCAGTATAGATTTAGATCACCGGCAATTATTATCGAGGAGTTTAAATATCATATAAGGGAAAATAAAATAAATCATTTTTCATTCAATGATTTGATTTGCAATGGCAATCTAAGACAGCTGGAGACGATGTGCGACTCTATTATTCAATCTGGGCTGAATATTACTTGGGGAAGTTATTCAATGGTTCGAAAAAATATGACGTATGAGCTCTTCAAGAAGATGAAAAAAGCAGGATGTGTTTTTTTATGTTTTGGAGTAGAAAGTTTTTCCGATGAGGTCCTTAAGAAAATGAATAAGTTCTATAATTCATCTGAGGCAGAGAAAATAATAAAGTTGAGTCATGAGGCAGGTATCGCCACGGCTATAAATATAATTGCAGGTTTTCCTGGAGAGA
>CAZAPE010000095.1:0-5872 GCA_964487065.1 uncultured Planctomycetia bacterium | reverse complement strand
ATAAATAATAACATTTAATACGATTGATAAATCTATTATTTTTTAAAAAAACCAAGGCTGTCTCGTAATCTTTAAGGCTCGTTCCCGGTAAACCAAACATCAAATCTACATCATAATGCAAACCGATATTATCGCACGCGTCAAAAGCTTTTCTGATCTGAGCGTTAGATTCCCACCTATTTAAAATTTCCCTGCGGATACTATCGTTGAAGGTCTGTACTCCGAACTCAATGCTATAGCAGCCGGAATCTTTCATTAATTTGCCTATTTCAGAATCAAAAACGCCGACATGGCCGGTGCAGCGAAAAGGAACGTTTATCGCTCTTTTATAATTTAAAAGCAGATTTTTTAACCATTTTTTATCAGTAAATAATATGCTATCAAAAAACATTACTCTTTTAAAGTTATATTTTTTCTTCATCACTGTTAATTCTTCGATTACCGAATCAACGCTTCTTCTTCGGAAATATTTATTTTGATAAAGGCCATTTAAAAAACTTTCGCAGCAATAACTACAGCTAAATAAACAGCCGCGGCTGGTTAAAATTGTATAATCATCTTTGTAGCGGACAGATCCTTCGAATAGACTTTTATCAGGAAAAGGTAAATTATCTAAATCCTTAATAGCGGGTTTTAGAGAATTTTTAATAATCTTACCGTCTCTTTTATAATATAAATTGTTAACCTTTTCCAGGCCTGTAAAACCTTCTAACGAATTCAGAAGAGACAGAAGGCTTTCTTCACCCTCGCCCCTAATCACATAGTCCACAAAAGGCTGAGATATAACTTTTTCCGGCAGAAGAGTAGGATGTATGCCTCCAAAAACTATAGGAACCGAATAAGCTTGTTTTATCTCTGCGGCTAATATAGAAGCCCATTTATAGGTTGGGGTGTATGCTGAAAAGGCTATAAGGTCGGGTTTTTTACTAATTACCTGTTTGGCCATATCTTTTTGCCGGAAAAATTTTTCCCAAGACGGAAGGTAAAAAACATTATCTTCCAGGGAGAATAAACCCGGGTCATGCACTAATTCCACCTGATACCCTTCTCTTTTAAGTACCGCGGAAAGATATTCAATGCCTAAATGCTCTCTTCCTAAATGAACAAATACTACTTTCATTTATTTTAATTAATTCCTTATTAAAAAGTTCGCCATCGCATCAATATTGAATGAAGTAATTAAGTTAAATTCGACTAAGGAACAACACCAGCATTCTGCGCATCCTTTAATGCCGGTAATTTTCGAGAGTCCTCTCTTTATGTTGGAATTTTGTTTTCTTATTTTCTCGCTACTCGCCTGAAGGAATCTATTGCAGGCAGAAAGGGTTCCGTCCGGAGCAACGCCGATATTCAATTTTCCGGCACTGCATTTAATTTTTCTTGAAGCCGGCCAATGGTAAAGATGCCGTAAACCGGCTAAAGAATTATAAATTGGCGCGCCTTGTTTTTTTAGCTCAATCAATTTATTGATAATAGTTCTATATTTATCCCTAGAAGGGGTAAGAAAATTTTCTTTTTGCGAGTAAAGTATTTTTTTTGTAGCGGGCTGAAAAAGAATCTCTATTCCATATCTAAAAGCTGTTTCTATAAGATAGTCAATGTGGTCTAGGTTCCGATCGGAAAGCACGCACTCAATAGACACCGGAATATGTTTCTTTTGACATACTTCTATTGCTGTAAGTACTTTTTCAAAAGACCCTTCACCCCTTATAAAGTCATGAATATTTTTGGGCCCATCCAGGCTAAATTTCATCTTGTCAATGTTTCGTAAATCCTCTATTTTATCCAGAACCAATACCCCGTTAGAACTCACACTTACGTAAATACCTTTGCTCTTTGTATATTTAATAATTTCCCCCAGATCTTCTCGTAGAAGCGGTTCGCCGCCGGTAAAAGATATCCAACGGGTTCCCAAACGATAAAATTGTTCTACCATGGCTAAAATTCCGGAAGTATCCAGCTCCGGACATTGTTTTCCCCAAACTCCGCAATAAAGACACTTTTGATTACACCTGTAGGTCAAATTCCAACCGACGGCTAAAGGAACATTTATTTTAAAAAGCTTAGCCTTTATTAAAGCTCTAACTGCTGGCAGAAAATAGCTTATTTTCATTTTTACCGTAATATATCCGAATTAAAAACGGCCCGGTTAAAGTTGTTCCGATAATCATTGGAAATAGCTGCTCGGTGAAAGAATATAGAATCCCCAGAGATAACAAAACTTGGAAAGGGGCAAGTTTTAAAAAAAATAGGATTACAACTGCCTCCCTAAGGCCTAAACCGGCAATGGTCAACGGAAGACTGCTTATAAGAATTACGATAGGGACAAATAACACGATATTGTACAAAGGAAAAGGGTAATGAAGCGCTCTTGATAACAAATAAATATTTACTATCTCTGCCAGCATGAATAAAAAAGAATAAAATAAAATACTTGGGCTTCTCAGGGACATCATAAGGCCTCCCAGACTTTTTTTAAATAGCCCGAAATAATTATTTATAAGTTTAATATTAGTGTTACTTGCCGTATGCGACTTTTCTGAAAACAATAAAAAAGACGGCAGTAATGTACGAAGGGAACTCACTGACACATTAAGGCGGCTCCCCTGGAATAAATGAATTACAGCTCCCGTAATGGCGAAAAGGATAAGCATGAAAATATTAAGAAAATATTCACTGATTATAGAAATTAAAGATTTTGAATAAGAAATATTTTTAAGACGCTTCAAATATTCCATTCTGGAGAATTCTCCTATTTTTATCGGCAGCAAACTAACTATGGAATCGCTTCCCAGCTTAATAAATAAAGATTCTTTCAAAGAAATTGTGCAGCCCAATCGCTCCAGTATTAATTTCCACCTTTTGGCTGAAATAACGGTATTGCTAATTAAGGAAATACCTAAAATTAAAAGAATAATTTTAAAATTTGCTTTTTTAATTGTATTCACCACTTCACCAAGGGGAATTTTATGAAACAAAAGAATAAATATTCCGATGGTAATTGCTGCCGAAAGAACAAATCTTATATATCTTCTTGCTTTAGAATACATGCATCTTCCTTTTTTGAACTTTAAATCAAAATTATCAAACCCGCCGGAAAAATTTTTTAGTTCAATAAATAATAATATGCTTTGCCATGCGAAACAATTTAAAGAACACAACAGGGTTGGCGATATAAAAGAAAAAATAATCGATAAAATGCCTTATGCGGATTTTCAATTATTTGGCCGTCTTCTTTGTAGCCTAACCCGAGAATACCTCTTAAATTAGGCCTTTTTTCACCGAGGACACTCATCAGCTTAAAAAGGGTGTATTCACTTTCGCCTCTGGATATATAATCGATTGTTTTACAGCGCAAAATCTCCGGATAAAGAGTAGGATATATCCCTCCCAGTATAATTGGAACATCTACCCCATTCCTTTTAAGATAACCAGCAATATTTATAACCTCTTTTACCTGTGCATTCATGCAGCTGAATCCAATGAGATCCGGCTGATAAACCTTAATTTCTTTTATGAATTTTTTCTTTCCGCCAAAAAAAACTTTACATCCGTGTCCGGACCTTTTCAGAATACTTGAAATTGACATTATTCCGAATAATTCCCACCAAATATCTTGATAAAAAATTATTTTAGCCGTTCCCCTTCTATTACTTTTTGGTTAATTATAAATAAAATAAGATAATCTATCAAGCATTTGATAGCCATCCCTCATGATAAATAAAGAGAAATTCCTAATTATAAGAATACTTAAAATACTAAGAAGGCTTATTTTAGTATAATCGCTCCTTCTATCTTTTCTTTGATCTACTAAGTAAAACAAATATATACTATCAAAATGTGCCGATAAAGCCTGCACCTATGAAAATATAACTGTATAAAGAATAGTCGCTATATAATTATTTTCTCAATATACCGAAGCAATCTTTCTTTTGGAACATCCTTTATAGAATCTCCGCGTATTTTCAAAATCAAATAGTCTATGAGGGCCTTAAATACTCTAAAAAAGGAATATTTAGACTTTCCATAAAGACGAGGCCTGTGACTAATTTTAATTTCGCAAATAGAAAAACAAAAATTTCTTGCAATCAAAGGTATAAACCTATGCAATCCAGAATGTAATTTATTCCCGATCTTTTTTGCCGCATCTTTCTTGAAGGCCTTAAATGTACAGCTAAAATCATGCACCCTAATTCTTGAGAGTCTTGATAATATTTTATTTCCAATTATTGAAAAAAGGACTTTGGTCAAATATGGATCCTGCCTTGTCTTTCGCCAGCCGCAAACTATATCATATCCTTCTTTAACTTTATTTATAAAAAGAGATATATCTTTTGGATTATTCTGAAGGTCTGCATCCATAGTAATTACTATACCACCTCGGCTATAATATATTCCTGCCGCCAACGCAACCGATTGTCCGTATTGCTTCTTAAGTTTAATGACCAGCATCTGTTTAAACATTTCTCTTAGATGACATAACACTTCAAAGGAATTATCTCTGCTGCCTGCATCGACAAAAATCATTTCATAGGTCATATTCAATTCTTCTATACAGTTAACGACCTCTCCACAGAGAAACTGAAGACTCTCTGCTTCATTGCACACTGGCATAATTACGGATATGTCTTTATCTATATTTTTGCTTTCTCCTATACTTTTGTATTTCTTCATATTATAGTTTCACGCATTTATTACAACCCGGAAATAACTTTCTTTTTTTCAACATATTTCTGAAACTGCAAAATTTTTTATTATTCCATATTTCCTCAATAGTGTTTTCTCGAATATTCCCAATTTTTATATAAAACTGGGCACAAGGATACACATCGCCGTAAGGAGAAATCCTCAAAACATTCCACGGATAAATGCACCTGCGATGGAATCTAAAACTGGAACTAAACCATTTTCCCATTTCCTTCTTTGTTAAATCAGGCTTTAAAAAAGTATGAACCCCTTTTGCTTTGGCATACTTTCTTACGTCATTTATAATACATGGCAACTCTTCCAGGTTTTTATCTAAAAAATTCCGCACATAAACTAAACTTTTGAATTCGTTATCAGGAAATCTCTCTTCAAAAGATGTCTTATGAATCTCAAATTCTCTGTTGGTTAAAAAAGTCAAAAAATCAAAAGCGACTGCATCAACATTGAGGTTATAAGCAATGTCAATAATCTCTGTTAACCTTTGATAGTTCTCCTGTAGTATTAAGACATTCATTATAATTTTGGGATTAGAATGTTCTCGTCTTTTTATTATGTAATCAATATTGTTGTATGCCTTATCAAAGGCTCCATTTGATCTTAATCTATCGTGGACATCCTTAGGGCCGTCTAAAGAGAAAAGTAAATAATCTAAACCACGGTTTGTCAAACTGTCTGAGATTTCCGGAGTAAGGCAAATAGCATTTGTAAATATGCCGCATCTAAATTTATTTGTTTTAATTAACTTTACAATGTCTACTAAATCTTTCCTTAATGTCGGCTCACCGCCAGTAATAAGAAAAGTAGTGCCTTTACCTTTCAACGGGACAACAAGCTTTTCTATCTCCTTATATGTTAAATAGGCTTCCTCCCGAATCAAAGAAGCGCGGGGCAAAAAATACAAAAAACAGAATTTGCAATTTAAGTTGCATTCGTAACTCAAATCTAAAGTGATATTCAAGGGAAAAGCAGATTTGCCTTTTCCGAAAAGATAAAAGATACAAAAAGATAGTAAATGCATTAAATAATGCTTAAAAGAAGCGGCATTAATCAAAGAGAGGTTTATATATTGGCGTTTTAATTTCTTATAAAAATCATTTATTGATATCATAATTAATAAAGAATATGCAATCTATCAAGCATCTGATAACCATTGTTTACAATAAAT
>CAZAPE010000094.1:0-5885 GCA_964487065.1 uncultured Planctomycetia bacterium | reverse complement strand
ACATACATTTTATGTTCACTCTGTTCCATTTCAATGAGCCTCTCTTGACCCCCCGTAGATTTCTGCCTTAGGCGAAATCTATACACGGGGGATAATTCCCGCCAATGGCGGACAGGCGGACATACATTTTATGTTCACTCTGTTCCATTTCAATGAGCCTCTCTTGACCCCCCGTAGATTTCTGCCTTAGGCGAAATCTATACACGGGGGATAATTCCCGCCAATGGCGGACAGGCGGACATACATTTTATGTTCACTCTGTTCCATTTCAATGAGCCTCTCTTGACCCCCCGCTGATTTACTTCGTAAATCAAACATGCGGGGGATAATTCGGACATACATTTTATGTTCACTCTGTTCCATAAAATGTGTCCTCATTATTAATATCCAATAAATGATTCTACCTTAATGCGACTATCCTCAATATTCAGCACAGATAATATTGTTTGCATAGCTTCTACCATTTTAGGCGGACCGAAAACAAAAAAGAACCTATCTTTTAAATCCGGCAATTTTTCTTTAATTAAATCTGCCGTTATTCTCCCCGTACAAAAATCTTTACAGTCAGAACTGCTTTCCGTTAAAGAATATATAACCTTTATATTTTTACTTTTATTTCTCCAGATATCAAGATTATCTTTAAAGGCGATTTCATTTTCGGTTCTATTAGAATAAAACAAAACAAAATCTCTGCCTGAATCAAATTCAACATTATGCTCAAGCATTGATATAACAGGCGTAATACCTATACCCCCGGATATAAAAGCAACCTTTTTATGTTCATCCTCTAAAACGCATTTCCCAAAAGGAAGCCTGAATGTTACCTCGCTCCCCTCTTTAAGCTCTTTTAATTTTTGAGAGAAAGAACTATCTGTAATACGTTTCGTAAATTCAATATAATCTCTCGCCGGAGATGATGAAAAAGAAAGCCAATGTCTTAAATTTTTATCATCCTTGTTAAAAATAACCTCCATAAACTGACCGGGCAGAAAATCAACTTTTTCATTTAACCGAAAACGGAAACTGACTACAGAGCCAGTTCTGCGAATCTTTTCTTTAAGATAACCTTTGATCTCTTTAATATCATTCATAAAGTTAAACTAACCTGTTTTTACCTTCGCAATCAAATCAGCGGTAATTTTTTCAATCTCAGTAATATCATCGGCATTAAGAGCTCCGTTTACAAGCTTTGCAGAGATTAACTCTATGCCTAAGGGCGAAAGTATTGACAATGCTTCTTTTGATGCCGCCTCATGCCAGCCATATGAAGAAAGAAAGACGGCATACTTTAAGGGGGGCTTGAGCAGCTTTACGATTTGGGCAGCGTATATACCTAAGGGATGCATTGAATTTAAAACTGTGGGAGCGGCAAAAACTATCGCCCTTGAATCGACAAGATCGGCAGCTATATCTCCTATATCACTGTTTATAAGATTGTATCTTGCAAACTGGACTCCGTTAGAAAGCAGTTTACCTGAGACAACATCAATCATTTTCTCAATAGTCTGCCACATGCTCATATAAACAATAATTACCTTTTCATCCGTCTCACCATTTGTCCACTTCTTATAAAGGCTAAGTATCCTTTCAGGGTTTTTATGGATAGGGCCATGGCTTGGGGCTATCATATTAATCTTCAAAGGGGCTATTTTCAAAAGCGCGCTCTTCCCCATTGGATTAAAAGGCATCATAATCTCACCGTAATATCTTCTGGCATGAAAATCTAAATCTTTAAAATCAGAATCATAAAATCCGTCTGCGGTATGAAAACCAAAGAAATCACAAGGAAACAACATCTCGGCTTCCTTTATATATGTAAACATAGTCTCGGGCCAGTGAAGCATTGGCGCGGAAATGAATTTTAAAGTTTTACTGCCTAATGAAATTTCAGCATTGTCTTGTACATCTATAATCCGCTCAGCGGGAACTCCGTAAAAATTAACAGCCATACTCTTGCCCTTTCCTGAGGTAATAAGCTTGGCTTTAGTGTTTAGCTTCATTATATGAGGTATAGCGCCGGCATGGTCGGGCTCGGCATGGTTCATTATTACAAAATCTATTTCGCCCGGTGCAACGATACTTTTTATATTATCTATCCAGGAATTTTCAAAACCGGGATTAACCGTATCTATCAGGGCTATTTTCTCTGCGCGTATAAGATATGAATTATAACTTGTTCCGTAAGGCAAAGGTATCAGGGCATCAAATATTCTTCTGTTATAATCTTTAATCCCTACATAAAATATATCTTTTGAGATTTCTATATTATTTTTCATGCTCGCCTCCTTTTTTCTTTGCAGGATTTACATATTCCGTATAAATAACCCTGGAAGCTCTCTATTGAGTGTCCCTGAATATTTTTTTTATCTAACGCACTGCAAGTTGGAAAATCAAGGTCATAAATAAGGGAACAATTTTTGCATAAAAAATGGTGGTGTAAGGTGGTAGTTATATCAAAAGTCGATCTTTCAAAATCTATTCTTATTTCCGAAACAAAACCCTTATTTTTAAACAACTCCAGTATTGTATATACTGTAGCAAAAGAAAGCGCAGGGTGAGTTTTAAGAGCCTCTTTAAATATCTCATCCGCCGTTGCATGACCTTTTTTCTTAAGTATCTCATAGACCAAAAGCCGCTGCGGAGTCAGTCTTATTTTCTTCTGATTAAGAAACTCAATATTTTTATTCATAGTCTTATTATAAATACATAGGCCCTATTTGTCAATAACAATTATTATAAAATAATTATTATTGTTAATTGCAGGAGGAACAGCTGCCTCCCTTGCAGGTGCTGCACTTAGAATTTGCTTTTGCTGAGCCTAAGACTGAAAAGGATGTAAACATTTTACTTAAATCTCTGCTTTTACATTTTGGACAGGAAAGCTCATCCTCATGCGCAATCATACCGGTTAGATGATTAAAACTTTCAGAGCAGCTTTTACAGATGTAGGAGTAAAGCGGCAAAACAACCTCCGGGTCAAACAAATTTACTCGATAAAATCCAGCATCCTTTGAATACTCTTTTTTGCGCGATTGATAATATCTTCTTTTAAAGTAATCTCATGCTGCATATCCTCCAAAGAGAAAAGAACCTTTTCTAAAGTTGTTTCTTTCATGTTCGGACATACTGCAAGCATTGACAGAGGATAAAAATTTTTGTCGGGATTTTCTTTCTTTAACCTGTAAACCATCTCCACTTCGGTTCCTATAATAAAATCCAAAGCATTGCTTTTTTTTACATATCTGCACATCCCTTCCGTTGAAAGTACAGCATCTGCTGTCTCATTAACTTCCGGGATACATTCCGGATGCACAAGAATAAGCGCCTGGGGGTGAATATTCTTTTGCCTTTTTATATCTGCAACTGTTATTTTAACATGGCTTGGGCAATAACCGTTCCAAAGAATAAGGTTTCTATGAGTCTGGGATTTCACATAGGCTCCAAGGTATTTGTCGGGAACAAAAATTATTTCTTCATCTTCTTTAAAGGCTTCGTTTATTAATTTAACCGCATTTGCTGATGTACAACAGAGGTCGCTTTCGGCTTTTACTTCCGCCGGAGTATTAACATAACATACAACGCGTGCGTTGGGATGTTTACTCTTAAGCTTGATCAGCTCTTGTGCCGTAATCATATCTGCCATAGGACAACCGGCTTTCTTTTCGGGTATTAAAACTGTCTTTTGAGGTGAGAGTATTTTTGCGGTCTCAGCCATAAAATAAACCCCGCAAAAAACAATCACATCAGCGCTAGTATTATTTGCAGCAATACTAAGACCCAGGGAATCGCCTAAAAAATCAGCTATATCCTGAACCTCCGGACGCTGGTAATTATGGACCAGGATAACCGCATTCTTTTTCTTCTTTAATTTTTTTATCTCTTCAGTAATTTCTTTGATTATGCTCACCTTAGCACCTCCTCAATTATGCCTCCGCCTAAAACAGTATCATCTTTATATAATACTACAGACTGCCCTTTTGTTATTGCCTCTGCTTTTGTTTGTAGAGAAACTTTTAATTTATTATGCCCGACTTTTTTTACTTCGGCAAGTACCTGCTTTTGAGTATACCTTATCTTTGCAAAAATTTCTCCTGAGAAATCATCGCATAAAATATTAATATCAGCAGCCACGAATGCAGAGAAAAGAAGATCTTTTTTTTCACCTACAATAATCTGATTTTTAAAAGGGTCTATAGAAATAACATATAAAGATTTGCCTATGTTAAGACCAAGCCCTTCGCGCTGGCCAACGGTATAAGAGAAAACACCTTTATGCTTACCCAACGCATTGCCATTAAGATCTAAGATATCGCCCCTATCTGCGTATTTAAGCCTATCCTTTATAAATTTACGGTAATCGCCTTGCGGAATAAAACAGATGTCCTGGCTTTGCGCCTTATCGGCAACAGATAGATGTAAAGACCTTGCGATATCCCTGACATCTTCTTTAGTGTAATCCTGGAGCGGAAAAATAATATTTTTTAAATCGTCGTAATTTATAGCGTAAAGAAAGTAGGTCTGGTCTTTGAGTTTATCTTTTGGTTTTTTTAGTAAATATCGCCTTGAGGAAGTTTTTTCTATCTTTGCATAATGGCCTGTTGCAAAAAAATCAGCCCCTAAAGCGCGAGCCTTTTTAAGCAAGGAACCGAATTTTAAATATTTATTACATACAACGCAAGGGTTGGGAGTGCGGCCTTTAGAATACTCAGAAACAAAATTTGCAATTACTATTTCTTCTAACTCTTTAGAAAAATCGAGCACATAATGCGCAATGTCTAATTTTTCGCAGACTCTTTTTGCGTCATTTACTGCCTCAGCGCCGCAGCATTTTTTCTTATCGCAAGACACCTCCTTAATACCAAAACACATAGTAACCCCGAGGACATCAAAACCCTTCTTTTTAAGGAGGTAGGCGCTAACTGAAGAATCCACCCCGCCGCTCATCGCAACAAGAACTTTCATGTTTATTCAAGCAAATGTATAACTACAATGCAACTGTCATCGCATCAAAAGGGCATATCGTAACGCAAAGTTCGCAGGCAATGCATTTATCCTTATTGAAAAGTATCTCTTTACTATTTACCTCAACCTGGAATACGCCTACAGGACACATCGGCACGCAGACTCCGCAATGGGTACATCTTACCTCGTCACGTTTCACATCCTTAGCCAGAGCCTGGACTTTCACACCCTCATCCTTCAGGTATTTCAGAGCATCTTTATAGTTTTTCTCCTCGCCTTTTAATTCTAAAACAAGCAAGCCCTCTTCCTGGGGAGTAATAAGAGCTTTTAGAATATTGAACTCAAGGGCATAATCCTTGCATAATTTATAAACAATAGGTTTATTCGTAAGCTGCGGTGGAAAATGGAGCACTATTTTATTGGCAAACATAAAGCCTCCTTAAATTTCCTTAAATTTCAAAGGTTTAAATTTATAATCAGATTCGGCACCCGGAAGAGATGCAACAGGTTCGGTAAGCAAGAAAGAACCCTTTTCAATCCAACTTTTTAGCTCAAGGGCAATCTCCCGCGCTTTTGCATAACTTGAAAGACTTCCCGTCGGCACCTCTTTATCTAAAACTTTGATTTTTCCGCTGCGCAATTGCGCATAACTGACGCGCCCGACAGATTCATTTATGCCTTGCGGATAAGCACTGCTATAATCAACAATAGAGGCTGAGATATCTTCATCACGAACGGCAGTATACTGCGCAATCTCCTCATCAAGCACCGGTATCGGTATACCAATTCCGACCGTTAAAGTAGTGCCGTAACCAAGCATGCTTGTCCCCCGAAGCCACTTTGATTTCATCTGCTTCAGATCCCCGATAACAGCCAGAGTACCTGAAGGAGTAAGAGGCAATCCTTTATCAGATCTTTTAACA
>CAZAPE010000093.1:0-5917 GCA_964487065.1 uncultured Planctomycetia bacterium | reverse complement strand
TAGGTATTGCTTTTAGCGTATTTGTCGTGATTATTGCGGCTTTAAATTTAGTTTTGGATTTTGATTTTATTGAAAACGGAGCTGCCTCGGGCGCTCCTAAATACATGGAATGGTATGCGGCATTCGGGTTGCTGGTTACTTTAATCTGGCTGTATATTGAGATATTGAGATTACTGTCTAAGTTATATGGCAAGAGGCGTTGAGCATTTTAAAAAGTTAAATGAAACATATATTACAATGCCCAGCACAGATAGCCGCAGATTTTTAGAAAATTTAGCAGATAATCACAGATGGTTTGTTACAAAACGAAGATGCTTATGGGTAATAAATTGAATAATGTATCCCTTTGCAGATTTCTTGGAAATCTAAACGCTGGGATAATAAGCAGACGTTCCGAAAAATCGGAACTATAATTTATGTCGTTTTATGCTCCATAAATTATCTGTTCATTACGGTTGAGATTTTCCGCTTCGAGAAATGTGCTAAAATTATTTTAAGAATTTTAGCACTCTCAGCGGAGTAATTCGCTCCGACGTTACGTCGGAGCTCATTAGGAGAAAAAATGAATATACAGGAGCTTGCTTTAAAGGATCTGAATGTTGAAAAGTTTGCAGAAGAAAAAATAAGGGAGCTTAAAAATGTTGTAGGCAAAGGAATAGCTATAAATGCGCTTTCAGGAGGAGTTGATTCATCTGCCGTAACGCTTCTTGCGCAGCGTGCTTTAGGGGATAATCTAAAAACATACTTTATTGATTCAGGGCTTATGCGCGATGGCGAGCCGGACTATGTAGTTGACGTATTCAGCAAATTGGGCGTTAAAGTCGAGCTAATAGATGCTAAAAACGATTTTTTCAGTGCTCTTAAAGGTTTAACTGATCCGGAAGAGAAAAGAGAAGCGATTACCCGGACTTTTTATAAGACTGTTTTTGGCAAACTTGTAAAGATGAGCGGAGCGAAATTTTTATTGCACGGTACAAATTATACCGATGTTGAAGAGACAGTTGCTGGTATAAAACGTCAGCATAATATCTTGGAGCAAATTGGCATAGATACTCAGGCTGTATTTGGATATAAAGTTTTAGAGCCCCTGGTTCAACTTAGAAAACAAGGGGTGCGAAGATTAGCCCAGTTTTTGGGGCTTCCTATCGAGATTTATGCTCGTCCTCCGTTCCCTGGCCCTGCACTGGCAGCCCGCGTAATAGGTGAAGTAACACGGGAACGTGTGAATATAGTTCGTGCAGCAACAAAAGTTGTTGAAGAAGAGTTATCAAACACTAATGCATTCCAATATCTTGCTATATTACATGAAGATAGGGTTACAGGAATAAGAAACGGCAAACGCGATTTCGGTTTACAAATAGAGGTGCGTTGTTGGGATTCAAGCGATGCAGTGATTGGTTCGCCGACAAATGTACCTTTTGCAGTACTTCAGAAAATAGCAGGAAGAATAACACTCGAAGTTCCGGGAGTAGTAAGCGTTACTTATAATATAACCCAAAAGCCGCCTTCTACAATAGAAGCAATATAAATGGCTTATAGCCATTAGTTAATAGTTTATAGTTAAGAGTAAAAACCGAAACAGGCTACCTTAAAATATACTGAGGGCGAAGTAGATTCCGAATGCAAGCAGCGTAAGTGCGCAGATAAAATTTATTCTTTTATATATTTTTTCTGAGATATAGCGTTTCCCCCGGCTCACAGTAAATGAAACTATGCTATACCAGCTTAAATCTGCGAGTATGTGTCCCATGAAAAATATGCCCAGAGCAGCAAGTCCTGATTTCTGTGCCGCCAAAACAAGTCCCAGGCCTATAGTAAGCCACCAGATAGTCCAGTAGGGGTTGGCAATACTCATTGTTATGCCGAGTATAGTGAGATTATATGATTTTTTATTTTCGGGTTCAAAGTCAAGACGTGTTAATTTTAAATTGCGCAACATATTTATTCCGAAAAAAATCAGTATTCCTGCAGCAATAAAAGATATTGTTTTTAATATGAAAAGAGTATTTAAAAAAGCAGAGAATCCGAGTGCAATAACGGCAACCATTATTATTTCTAACACAGCATGGCCCAGGATAACCAAAGGGCCGGTCTTAAAGCCGTGTTTTGTGCTTTTTGAAATAACCAGGGCAAGCAGAGGTCCTGGAGCGAGTGCTCCAGAAAGCGCAACAGCAAATGAGATTATAAATATTGATAAATAATTCATATTTTAATATTGTTCATTGAAACTCAAAGGATTACAATATATTTTATGGTATTTAAAAAAGTCATTAGTATGAGTCTTTTAGCAATAATACTGCAAGGTTGTGCGGCGTATAAATCCGTTCACTATGGAGAAGAGTACTCGTCTCCTACCCATATAGAGAACGTAAAAGTTCTAACTTATAAGCCGCAAGGAAATTTCATCAAGCTCGGCGAGGTGTCTGTTTTTGGCGTTACAAGCTCAAACCGAATTTATATGCTCAATCAGCTCAAAGAGATGACTGCAGATATGGGCGGCGATGCAGTTATTATAGAAGAGAGAGATTTTCCAAGATATACACCAAAACCGATTATAGGCGTAGTAATTAAATGGCAGGATGAGGCTGTATACTAACATCAAGGAGGTGTAAAGTGGCGATGGTTTTAGTCAAACTGACGGGAGTTTTGTTAATTGTTCTAGGTATCATGGTATTTTTAAAACCGGATTCGTTAAAACAGATGCTTGCTTTTTTCATTCCAGGAAAAAGAATATATATAGCATCTTTAATGCAGTTTATTTTCGGGGTTATTTTTATTGCAGCTTCTTCTGACTGCAGAAACAGGGCAATCATTTTGATATTTGGAATTTTGGCGCTTGTTAAATGTATATCAGGGCTTATGCTGGGACGAAAGCGCATAAGTGCATTTATTAAATTTTGGCAACAGAAACCGGTATCTATTTTACGCATGCTGTCGCTGGTTTATTTTATAATTGGGGCTTTAATTATCTATTCCGTATAATTAGTCCTTGATTAGAGAAGAAATCTAATTGAAAATTGAACATTATGGAAAATAAAAGCAATACAGAAAAAAGAAAATACGTTAGGCTTGATGTTGACGCTACTGTTAATATTTGTGTTAAGGAAAGTGCGCAGAAGGATGCATTAGTGGCTATGCTTTCTGCTATAATGAAAAATGTAAGTACTGAAGGAGTATGTTTCACATCAGAAGAAAAATTATCTGTTGGGGATATAATTGAGCTCGAAACCTGTCTTTCATCTGAATCTGAACCTCTACGATTAAAAGGTGAGGTGAAATGGTCTACTGCAGTAGAAAAAGAAGGCAAGGCTTTTTTTGATACCGGAGTTAAGCTTTTATCAATAGATAAAAGCGATGAGCATAGATTTATCAATTTTGTCTGCGAAAAAATGACCGAACGCCTTAGTCGTTATCTACATTTGTAAGATTGAATCGGAAATCAAGGCAATATTAAAATCTTTGCAGTGAAGTTGAGCGTATATGTAATAGTTTCTATATGTGTTTGATGAAAGTTCGGTTATAATATAATTAAGGAGGATGTGATATGCAGAATATTTTTAACAAGATGTATTTAGGCAATACAGTTTGGGATTATCTTGTTTTTCTAAGTATTCTTTTAACAGGATTAATATTAGTGAAAATTTTGAAATTTTTTGTATTAAAGAAGTTTAAAGAGTATGCTCAGAAAACATCTACTACATTCGATGATTTTTTAATAGATGTTTTTAGTAAGGCGCTTCTGCCTTTACTCTGTTTCGGAGTTTTTTATGTTGGGATAAATACCCTTGTGTCTGCTGAACAATTTAAGAATATTATTAATATTTCAGGTCTTATTGTTCTAACGCTCTCTATAACCCGTTTTGCGACGATGTTTATAGGCTATGGATTTACGATTTATTTAAAAAAGAGGGGAAAAGATGCAGCCCTGGAGCGTAGTTTTAAGAGCATACTTAAAATTATAAAATTTATTGTCTGGGCATTGGCTGTCGTGTTTTTGCTGGATAATGTGGGATTTAAGATATCTACGGTTATAGCAGGGCTTGGAATAGGCGGTATAGCAGTTGGCTTAGCGTCTCAGGCGCTGCTTAAGGACCTCTTTAGTTATTTCTCAATAATATTCGACAGGCCGTTTGAGATAGGGGACTTTATTATTGTAGGTGAATTCCTTGGTACTGTTGAGTATATTGGCGCCAAGACAACCAGAATTAGAAGCTTAGGCGGAGAGCAGGTAATATTTTCAAACACAGATCTTACTGATTCCAGGCTTCGTAATTACAAAAGAATGGAGAAGAGAAGGGTTGTTTTTCAGTTCGGTGTAATTTACAAGACGCAGTATAATCAGTTAAAAGAAATACCTGTTTTGGTTAAAAATATTGTCGCGAAGGTAAAAGATACTGTGTTTGATAGGGCGCATTTTTTTTCCTATGGAGATTCAAGCCTTATCTTTGAAGTTGTTTATTATGTTTTCAGCAGCGATTACAATAAGTACATGGATATACAGCAGGAGATTAATCTTGCCCTTTTTGACGAATTTGCTAAAAAAGGTATTGATTTTGCATATCCTACGCAGACTCTTTATCTTAATAAGATTGAATAAAAAAATATATAAATATGTATAGATTTGCAATTTTTATTTTAGTAGTAGCTATTATTATCGCATTTTTTATGCCTTGGTTTAGCGTTGAACAAGAAGAGTTGGGTAGTGTTGCCAGGATAGTAAGCGGGGGAGGGATATCTTTTTTAAAAATAAGCGGTTTTAAAATACCTTTCTTTGCAAACGGAAAAAATACCAAGGTAATCTTAAGTATAGCAAAAGCATTTAACCCTGACATTAAAGATATTGAGAAAAAATCATGGTTTGTTTATATTATTCCAATTCTTGCATATTTGATTTACTTGACTGCTAAAAAATTAGGTAAAAACAGATTTATTAATTTTATCTTTGCACTTCTTGGAGTCAGTATTTTTGTAATAGGAAGTTTCAAAATAAAAACTGTTAATTTAAATAAAGTACTCTTGGATGTTAAGATATGTAAGGGTGTATGGGTTATTTTGGCAGCTTATTTGGGGATAGGTTTGTTAGGATTAAAGCGGCTTACTTCATCAAACATAGAAAGAAAGTGGAGATAATTTTACTCTGTATAAAAGTGAAATTATCTCCACCATAAAAGTTTAATTCAAATAAATATCGTCTAAATAAATTGCCCCTTCTTTTTTAGTTGCCGTGGTGTCTTCAAAAACCATTATGAACTCGCTGAGATTCGATAAGTCATTTAGGCCCTGGAAGTTATTTAGCGCTATCGAGATTTTCTGCCACTCAGAAGTTAAGTTGGAAACATAATATTTTCCAGTTTCTCCTTTTGCATTTTTGAGTTCTATTTTGAACGCTTTAGTGAATCCTCTCATCTCATCGCCTTTAACCCAGAAATTAAGCGTGGAATATTTTGAGGCATCGATGTTATTCAGTTTCATCCAGAAGCCATTGAATGCAGGGTTGGGAGAATCTATGTCGTAATAAATCTGTATTGAATATCCTTCTTTCCCGTGTTTAATCGTTGCTATGAAGCTGTCAACGGCAGTTTGAGTAAAATCGTTGGGGTCTTTATCCCAGGCGCCGAAATCGCCGCCAAGGTTATTTGGTTTCTCTCCGGAGTCAAAATCTGCGATTACAAGGTTATAGTTTTTTGTTGCCTTGCTTACAGCTTCAACGGTTGCATCAGGCTGTTCCCATCCTTCTTCTTTTGCCGTTTCATTCGATTGCTGTGCGCAACTGGAAAAAAGGGCAGCAATCAATGAAAGATACAAAATTTTCTTTAACATATTACCACCTCCTCATTGGGGTATTTATATACTATTTTAGTTTTTTGCCAGTTTATGTCAACTATGAAATATATTGAGTAAAATGGGAGAATTTCAT
>CAZAPE010000092.1:0-6169 GCA_964487065.1 uncultured Planctomycetia bacterium | reverse complement strand
AGTCCCTGTCTACAGGACGTCCTTTAGGATTGAAATCGCTATGCGATTTCTAAGGGCGAATTTCGCAGGGTAGCAAGATTAAATCGTGTAACGATTTAATCTATCGGCCTTTCATCCTCTGCAATTTGTAAAATTGCAAGGATTTAGTCCCGGAAATTTTACAGATTTCTCGGGAGGCGAATATTTCATACTATGTATGGAATACTCGGGTTAAACTTATTTTTGAACGCGTAGATTTAAAAAACCGGAATTATAAACGTTTTCTTCGGTTAAGAAAAAACTAAAATTCTGCTTTAGAATTAGGCTCTAAACTATATTTCTGATATTATTAAGCTATAAAGTATGAATTATCTGAAAAAATTAGAAAACCAAAGTATCTATATTATACGCGAGGCATACGCACAGTTTGAAAAAGTTGCGATGCTTTGGAGTATAGGCAAGGATTCGACAGTTCTTCTTTGGCTGATCAGAAAAGCTTTTTTCGGAAAAATTAATTTTCCTGTCATTCATATTGATACTTCTTTTAAATTTAAGGAGATTTATGAGTTTCGCGATAAACATGCGCAAGAATGGAATCTTCATTTAATTGTTGCCGAGAACAAAGAGGCCCTGGCTCAGGGAATTACCCCCGATAAAGGAAAATTTGAATGCTGCAGCGAACTTAAGACTAACGCTTTAAAGAAGATAATTTCAGAATACAGATTTTCCGCTTTATACCTTGCTATCAGGCGTGATGAGCACGGAATCCGCGCCAAAGAAAGAATCTTTTCCCCCAGAGATAAAAGTTTTAGATGGGATTATAAAAACCAGCCTCTTGAGGTGTGGGAACAATATAAAATCGGAGCAAACAACAATGAGCATTTAAGAATTCATCCTCTACTGGGATGGCGAGAAATTGATATCTGGGAATACATTAAAAAAGAAAGAATACCTGTAGTTTCTCTATATTTCGCTAAAAATGGACGGCGCTACAGGAGCATAGGTTGTGAATGTTGCTGTGGGTCTATAGCGTCATATGCTAATACTATAAATAAAATTATTAAAGAGCTTAAAACATCTAAAATATCCGAACGTTCCGGCCGGGCCCAGGATAAAGAAGATGCTTATGCTATGCAAAAATTACGTTCTCTGGGATATATGTAAATGATAGAGCTTAATTTGGTCATCATAATAAGCCTGATTTTATTAGCTTTTATCTGTGAGTATGTGGATTCAACTCTTGGCATGGGCTATGGGACTGCCTTGGCGCCTATGCTTTTACTCTTTGGCTTTAAGCCTCTGCAAATTGTCCCTGTTATTTTATTATCTGAGCTTATAACAGGGCTACTGGCAGCTTCCCTACATCATCGAGAAGGCAATGTTAATTTTAAATTTTTTAAAAACGGAATATCTCATCATTTAAAAATTGCTTTAATTTTGGCTGCCGGCAGTATCATAGGGACTATTGCTGCGGTTTTTGTAGCTGTTAATATCCCCAACTTTTGGCTGAAAATATATATTGGATGCCTTGTTTTTGTAATGGGAATAATAATTCTTACAACTCTGGATAAAAAGTATATCTTTACCTGGTCTAAAATTGCATTGTTAGGTTTAGCAGCTTCTTTCAATAAAGGAATAAGTGGCGGAGGATACGGTCCATTAATTATGGGAGGACAGATTTTATCTGGAGTTGAAAGTAAAAATGCCGTAGGGATCACCTCTCTGGCTGAAGGTTTAACTTGTTTCGTAGGTATTACAACTTATTTGTTGACGGTTAAAAATGGCATCGATTGGACTCTGGCGCCGTATATTATTACCGGGGCTGTTATTGCAGTCCCTTTTTCCGCTAAAATAGTAAAAAGAATAAGCGTCCGGAATTTAAAATTGGCAATTGCAGCTCTTACAATATTTTTGGGCATAATTACGATAGTTAAGGCCTTAAGCAGCCTGATATGAAAAAACGGAATATTAAATTTGTCATTGCCGGACACATTGACCATGGCAAATCTACTCTTATCGGCAGGCTCCTTTATGATACCGGTTCTTTAGCTTACGATAAAATCAAAGAGGTAAAAAAAGCATCTCAAGATAGGAACCAAGATACGCAATTTGCCTATTTTCTGGACCATTTAAAAGAAGAACGCGAAGAAGGCATTACGATTGATACAACCCAAGTATTTTTTAAATCTGGGGGGATAAACTATGTAATCATTGATGCTCCGGGACATGTTGAATTTGTCAAGAATATGATTACCGGTGCCTCTCAGGCAGATTCTGCTGTTTTAATTATTGATGTAGTTGAGTCCCTTAAAGAGCAAACCAAGAGGCACGCTTATCTTTTGTCTTTATTGGGGTTTAAGGAGGTTATTGTTGTTTTAAACAAGATGGACCTGGTAAACTATAGGCAGGAGCAATTTTTAACTGTTAAAAGCGAGATTAATAGGTTCCTTACATCTATTAATATGCCTGCAATTCATTGCATTCCTGTCTCCGCGCTTAACGGTGAGAATATTATCCTCCGTTCTAAAGAAATGAGCTGGTATAAAGGGGTGTCTTTTTTAAAAAGTCTGGCGGGTTTAAAGCGCAAGACATTCAACAATAAAACCTTGATCTTCCCTGTCCAGGATATTTATAATATAGATGGCAAAGCTGTTATTGCGGGAAGAATAATTTCAGGCTCTCTTAAAAGGTCTCAAACTATAAAGATTTTACCGGCTGAGAAAATAGCAAAAGTTAAGTCTATTGAAAAATATCCCCGGAAGACAATAAAGGCTTATTCCTCCGAAAGCATTGGCATTACTTTACTTAAGCAGCTGCCTGTAAACAGAGGAGATATAATCTGTTCACCGAAAAAAACTCCTTCCTTAAGAGATAAATTTTCTGCTACTGTTTTCTGGATGGATAATGAAAGGTTTGATAAAAATAAAGAAATGATTATGCGCTGCTCGACACAAGAGACAACTTGCAGGATAGAAAAAATAAACAAAAGAATTAATTCTTCTACTCTCCAGACGATTGAGGAAGATGCAAATGTTTTAGAGAATCTTGATATGGCAGAAGTAATTATCAGAACAAAAAAACCGATTGTAGTAGCTGACTTCAACGATATCCGGGAGTTGGGCAGGTTTGTTCTTGTTAGAGACGGCAATAACTATGCGACAGGGATTATAACCTCGGCATGAGACTAAACTTAGTTAATAGCTACAAATCATGGGAGAGGTAAATTATAACGGTGCAAAAGTTTTATTAAATCAAAGAAGATGCCCTTCCAAACATGCTTTTGTAGTCATTGCAGAAATCTCCAGAAATCTCCTTCAAATAATTAGAACCGCTATTGATACATCTTCGTTACTATAGGGGCAATATCAACAATTGCCGGGCTATTAAGGTGCAATTTTTGATTTGAAAATATCACTCCCGGAACAAATTCTGGATCTATTAAATGCGTTCCGCTCCAAAGTTTGGTATTAGGCGCTATCAAATTATCCGAGAGGCCGCCTAAAGCTGTCTGCCAGCTCACTCTATATCCGGGATAGAAACCTGCATATAAATCCGGGGCCAAATATTCATAAGTGCCGGAGAAAACTTCATCATTGGTATAAACTTTAGAAATAACACTCTCTTCACTATCTGGATTAACCATTTCAAGCAGTTTATCTTTAATTTCTGTTTTTATCATTTTATAATCTTCATCCATAACAATACCAAACTTTTCCCTTCCAAACTTATTTATATATATCGATCCAAAACCCAAAGCATAAGCTTGAGTTTTGTTCCAATCTACTCCTTTAAAAAACCCATCACTTTCATTAATACCTTCCTTCATAACCAAATAACCGTGTTTATACAACCAGCAATTCAAATCAACAGTATAATCAAAAGATTTAAAACCATGGTCCGACAGAACAATAAGAGTAGTATCTTTATCTATTTTACCCAGAATATTCGCCAGGATTTGGTCCATTTTAATATAATAATCATATATCCTTTGAGAGTTATTCTCTTTCATCTGCCTCCAAAACAAATGCTGCATAATATCTAAAGTATCTACATAAAAAAACAAAACCCCGGAATGGAATTCTTTAAGAGCTTTGTTTAATATCTTTACCTTCTCATTCAAAATATCATCTACATGCTGTAGAAATGCTTTTTCATCCAACCTGCCCTCTACAAATGCCCAGGTATCATGCGGCATCCCCTGGGTATGATAAAGACCTACAGCTTTCGCAAGTTTGGCGCTATATTGTATAGGATAAGAAATCGGGAAGATTGGATCTAAAGGATCAATATTGACCGGACTGCAATATAATTCCAACGGTTCTACGCTTTTTAAATAAAATTTGACTATTCCTCTAATATTTTTGAAAGCACTAATTTTAAATACTACCCTATGAAAAGAGCTCCATTCCCCCTTTTGAACTATAAAATCGTCTTTTCCTAATTTTAGCCCAATATTATTCCGCATAGCATTGACAGTAATATCCAAAGGAATTTTGCTTTCTTCCGTTTCTCCTTTTGATTCTATCTTAGGCCCGTATATAAAAGTTTTTATAATATTCCCTTCCTTATTTACCTGTATAATTTTTCCCCGGCTGTCTTTTTTATCTTCTACTTTATTCTCACTGTAGAAAAGGAATCTGCCCATCGTACCGTAAAGGTCAGGAACCCCCATCCCAGACACCATCTTCCCGCAAATCTTCTCGGCAGGAAAAGTATTGGGATGGAAATATACTGAAACAGGGATATCCCTGTTAGATAAAACATTCCAAAAAGATTCTTTTTTGACTAAATTTCTTGCTTTAAGTTTTTTTGAAATCGGAATTTTAAATTTTCCTATTTTGATGAATTTAACATCAGGGACTACCTCATTCAAGCTCAAATAGGGCATATATGTTTGGGGATCCCGCATTATAAAATCAAATATACCGCAATCTGCAGGATAAGCACCCGTTGCAAAACATGTCCAAACAACGCATGACTCTGCAGGAATTACAGTTTTGAGTTTGGAATAATACCCTTTTTCTTTTAGCACCATAAAATTGGGCAATTTCCCTGAATTTAATAAATATTTTGTAATCTCTGGGTCCATTGCATCTATTCCTAAAATCAATACTTTCTTTTGAGGTTGATTTTTTCCTTTTAACATGATAATTCCTCCTATTGCCAAAAGTATTACAGCTAAAATAAAAAATAATCGAAATCTCACAATAAATCTCCAAATTATTTTAGAAAATAACAGCAAAAAAGAAAGTGTTCCACCTAAAAACAATAACAAAAACAACGACTCTTTAAAAAAAGTAATGCCTGTTCCCGGATCTAAATAAGCAAACATTTCGATTTAGCCACAATACTCATATTAATAAACTCTGTTTTTCCTGTTCAGTGCAAACCTTTTAAATTCTTCCGGACTTTCACATTTTTCAAATACAGAAGAGTTTTAATAATCCTGTTATTTAAAATACACCATACCCCATAAAATAGCAACTTGAGAACTTTTCTCATCGAACATACCCTAAACTTTTAAGTTTCTCCTTAACATCTTTCGGGAGTTCATTCGTTAAGAGATTATCCTCTTTTATGCTTTTCATCCAACATTCCAACTTCGATTTAAAAAAATCCAATTCTTTTTCATTTACTTCAGCAAGATTATTCGACTCATAGGGGTCGTCTTTTGAATTATAAAGTTCGTATCCATTGAAACTCAAATTATAAATTAATTTCCAGTCTTTAGTTCTAATTGATTTAAGCACACAACTTTCTGTCCAAACTTCACTGTATCAAAAATGGCTGCGCTGTTTTTTTATCCAGTTTGAAATTAAGAGAAGAAAGCTTTCCCCTCCAGCGTTACATTTGTTTCAATATTGAGAAAATCAAGAATCGTAGGCATAATGTCAATCATTTGGATTTGAGAATTAATCTTTTTGTTTTTAAACAAATTGTTATTCTTGATAATTAAAGGCACTTTTATCAAAACGTCATAGAGACTATCTCCATGGTCAAATCTGCCTCCATAGTCTGCTAAATTTTCTCCATGGTCTGCAGTTAAAATAATCAATGTTTTCTTATCCAGCTTTAATCTCTCTAATTCTTTTAGTAAAAAGCCTATTTGTTCATCAGTAAATCTAATTTCACCATCATATTGGGAAATATAATACTCTCTATCCTCCGGCGTCAAACTGTTATCTAAACA
>CAZAPE010000091.1:0-6251 GCA_964487065.1 uncultured Planctomycetia bacterium | reverse complement strand
AATCTTTTCCCTCATTTTAATATCAACTCCAGCCCCAGCTTATCTTTGATCTCTTTTATGAATTCATCTTTAATTTCAACTCTTTGTCCGGATTCAAGAAGAACCTTACCGTTAGCATCCTTATATAGTATTCTCAAGGGTGTACTGCCCCTATGTTTAGATAATATAGCCAGCAATGATTTTAACTTTTCTTCGGAAGATTCCAATTCTTTCAATTCTATAAAAGCATACGAAGTAAGTTTGTAAGGGGCTTCCTCAATTGTAACTATATCGCTGAGGATTATTTGAGGCTGATCACCTCTAATACTGAATTTTCCTATTAAAAAAACAATATTCCCTTCAAGCATTAAATGGGCTTTCTTTTCATAAACCTCAGGAAAAGCAATTGCAGTTATTGAGCCTTGGAGATTTTCTATTTTCATTATTGCCATACGTTGATTTTCGCCGCGCGTCACTTTCTTTTTTAATATTGAAATTAAACCGCCTATCCTGATCTGTTCACCGTCTCTTAAGTTAGATAGATCCTCTATATTTGCAGTGCTATATCTATTAATCAATTCCTGATGCTTTTCCAAAGGATGCCCGGAAATATAAAAACCTAAAAATTCTCTCTCGAACTTCAATAATTGATCCTGCGGCCATTCATTAATATCAGGTATAAATTTTTCCATATCGACTTCAAACTTAGTATCCGTTGAATCAAAAAAGGACATCTGCCCTTTGATTCTATCTTTTTGAAAACTTTGCACTAACTCAAGGGCTTTATCCAAAACAGCCATAAGAGAAGATCTTTTATACCCCAAAGAGTCAAAAGCGCCTACTTTTATAAGGCTTTCAATCACCTTTTTATTAACAGCCCTGGTGTCTATTCTCTTACAGAAATCAAAAAGAGATAAAAATTTACCTTTAAATCTTCGCGATTCAATTATAGACTCCACAGCATGGCTTCCTACATTTTTTACTGCCGCAAGTCCGAAACGTATTGTTTTCTGATCAAGCAGTGTAAAACGGGCATAACTTCCATTAATATCAGGGCCCAGTATAGTTAGTTTTTTCTTTTCAGCATATTGCAAGTACTCTTTCAGTTTATCCGTATTCTGCATTTCACCGCTTAGAAGCGCAGTTATAAACTCAGGGAAAAAGTTGGCTTTCAAATATGCCGTTCTGTAAGAGATCATCGCATAAGCTGTTGAATGGCTCTTATTGAAACCGTAACCGGCAAACTGCTGTATTAAATTGAATATTTTTTCAGCTTTTTTCTCACTAACTTTATTAATACGTGCACCTCGAATAAACTTTTCTTCCTGTTTATGCATAATCTCAGGTAGTTTTTTTCCCATTGCACGCCTCAAAAGATCAGCTTCAGCCATCGTAAACCCGGCTAACTCAGAAACAATCTGCATTGCCTGTTCTTGATACAGTATAATCCCGCTGGTTTCTTTTAAAATATTTTCCAGAAGCGGATGTTCATATTTAACCTGAATCTCATTATTTCTTCTTTTTATAAAATCATCAACCATACCGCTCCCTAAAGGCCCGGGCCTGTAAAGAGCAAGCAAAGCAACCAAATCCTCAAATTTATCCGGCTTCATACGTATTAATAAAGAACGCATTCCTGAACTTTCAAGTTGAAAAACACCACTGCTGTCTCCGCAGGATAGATCTTCAAAAGTCTTTGCATCGTCCATCTTGATATTTTCAATATCTATCTCTAAATCGCTTGTCCTTTTTATTATCCTAACGGCCTCTGCTATCATTGTTAAGGTTCTTAAACCAAGAAAATCCATCTTCATAAGCCCAACTTTATCTACTGAATCCATATCAAAACCAGTAACAATATCTCCGCCCGGAACCCTGTATATGGGAATCATTTCAATCAATGGTTTATTGCTAAGCACTACTCCAGCTGCATGGATAGAAGCATGCCTGGAAAGCCCCTCTAAAACTTGAGCTGTTTGTATAAGGTTTTTAATTTTTGGATCTGCTTTCGTCATCTCGGCTAAAGCCGGTTCAATTGCAAGCGCCCTAGCAATATCGATATCAGGCTCAGCCGGAACAAGTTTTGCAATACGGTCTGCCTCAACATAAGGAATATTCAAGGCCCTGGCAACATCCCTAATGGCGGCACGCGCCTGAAGGGTACCGAAAGTTATTATCTGAGCAACGTTGCTTTCGCCATATTTCTTTATCACATAATCTATAACTTCTTGCCTTCTTTCGTAGCAGAAATCAATATCTATATCCGGCATTGAGACTCTATCAGGATTAAGAAACCGCTCAAAAAGAAGGCCGTATTTTAAGGGGTCTATTGTTGTAATATCTAAAAGATAGCTGACAACGCTCCCTGCCGCAGAACCTCTCCCGGGGCCTACCGGTATATTATTCTTTTTTGCGAAATCGACAAAATCTCTGACTATAAGGAAATAACTGGTAAATCCTAATCTGTTTATAGCATCAAGTTCATATGCTATTCTTTTTTTAATATTATCATCTACTTGTGTGTATTTTTTTGAAATATTCTGCTTACAAAGATCCTCTAAGTATTCCTGCTGGGTCAAACCAACCGGAGGCGTAAAATCCGGCATATGCACTTTATTGAAATCAAGCTCAAGATTACATCTTTCTGTAATTTCAAGCGTATTAGTTAAAGCTTTTGGCAATTCGTTAAAAACTTCTTTCATCTCAGCCGGAGATTTAAAATAAAACTGATCTCCTGCGAGCTTAAGCCGCTGAGGGTCATCCATCGTAGTCTGAGTTTGAATTGCCAGAAGAACTTCATGAGCATAGGAATGTTCACGCTGCAAATAGTGGACATCATTCGTTGCAACATAAGGTATATTCAGCTTTTGGGCTAGAGCAACCCCATCTTTTATAAGCTTCCTCTGCTCAGGCAAAAACTGGTCCTGGATTTCAACAAAAAAAGAGTCCTTATCAAATATATCCTTATAGAAAGATAGAACCTCTTCTGCTTTTGAATAATTTTCATACAGAAGCATCTGATTAACCTCTGATTGCATACAACCGCTTAACCCTATTAATCCAGAAGAATACTTAGCTAAAATCTCTTTGTCTACCCGCGGCCTGTAGTAAAACCCTTCCAGATATCCAAGGCTTGAAAGCTTTATGAGATTCTTATACCCCATCTCATCCTTAACCAAAAGCGTCATGTGGTAGGCGCCTTCTTGCTTTATCCCGCCGGACTTCTCAAACCTCGATTTCTTTGCTACATATACTTCGCATCCAATAATAGGCTTAACCCCTCCCTGCATTGCTTTGGTATAAAATTCGATACATCCGAACATATTGCCATGATCGGTAACAGCAACGGCTGGCATACGGTATAGTTTGGCAAGCTTTATTAAATAATCTATCCTACAGGCACCGTCAAGGAGACTATATTGAGAATGCAAATGTAGGTGTACAAAATCTGAATGCGCCATATAATAAAATTAAAAATTAAATATTAAAAATCAAAAATAAAAGGTTTTAAAAGTTTTAAATCCAGTATGAATATCTAATAAGTTGCTTTTCATTTTTTATATTTTATATTTTGTATTTTATATTATTATACTATTCCCATTCAATAGTCGCAGGAGGCTTGGAGCTTATATCATATACAACCCTGTTGATTCCTCTGACCTCGCTTATAATCCTGTTAGAAATTGCTTCCAAAAGAAAATGCGGCAATTTTGCCCAATCAGCAGTCATACCATCCCTGCTAGTTACAGCCCTCAATGCCAATACATTCTCATATGTTCTCTCATCGCCCATAACCCCTACGCTTTTAACCGGCAAAAGGACAGTAAATGCCTGCCATATTTTTCTGTAAAAATTATTCTTCTTTATTTCATCAAGCATAATAGCATCGGCTTTTCTTAAAATATCCAACCTCTCTTTTGTAACCTCTCCTATAATCCTTACAGCTAACCCAGGACCGGGGAAAGGATGTCTTGATATAAGCTCATCAGGGATCGCAAGATACTTTCCCATCTTTCTTACTTCATCCTTAAAAAGAAACCTTAAAGGTTCAACCAGCTTTAAATTCATCTTACAAGGCAATCCGCCTACATTGTGATGGGTTTTTATCCTCGCCGAAGGACCCCCGAAAGCAGAACGTGATTCTATTACATCAGGATAAAGAGTACCCTGAGCAAGATATTCGATATTTCCTATTTTCTTAGCTGTCTTTTCAAAAACGCTAACAAACTCCATACCTATTATTTTCCTTTTCTCCTCAGGATCAACAACACCTTTAATTTTTGATAAAAAACCATTTTCCGCATTTATATAATGCAAATTTATGTGGAAATTTTTAGCAAAAATATTTTTTACCTTTTCAGCTTCCTGTAAGCGAAGAAAACCGTTGTTAACAAACACGCAATGCAACCTATTTCCAATAGCCTTCTGGATAATAACAGCTGCAACAGAAGAATCTACGCCTCCGGAAAGACCAAGAATAACCTTTTTATCTTTAACTTTATTGCGAATTTCAAGTATAGCATCATTCAGGAATGAACGCAGTTTCCATTCGCCTCGACAAGCAGAGATTTTTTTGACAAAATTATTTAAAATCTTTTTACCATACTGCGTATGGACTACTTCGGGGTGAAACTGCACTGCATAAAGATTCCTTTTAATATCAGCCATTGCAGCAATTGAGCTATTTTTAGTAGTAGCAATGATTTTAAATCCTAAGGGCAGTTTCACGACTTGATCGCCGTGACTCATCCAGCATGTTAATTCTTGAGGGATAGAATCAAAAAGAGCTGCTTTATTTTTAAGCCTTAATTTTATTTTGCCATACTCCCTATTTTTTGCCTCCGCTACAATCCCGCCTAATGATTCTGCCATAAGCTGCATTCCATAACAGATACCTAAAATAGGCATAGCAGATGAAAAAATTCTTTTATCCGGAAGCGGTATATTCTTCGCTCTCACGCTGGCAGGGCCTCCGGAAAGAATCAAACCACAAGGATTTGATTTTCTTATACTATCTATTGAACTATCATAAGGTATGATTTCGGAAAAAACATTCAGTTCTCTGATTTTTCTTGCTATTAACTGCGTATACTGAGAACCAAAATCTAATATTAATATCTTCTCCATATTTCTAATTAATTAATAAAGAAACAGACTCTTTTTAGCCATTAGCCATTAGCTATTTCCCCATCCCTACTCGCTGCGCTCTCTGAAAAAGCTTTCCTTCTGTCTGTATGGATGGAGCAATTATGATTTCAACATCATGCATCTGTTCAATATTTTTTACACCTATACTCCCCATAGCTGTCTGTAGTGCACCGATTAAATTCTGAGAACCATCATCAACTCTTGCAGGGCCAAGCAATATCTCTTCCAGGCTGCCAGTCGTACCCACATATATTCTTGTTCCCCGGGGCAAATTATAATGCGGAGTAGCCATACCCCAGTGATAACCTCTTCCGGGAGCTTCATTGGCACGCGCAAATGATGACCCTATCATAACCGCATCAGCTCCAGAAGCAAATGCTTTACAAATATCTCCGCCGGTACGCATTCCGCCGTCTGTTATAACAGGCACATATTTCCCCTTTTTCTTGTAATAATCATCTCTTGCTGCCGCTACATCACAAGTAGCAGTAACCTGAGGAACTCCAATTCCCAGAACGCCACGCGTTGTACATGCAGCACCGGGCCCGATACCGACAAGAACTGCATCTATTCCGGTTTTCATTAAATCCATCGCTACATCATAAGTAACGCAGTTTCCCACTACAACCGGTATTTTCATGCTTTTACAGAATGCCTCATAATCCAATACTGAATAAGCAGAAGATATATGTTTTTTTGATGCAACTGTTGATTGCACAATGAAAATATCACATCCTGAATCTTGAGCAATTTTACCGAACCTTTCAGCTCTCTGAGGAATAGCTGAAACTACACAAGGCACATTTGCTTCTTTTATTTGAGTAATTCTTTTGACTATAAGTTTCTCTTTAATAGGTTCTTTGTAAATTTCCTGAACTAATTTTGTGGCTATATCAGGATCGGCATCTGCAATTTTATTCAGAACCTCATTTGGATTTTCATATCTTGTTTGAACACCTTCTAAATTAAGAACAGATAGGCCTCCAAGCTTACCCATATTGATAGCAAACTCTACATCAACCACGCCGTCCATAGCTGCAGCAATAATGGGTATTTTATATTTCTCTCCGGCCAACTCCCAACTAACATCAACCTCATCCGGATTAACGGTTGTTCTGCCCGGA
>CAZAPE010000090.1:0-6304 GCA_964487065.1 uncultured Planctomycetia bacterium | reverse complement strand
GAATTTTAATATAATTACAATAATTTTGAACCAGAATTTAGAAGAATTACTGGAGTTAGCTAATTTTATAAAAAACTTAGGCACAAATTCATTACAATTTCAAGTAATACTTCCTAACAATTTGAGAATGGCGGAAAGGAAAATGTCTTCTTTTTGGATTCCCCGGGAGCGGCTAACTTTACTTGATAAGATGTTAGGTAAATTAATAGAATTCAAAAGGAAAAACCCTAAATTTATAAAAAATTCTACCAGCAATTTGTCCTTAATAAAGAAATATTTCCAGGGCACAATAACTTCCAACGATGTACAATGTCAATCGGCCGAAAAGACTATATTGGTTTCCAACCAGGGAAATTGCACAACCTGCTTCTCTTCTTATGGAGATATAAAAACACTCGAATTAAAAGATATCTTTGAAAGCAAAGAAAGACTGAAGGCCTCTGTAAAGGTAAAAAAATGTGCATGGCCTTGCCTTCTTCCTTGTTTTTGTGATTTATAAATTTAAATTAACCTGTTAAATTTAGTTAAAAGATGAAAATTGCCTTAGTTTCCCCGCCTCTCTATGGCGTAGATATGCCTCCTTTAGGCATAGCCTACATTGCCGCGAAATTGATAGAAGATAGCTTTGATGTAAAGGTTTTTTGTTTCAATTCCCAGTTATATCAAGAGAATGAGACAAAGAGATTTCTTTGGGAATGGGATAATTCAAATGAATGGTGCGACGCAGTAAAATTGAAGAAATATTTTGATATTGGGCAATTAATAGAAAGGTGGGCTAATCAAATTTTAGAAATCAATCCGAAAATTATAGGTTTTGGTGTTAATAGTCATTCTCGAATATTAGCAAATCTATTGGCAGATAGAATTAGAGAAAAAAGGAAAGATGTGTATATAATCTTTGGCGGCCCTTGGTGTACAGAGTTGACCCAAGAAACTGGTTTAAATAGAAATGTCGATATATATGTGCGGGGAGAAGGTGAAGAAATTGCCAGTAAAATAGTTAAAAAGATACTCGACAATGAGTCTATCCGAGATTTAAATATTGAAGGAACCATAATAAATACAGGGGGTAGTTTTAAAGATAACCGTTGGAATAAGGAGCCATTAGGTATAGATAGAATACCATTTCCTGCTCTTAATCTTTTCAACTTTGATAATTACACAAATAAACAAGAGATACCCATAATTTTTAGCAGAGGATGTAACTATTGCTGTTCATTTTGTACCGATAAGCCGATGTGGGGTAATTACCGGATGAGAAAAGCCGATAATATTATTGAGGAAATGGTCAAACATAGTAATATCTTCGGCCGCAATCGCTTTAAATGTAATGACTTGCTAATTAACGGGGACATTCATGGGTTAAGGCAATTAGCGCAAAGCATAATTCAAAGAGGGCTAAACTTTCAATGGGGCGGAATGGCCAGGGCCAGGCCTGAGATGGCCCAGGAAACATTTAAAGAATTAAAAAAAGCAGGATGTTTCTATCTTACCTACGGAGTGGAAAGCGGAGCCGCAAGAGTCCTATCCCATATGTGCAAGCCTAACAAAAAACATGTTGCTCAGGCCTTAAACATGACCACGCGGGCAAAAATTAAGGCAAATACTTTGTGGATGGCGGGATATCCTGTGGAGAGATGGGTAGATGTTGCAGAGACGATGTTATTTTTATTGATGCATAAAAGAGATATCGGCGAATTTGTTAGCATAAGTTGTTGTTATATACCCAGGCAATCGCCTCTGCATAAACAGAGGGAGCTCTTAAACATAAAGTATAATGCCAATTCAGAATGGTATATCGAAAATATGAATACACCGTCTATTAGGAAGCGGCGCAGGAAAATGCTGCTATCTTTTGCAAAAACCTTAAGGCTTTATCGAACAGGAATAACGCAATAATGGAACGCGGTAGAATAAGTAGAATAAAAGGTCTTTTTTCTCGGTTAAATACACTGAGAATAAGCTGGATTCTTGGCTTTTTGCGGCTGGTTATTCGAATTTTCGCTAAGAAACCCGTACCCGGCTCGCTACCTAGCATTCCTGAACAACTGTTCAATAAAATTAAAAAGGATTATCTTTTCTATTTCTCCCGCCGTTTAAATAAAGTGATGGTAACCCCAGAAATGATTCAAATTATGCTCACCTCCAAATGTAATATTAAATGTAAAATGTGTGACGTATGGAAACAGCAATTCCGGGATGAACTGACTGCCGAAGAGGTTAAAGGCCTGATTGACCAGGCTATCGAGATGGGAGTAAAGACCATTTATTTTACAGGAGGGGAAGCCTTTCTGCGCAGAGATATTTTCGAGTTAATTGACTATGCTACTCGGCCAGGGATGATCACTACGGTTAACACCAACGGTAGTTTTATCACTAAAGAAATGGCTGAGAAAATTGTGTTGTCAAAATTAAGAAGTATTCAGTTTTCTATAGATAGCCCCATTGCAGAAAAACATAATTTTATGAGAGGTAAAAATGTTTTTGAAAAAGCAGTGCAGGCTATGGAGTATATTAATTACTATAAGGAAAGATTGGGTAGGCGCGCTGAGGATAATCTAGAAGGAGGACTAGATATGGTAATTGTTAGTGTGATTATGAAGAGCAATATAGAAGAGCTTGCAGGGTTGGTTGAATTAGCAGAAAAGACACAATGCTGTGGTATACTTTTTCAGCCTTTAATCAACAACGGAAATTTGTTGGAGAATTTTAATTTCGACTCTGATTTTTGGGTTGAGGAAGAGGATGTTCCCAGGCTGGAAGAGACCTTCCGTAAATTAGAACAGATGAAAAACCAGATGCCCCCCGGTGTCTTTATTGAATTCATGCCCGAGAAGACAATCCAGCATTTTAGAAGGCAAAGGAGGGCGAATACCTGTTTTGCTGGATTTAATAGGATTTTTGTCAATCCCCAAGGAGATATTAGTTTTGTCTGTTTTCCCAGTTTCGGGAACGTCAGGGCTAACAGGTTAGAAAATGTCTGGCACAGTGAAAAAGCCTATGAATTTAGAGAAAGGCTAAAGAATTGTCAAGTAAACTGTACTCAATTTTGCTCTGAAAGGCCGGCATCGGAAAGCATAGAGGCTATTCATAGGAGTTTATTAGAGGGCATAAAGAAGTTTCCTAAAAAGACCCAGATTAAATTGTTAATCAAAGAATATATATTTTTACAATCTATACCTATACTAAACAATTGGAGTAATCGGAATAATTATGACCATAAGAAAGAGAAGGCGAGCTAATGTATCCGACAATAGCAAATTTGTATGGTTTTGAGACAATCAAGGATTGGCATTATGTTTTGTCCTTTGAAGGAATTTCTGTGATGGGCAGTCCTCAGGCTTGCTTGGCGATGGAACCAAGAATTGACAACTTAAGAGGAAAGGTAAGCCTAAACGGAAAGTCGGTTTTGGAATTGGGTTGTCTTGAAGGGGTGCACTCATCTATGTTGCAAGCCTGGGGAGCGAAGAAGGTTGTTGCTATTGAAGGAAAAAGGGAAAATTTCTTAAAGTCCCTGATTGTAAAAAATGCATATAAATTGGATAAATGTGAGTTTTTATATGGCGATGTAAATACAGTACTGGATTCTTTATCTGCGCATTTTGACTTATGTCTGGCATTGGGGATTCTTTATCATGTGAGCAATCCCGTATCTTTAATATTCCGGATAGGAGAACATGCTGATAGTTTGTTTGTCTGGACACATTATGCCGATGAAAAGTGCCCTAAAGGCCCGATTGAAAAAATAACACAAAATGGCCTTGCCTTTAGTGGTAAATATATGCATGAAGATACAACTAACATCTTGGGAAGTCTGGAAGAAAGGGTGTTTTGGCTGTTTGAAGATGATCTCTTTAGACTGGTACGTAAGGCAGGTTTTAATAATATTGAGTTAATTGAAAAAGAAGACCATGAGCACGGTCCGGCTATGACTTTCTTGGCTAAAAAAGATGAAGGCAGACAAAGTAAAGATTAATAAATTTTTTAGAGATTTGGGGTTTTATTTTTCTAGAAAAATTTGCTATCCTTTGGTATCTCCCGATGTACTTCAGGTTTCCCTCACCAATCGATGCAATTTAAGATGTAAATCATGTAATGCATGGAAAATACCCCGCAGTTCAGATTCAGAATTGACTCTTGCTGAGATAAGGGAAATTATAGAAGAGGGCGCAGAATGGGGGATAAAGGAAATACATTTATTGGGAGGGGAACCTCTATTAAAAGAAGATTGGGACGAGATTGTTTTATATGCAAAAAAAAGTGGAATGTTTGTGGTGATATGTACTAATGGCACTCTGATTGACCAAGAAATGGTTAAAAGCATTGTAGAAACTAAGGTTGATCTTATAAGCATCTCTTTAGATGGGGCAAAGAAAGAAACCCACGATTTTCTGCGGGGGCAGAGCGGCACTTATGATAAGATTTTAGCAGGGATAAATAACCTTAATCAATTTGATGAAAACATAAGGCCAAAAATAGTTCTTATATTAACTATTTCCAATAAAAATCTATTCGAATTAAAAGATTATATTGATTTAGCTTATTCTCTTTCTGCTTATAGTATATATTTTACTGCTCTGGTGTTAGATAATGTGTATCTATTTTCTCAAAGAAAGACCCATGATTTGTGGATAGAAGAGAAGTATTTTAAGGATTTAGATAAAATTTTTAATGAAATTTTTGAGTATGCTAAATCCAAAGGGTATAACTTAAATTATCCCAGTTTTAAATTATTTCCTAAATATTTTAGAGGAAAGTTGTCAAAAGGAGACTGGATGTGTTTTACGGGTCTAAAAAGATTTGTTGTAACTGCTACAGGCGATATCCAAATGTGTGGAGAAATTGTTGCCAATTATAGAAAAACAAAAAGCCTGAGAAAAATTTGGACTTCTTCGTCTGCTTTTAAAAGAAGACAATTTATTAAAAATTGTAGAAATTATTGTTTACAAGACTGCCATGCAAGGCCTGAATCAAGTTCTCTTTTGAAAATAATTAAAAAAGGAACAAAAAGGCTGATAAATAAAGGCTAAATGTTGAATAAGGCTCTTTTTTGGTTGTCACGCAAGATAGGCTATCCTTTGGTTAGCCCTGAAGTGCTTCAACTTTCCCTTACTTACAGATGCAATCTAAAATGCAAAATGTGCACTTTGGCCAATTTATTGCCTCAAGAGGAAGAACTTTCTCCTGAGCAGATATTTCACATAATTGATGAAGCTGCCAGTTACGGGATAAAAGAAGTGTTGCTTACGGGAGGAGAACCTTTCTTGAGAAAGGATATATTTAAAATTTGTGAATATGCTCATAAGACAGGCCTAAGAAGCGTAATTACAACCAATGGAGTATTGATTAATAATGGTTTAGCGGAGGCAATAGTTAACTCAAGGATAGGTCATATCCATTTTTCTCTTGACGGCTTAGAAGAAACTAACGATTTTTTTCGTGGAGAAGGCGCTTTTAAAAAAATAATAAATGCGATAACTATTCTAAATAAAAAAAGGAATAATAGTCATTTTTCGATGGGAATTGCCTGTACTGTTATGGATGCAAACATAGGGGAATTGTGCAGTATTTTCAAATTAGCCGATAGTTTAAATGTTGACGTGATCAATTTTCAGCCTTTGCTGAAGGATAACTCCAATTTTTTGGACAAAAACTTACCTGAATTTTGGGTAAGACAAGAGAATATTTCAATTTTGAGAGAAGAGATTAACAAAATAAGAACGTATAAACCCGGGCATGTAACTGTTTACGAGGAACCGCGCCTGGATTTATTAGTTAAATACTATCAAAACAAGGCTACAAAAAAAGACTGGGTATGCTTCGGAGGCTTTAAAACAATGTTTGTCTGCTATTCAAAGAACGAACCTTTGCTTTACAGCTGCCACGGGATATGCGGAAACTTAGATAGAATCACTTTAGAAAGCGCCTGGAAATCAAAAGAGGCTTATAAGCTGCGTATCCATTCAAAGAATTGTAAAGATTTGTGCATGCAGAGTTGTTACTCCAAAGAAAGCGCCCAGAACTTGGGCAACATATTTAAATATTACCTAAGGAAGATAAAGTGACAGCAGAAACCGATTTAAAAAAGGATTACTTCTATTTAAAAGAAAGAATAGGCTTTTGCCTGGGTAGATTATTTTCTTGCCCGGTAGTTGCTCCGGAACATGTATATTTTTCTCTTACAAGCAGGTGCAATTTGAGATGTGCGATGTGCGATATTTCCAAGAATCCCAGCAGTGCAGCGGATGAATTGTCTACCGCTAAAGTAAAGGATATTATCCTGCAGATAAAGAAAATAATCTAC
>CAZAPE010000089.1:3241-6319 GCA_964487065.1 uncultured Planctomycetia bacterium | reverse complement strand
GCCTTATCTGAAAACACTTTCCTGATCAAAGGGTCTATTCCACTCATGGGCGGTTTTAATTCTATCCCCCACAATAAACCCCGCCCCCGCACATCAACAATACGCTCAGGATATTTCTCTTTCAAAGCATATAAACGCGGCCCTAAATATTTCTCTAATTCCTGTGCTTTTTCTATTAAATGCTCATCTCTTATTATATTAAGTGCCTCAATTGCAGTAGCACATTCCTCACTCATACCGCTAAAAGTTGATGAATGTATCATAGAATCATCTGTTTTTCCATAGGCCTGCAAGAAAACTGGAGCCCGGGTAGTAAACCCGGCGATTGTAGCTTTTCCGCCCCCAAAAGTCTTAGAATAGCAGACTATATCAGGAACAATGCCTTCAGCCTCAAAAGCAAACCAAAAACCCGTTCTTCCAAAACCGGTATATATTTCATCAAGAATCAATAAAACATCATATTTAGTGCATAATTCCCGGACCTGTTTAAGATATCCCGGAGGCGGAAAAATAAGGCGGGTTCCGTGAATAGCTTCTACTATAAAAGCACAAATATCTGGTTTCTTAGTTGCACCCATACAACGAGCGCGCAAAAACGCTTCTAATGCTTCTGCATTACCATACGGTACTTGATAGCAGCGTTCTAAGAGCTGAAAATGATGCCTGTGCTCTTCCAGGCTTGACACTGACATAGCAGCATGTGTTTTGCCGTGAAAAGAATGGTCAGTATATACTATACCCTGCCTGCCAGACCCATGATGTTTCTGAGCCAGCTTGAGTGCTCCTTCTACTGCCTCTGCACCACTATTGCAGAAAAATGAATATTGTAAATCAGCCGGCAATAAATTTGCCATATTAGAAGCCAAAACTGCCGGATAAGGAGAAAGTAATGATTTACAAATCTCAAGTCTTTTTTCAGCTGCTATTTTTCTGCGGGCTGCTAAAATCCGAGGATGATTATGCCCTAAACCAAGAACACAATTGCCGCCTGTCATATCCAGAATATTCCGACCGCTGGTGAGGTGAATATACATTCCTTCAGCCGATGAGGCCCATACCTTATCAAATCCAAGAATTTTAAACAATTTAACCATTCCAGGATTTAGATATTGTTCAGTTAAAAAAATTCTTTCCTGGGTAGATAATTGTTCTACCTCACTTAATGTATACCAGGTTTTTGTATTCATATCTTTTCCCTCATAGATTGTTTTATATAATTCCACCATACACCAGCGACCCCATCAAAAAAAAGATTTCTGTCAATGTAGGCAGGAATATAACAGGCTTCACATCCATTACGCTTTACATTAAGAATCGACTCCTGCACACCATAACTACGGATGTTATATGCAGCACGCCCCCAAAAATTACAACAGGGATAGACGCTGCCATCGCTATCAATAAAAAAAACATATTTTCCATGATAACACCGAGGATGGATAAAGCTTGAAGACAACTCCTGACGGACTGCCATCCTCTTCTGGTAACTAAATGGCCACCGAACGGCAATATCATAACTCCTAGGCGTAAACTGGATAACTCCACTTTGCTTTTTACGCATCTGGATATAGCGAAAAAGCTGCCGAAGATAATCATCAGGAATATCATGAGGCTTAATTTTATTATTTTCTGTGCGAGTAATAAAATCGAAAGAAGGAGAGAAATTGACCAGCATATTACGGCTAGAGGCAAAATCAAGCAGCCAGTCAATGTCATTAAAGCTGGTATCTGAAGTAAGAACGGCGCTCATCCTAACAGGTAATCCAGAACTATTTGCAACTTCTATACCCTCTACAGCTTTGTCAAAGCTACCTTCGCCACGGTTTTTATCATTCAATTTCTTAGGGCCATCCAAACTAACGCATATTTTATCCAGCAAAGAAATAATATCCCTTCTTTCTGGAATTAAGATGCCATTAGTTACCATATCAGTAACCATATTGCAACCTCTAGCTCTTTGGATAATATCCCCTAAATCATTACGCAAAAGAGGTTCTCCGCCCTGAAATTGCAATATCTTTGTGCCTAGATTACGGAGTCTGGTTACAATATCTAACAGCTCCTCTTTGGTAAAATCAGTCCAATCAAAGCGACTATGGTGTTCAGCATAGCAATATTGACATCTTAAATTGCATTTATTGGTAACACACAAAATAACTATAAGAGGTACGGATTTATTCTTTACTTTAGCTTCTATTAAGCCTTTTAGAAAACTTAGATAATGGTTGGCTTGCTTAAACATTCAGATTGTATATTCCAAATATTAAAAATCTGGAGTAACGTAAATATTTATTTTAGCATCCACTAATATAAAAATCTATCTATATTAATTCTCAATATTGAAACAATATTTTGATATCTCATCAGCAACGCTTTCTGCTAATAGCCTATCCCCCCTCGTTGTGCAATGGCCAAAATCTCCGGCAAAGTTATCCTGAAAATAATCTTCATATTTGCCATATCTTAATGCTACTTTAAATAAATTTTCGTTATCTACAAATATTATCCCTTTCGATGAATCAAAAAGCCTTTTTAAGGCCTCAACATTACGCACAGGATATTGAACAGCCACAAGCTGAATGCCTCTCTTCTCAACCATCTCTTTTATTAATTTATAATTATGCTTTATAGCCTCTTTATAATTTTTCATCCAAAATTCATCTGCCTTATTATAATATTTCTGTGCTTTTTCCATATCCCCCAACTCTCTATAAGAGGTGGCAAGAAAACCATAGATATTTCCATTCTTAATATCTCTGCTTATAATCTTTTCACATACCTCATTTAACTTTTCAATACAATTTTGCACTCTATATACACTTGCAAGCTCGGCATAGGTTCCTACATAAAAAGGATCGATACTTATGGCTTTTTTTAACACCTCTTCTGCTTTAGTATAATTACCTTGCATACGATAACACATGCCTAACGATTTAAGAATCCAACAACTGTTCGGCTGCAAATCTAATGCCTTTTTAATCATTGCTTCTCCCTGTTCAAAATTGCCACTAAAAAAATATCCTTCTCCTAAATAAAGATATAATTCTATAAGAAAAAGTAAGATAATAATTAGTAAAA
>CAZAPE010000089.1:1433-3231 GCA_964487065.1 uncultured Planctomycetia bacterium | reverse complement strand
ATATTTTAGAATTTCAACTTCACTATTATTCTTATTTATATAAACTGCATCATCGTTTCCATATTCTTTATCAAACTGAGAATATTTTAACGACTGATTATTTATTCCCTGAATTTTAGCTATACCATGCAACCATATAAGCTTTGTAAGTTTATAAACTCTAAAATTCTTTAAAAAAAGATAAAGCTTTATTTTTGTCGAATCTTCATAAGGAATAGTACCGCAACCATCATTAGCCCCTATCATGGTAACCACAATATGAGGCCTATATTTATTTAAGTTTGACTCTAGCTTAGAAACGATATAAGCAGAATCACATCCGGAGAGCCCTTTATTAATTACACTAAATTTTATCCCGATATTCTTTTCGTTTAAAACCTCCTCAAGTAGAGCAGGATAAGAATACTCACCTACGCCAGCAGTCGTGGATCCTCCGAGACACATTATACGGCATACTCCATTTTCCTTAAGAGCAGAGATATTACCTCGCCTTTGTCCTAATAGCATAAAAAAACCGCCTATACGCAATCCTAATTCAAGAATAACAACTGTCAAAATAATTCCAATTACTAATAATACTGCCTTATTTTTAAAATTTAATTTAGACATAGATATTCAAATTAATTCTTAATACTGAAATATTCTTTTAATATCCTATCGGCGACACTTTCCGCTAATAATCTGTTACCCTTGGGGGTACAATGCCCAAAATCTCCGGCAAAGTTATCAAAAAAATAATCTTCATAACTGCCATATCTTAACGCTACTCTAAATAAATTTTCGTTATCTACAAATATCATCCCTTCTCTGGATTCAAATAATTTCTTCAATTCCTCAACATTACGTACAGGATATTGCACGCATACAAGCTGTATGCCTATTTGGGCCACTATTTCTTTCAACCTTTGGTAGTTATACCGAGTTGCTTCTTTATAATTTTTCAATCTAAATTCATTTGCTTTCTGATAGTACCTTTCTGCTTCATCATACATTCCAATCTCATAATAAGAAGTTGCCACAAAGCCATACACATCGCCACTTTCAACATTCTGTGCTATAATATCGTCACATATTTTTTGCAATTTATTAATTTTACCTTGCTCTCTGTATACAGTGGCTAATTCTGCATATACCTCTCTATATTCTGGCTGTATCTTGATTGCTTTTTTCAATACTTCTTCTGCTTTGTCATATTTCTTCTGCCTACGATAAAAAAATCCCAACTGATAAAGAACCCATACGTCTTCCTGACATTCCGGAAACATCTTTAGCACCCTTGCTATAAGTTCCTCGGCCTCTTTATACTTCTTTTGGGCACCATAGGTATCTAGTAATAAAATATAAAAATCCGGCCTATCTGGTTTTAACTCTATTGCTTGTTTCATTACTGCTCCTGCTTGCTCAAATTTTCCCTTATCCATATAAATTGCCCACTTCTCCCTTAAAATACTAATCTCTGGAGTATACTGCTCCCGAATTACAATATATTCATCCTTTTCCTGTTCTTCCTCAACGTCATCTAAGGGATGATTTCTTATTTCTTCTATTTTGCCAGCACCATGCAGCCAAACAAGCTTTGCTAACTTATATACCCGAAATCCTCGTAAAAATAAATAAATCTTCAATTTTAATGATTCCTGATATGGAACAGTATCTATATCGTCGTTTGCTCCCATCATTGTAATAACTATATCAGGCTTATACTTATCCAGATTTTCTTTTAATTTTGAAAGAATATATGTGGAATCACATCCGGAGAGCCCTTTATTAATTACACTAAATTTTATCCCGATATTCT
>CAZAPE010000089.1:0-1333 GCA_964487065.1 uncultured Planctomycetia bacterium | reverse complement strand
TTTCATTTAAAACCTCCTCAAGCTGAGCAGGATAAGAATACACGCCACCATCCGCGGTTGTAGAACCTCCCAAACACATAATGCGGCAGAATCCATTTCCTTTTAATGCTTGGTTGTTCTTATGCTCACGTCTTAATAAAATAATACCCCCACTTATCCGCAATCCGATTTCAAGCAAAATCACACATCCGACTATCCCAAACAATACCAGTGCTATTTTTTGCCTAAAGAATATTTTCTTCATAGAACAGGATCTTTTTTGCTTTCTGTATTTATCCTCTTTTTTAAAAGAGACATCAAACACAAAAACAGTATTAAACAAAAAAAAGCAATGAGAAATAAAATTAAACCCAACCGCTGAGTTTTACCGGTATATTTCCAGCGCACAATATGAGTGCCTTGAGTCAAACTAACTGAACGCAGGCAACCATGATACACATCAGCTAAAACTGGTTTTTCATCAAGATATACCTGCCATCCTGGATAATTAAGGTCTGATAGCACAAGCCGGTCCCCATCCTTAGCTTTGGTTTTTAAAACTACTTCTGTGGGTAAATCTTTTAAAAATTCAACACCCGAACTCCGCACGCCTTGCGAAGAAACAAGATAGGCGCGTCCAACATAATAAGTATTCTCCCAGACACTATGTTTCGGCCAAATAAAATCTTTGCGTTCAATCCAGCCTTCCGCATTCCAATGCGGACAAACTTTATCCCAAGGAGCTTGAGCGCACAAATCATAATCATTTACAACAAGAAATTTCACCCCATAAATACTCAGAGCCTGGGCATCAGAAGATTTCAAGTTCATCCAGTAAGGATGCACCTTGGTAGGCATTATCAAATTGTCAGAACAAAGGGCATTCTCAAATTTCTGATTGTATAAGGGTGTATAGTTAGGCAATGTCCTTAATCCAATGAGAGAGGTCAAATTATATGTACAACCAAAAACGGTAACTCTCCAATGGCCCTCCTCTCCATAAGAAGTTTTGCCTAATTTACTATAGAACGGTAAATTTTCAGTAATTTCTGTTTTATAGCGAACGCAAAAATAGGTTCCCACCCCATAATGAACGGCTGATATTAATAGCGTTATTATAACAGCAAAAGATATCCCGATAGCAGGGAATACTCTGTTTTTCTTAGCCCATGGTAGAATAGTAATTAACATACTTACAGAAGTAATTAATAAAGTAACATGGACTCTTCTTGTATACATCCCACGATTAAAACTCCATGTAACCAGAATCAAAGCTATAAGAACAATTAAAAAGGTTATCCATTTTTGCAAAGGCTTATTTTGTAAAATATTCTTCACGCCAATTGCAGATACC
>CAZAPE010000088.1:4739-6606 GCA_964487065.1 uncultured Planctomycetia bacterium | reverse complement strand
ATAGGTTCCGATATCATGCTGAACAAGACGTTTTACCGCATCTTTTTTCATTAATATGGCATTGGTGTTTAAGCCTGCAATTTTAATTTTTGTTTTTGAAATAACATCCAAAATGTTAAAAAAATCGTTTCTCAACAAAGGTTCTCCTCCTCCAATATCAATTGTAAATATTTTAGCCTCCTGAAGTTGTTTAACTAATCTCTTTATGCTTCTTAGGTCTAACTCGTTACGACTGGCTCTATCTTTACGGGGAATAAAACAATGCTTGCACTCTAAATTGCATCTGCTTGTTAAAAGCAGGTTTACATAGAGTGGCGCTGATAGCGGCTTTACTTTGTTAGTATAAATTATTTCCATTACAATCTTACGATATCATTTCTTTCCGGACCTGTGGAAACCAGAGAAATTTTTTTACCTAAAAGCTGAGAGATTTTGTTGATATACCTTGCTGCATTAGGAGGAAAATTCTTACTGGAGCGGATCCCCCTCAGAGGTTTCTTCCAACCCTTCAGCTCTTCATATACAGGAGTAAAATATCCTGTACTGGCTGCGGAAACACTATGATGTAGCCCGCCTTTACTATCTTTGTAAGCCAGGCATATTTTTAATCTTTCCAACCTATCAAAAACATCTAATTTTGTTAGAGCAAGCTCACTTACATCATTTATCTTCATCATATATTTAAGCAATGGGGCATCAAACCACCCGATTCTTCTTCTTTTTCCTTTCATTGTACTTAAATATTCATTCCCTCTCATTCGTATTTTTTCAGATACATTGTTAGTTATTTCGGTAGGAAAAGGGCCGTACCCCAAGCGTGTCGGATATGCTTTTATCACTCCAATGACCCTGTTTATTTTTGTCGGAGCAATACCGCTTCCTATACAAACCCCGCCGACGGTAGTATGCGAAGAAGTTACAAAAGGATATGTTCCATAGGCCACATCAAGCAACGCACCTTGAGCACTTTCAATGATAATTTTTTTTCTATCATCAATCAAATGGTTCAAAAGCTCTGTTGTATCTGAAAGGTATTTGTTTATTTCCTTCCCTATCCTAAGATATCTTTGAAAATCTATTTCAGAAATCGCAGGATTTAAAGAGAGCTTCTTCCTGAATTCAGAAGCAGATATAATATCTCTCATTGTTATACCCCGTCTTCCATATTTTGATTCTGCACAAGGGCCCACGCCCCATGCAGTTGTTGCTTTAGTCCGATGATAAACTCTATCTATTTTTTTGTGATAAGGCATTATAAGATGCGCATTTTTACTTATAAACAACCTGCATTTAAAATCAAATCCCGATTTCTTTAGTCCGTTTATTTCCATATTTAATACTTCCGGATCTATATAGCATCCATCTCCAATAACACAGAGCGTATGGGAGTGCAAACATCCAGCCGGAATATGCCTGAAAACAAACTTGCTAGAATTTACTACTACTGTATGATCTGCATTAGGTCCTCCCTGACAACGGACGACAACATCTGCTTTTTTAGCTAAAAAATCAACGATTTTACCCTTGCCTTCATCTCCCCATTGTAAACCTATGACTACTGTAACCATGCTCATTTTAATTTTATGAACTTAATCTTTTCTAATTCCTCTAGAAAAAAATTTAACTCTTTTTTTATCTGGTTTTGGTTTCCTTTGTACCTAGCCGATGTTTCCCTTAATAGTTGGTTAAAATTTATCTCTTTTCTGCATAATCTCCAGATGAAAGAACCTATTCCATTTATAAATTTTACTTCCGCAGTCCTGGGATTTAATAAAAAAGCATCTTGCTCCTTTTTTATATATAAAACTTCCGGATTGCAAATTATAGTTTTATTATACCTATCTGCCTTTAACTTCATCTGAAAATT
>CAZAPE010000088.1:0-4729 GCA_964487065.1 uncultured Planctomycetia bacterium | reverse complement strand
TCAATTATTTGCAGAAATTTTTTATTCTTCTCAAAATGAAGTTCGAAAATTGGTAAATTATCGAATAAGTTTAGTAATGTCAAAAAAGAAGTTCGCTTATCTACAGCATGTATAGTGCTTAAAAATAAAATACAGCTATTAAACAGCATGTATCTTATAAATTCTTTTAAAGATGCTCTTTTTACATAAGAATGCTTGTCTTTATAAAGCAAAAATACGGCCTTAATTGTAGAAGAACTATCTTTATTCAGTCCGATATGTCCAGAAATACAAGGAGAAGCAAAGGCGGTATAGTCGTTATTATTTTTACGTATGCCTATAATATCATCGGAAAGCACTGCAAAGCCTTCTTGTTGAAATAGCTTTGCTATTGTTGTTTTACCTCCCTCACTGGGTGAAATAAAAATATACGTCTTTTGATTTTTTACTATCCCGGAAGCATGGACTAATAGGCCTTGGGTATTTAAGAGATACCGAGCGGCACAATAATTTGCTGCCACAACAATATCTATATCAGCATTTGGATTGGATAGATAAAAACTGTGCCCCTTTTTATACTTTTGACTATAAAAAACTATTTCATTAGGTAAAATAAACATTTCATAGTAGGTGCCCAGCTTGCCAATGAACTGCTTTATGTCTTCGGCGTCAAAAATAGTAAATATTTTTTCTTTATTTAAATCCTCTCTAATGGCGCTTAGATCGATTGCGTATTTGTTTTTGAAATAAACATTTAATTTATTTATCGTTGAAGTGTCTAATTTATTAAAAACATCGGACTTGTTTTCTGAGATTTCTTTTATAGTTATATCAAAGTCGCATTCTAAAAAATCCTTAGATAAGATGAAATTTTTTAAAGCGGGGCAACTTAGCTCTTTGTCTATGGTTTCCAGATCAATATTAAGTCCATACAGTCGAAGATTGTAAACCATAGAAACTATCAGGCAGTTCTAATAAAAATAGGCAATGAAATACTTTCTGACTAACCTGCTACATTCCGGTTATGGTTTTGCCGCCAACATAGGTGCCGCAAATGCAACTACAAGCTAAATATACTGTTGCTAAGTTATTCTCTCCTCCCTGAGGGAATAAATCAGAAATTTTAGGCTTTTCCCATTTTTTGTTCTCTGTTTTTTTCTTGACGGTATTCTTCTTCATATAACATATACTTTAGCTATAATACTAAGGTAGCTTCAAGATACTTGTCAATAAATTAATTTGCCCTTCTCGGCCAATTTGACTTAAGTTTCCAGAGAGTTAAGGTGCTCCAAAAAATAATTTATCTTTTTCTCATAGCCAATATCCTTGGGAAAGTAATATTTCATTTTTACAGGAGCATATTCCTGTTTCACCCAGCCTTCTTTATAGGAATGCGGATATTTATAATCATTGCCATGGCCTAACCTTTCAGCGCCCTTGTAATGGGCGTCCTTTAAATGGTCTGGAACCGGAGAAACCTTATGATTTTTGACGTCAGAGATGGCTTGCTCTATCGCCATATAACTGGCATTCGACTTAGGAGACACCGCTATGTATATAGTGGCTTGCGCTAAAGGAATTCGGGCTTCAGGCATTCCTAAATATTCAACCGCATAACAGGCCGCCTGCGCAACCAAAAGAGCCTCTGGATTAGCATTGCCAACGTCCTCTGAGGCAGCGATTAAAATACGCCTGGCGATGAAACGCGGATCCTCACCGGCATAAATCATCTTTGCCAGCCAATACAAGGCTGCGTCAGGATCTGATCCGCGCATAGATTTTATAAATGCAGAGATTGTGTCATAATGCCCATCTCCATCCTTATCGTAAAGCAGGGCTTTCTTCTGTATCGATTCCTGGGCGGTATCAATATCTATTAATATAATTCCTTTTTTGTCTTTAGCGGTGGTTAAGGCCGCCACCTCTAAGGCATTTAAAGCCCTTCTTGCGTCGCCTTCGGAGGCTTGAGCGAAAAACTGCATTGCCTCTTTTGAAATTTTGATGTTTAATGCCCCGAGGCCTCTTTCGCTATCCAGAAGTGCGTTGTTTAAAATATCTATAATATCTTTCTCCTCTAAGGATTTGAATTCGCAAATCAAAGAGCGCGATATTAAAGGAGGGGTGAGCACAAAAAAAGGATTATGTACAGTAGCCCCGATTAAAATAGGGTTGCCCCTTTCAATGTCTGGAAGCAAAACATCCTGCTGGGCCTTGTTAAAACGGTGTATTTCATCTATAAAAAGCAGGGTCCTTTTCCTTGTCTGATTATATTTATACTGCGCATCTTTTATGACATCCCGCAGCTCCCCGACATTAGATGTAACCGCATTAAGCCGCACAAAATTAGCCTCCGTCCTGCTTTGAATAATAAGCGCCAGGCATGTTTTCCCTGTTCCCGGGGGTCCGTACAGTATCAACGATGATACCCTATCAGCAAGAATTGCTCTTCTTAGAATTTTTCCTTCACCTAAAAGATGTTTCTGTCCTAAAAAATCATCAATAGTTCTGGGCCGCATTTTTGAGGCCAGAGAGAAGTTTTCTTCTGGGGAAAAACTAAATAGGTTCATGAGTTACCGAATTTGGCAAGGAAGCTTTTTTAAAAGCGCCTCGCCAAGAGTTTTATGGATACGGTCTACCTCTTCGTCGCGAAGCGTTCTTTCGCGGGATTGAAACTTAATTCTTACTGTGACACTCTTTTTATCTAAAGGAATCTCTTTACCCACATACACATCTATAATATCAACGCCTGTTATGAGCTCGTCTTTCCCGCTAAGAAGCTCAAGCACTAACGCTACCGCAATATTCCTTGGCAACAGCATAGATATATCCCGCGTAATTAGAGGATACTGTCCGACCTCCTCGTAGCGCAGCTCTTGTTTTGTAATATCTCTTTTCACAAGATCCCAGTAAACCTCGGCCATATATACATCCCGTTTTAAATCGTAGTAAGCCATAACCTCATCTGATGCCTTCCCGGCTATTGCAATCCGCTCACTATCTGCCTCAACAACTGCCGAACAGGATGCAGAGAAAAAATAATTCTTTCTCTGCATCAACTCATATGATTTTATTGCTACTATTTCCAATACTCTTTGGAGGTATGATTTTAAATCATAAAAAGAGAACTTTAGTTTGTTCCCGAAATAATCCTCGTATTTTTCGCCACTGAGTAAAATAGCTGCGGTTTTGATCTCTTTAGGCACGCCTTCTTCAGAAAGAAGGTAGATCTTCCCCATTTCAAAAAAAGCTAGGTTTGCTATATTGCGGTTCGAATTATACTGAGCAACCCTTAAAAGAGATGGCAAAATGCTCGGACGCAGAAACGAATAATTATTGGTAAGAGGATTATCCAAGGCAAGGGCCTGCTTTAAGTCAAGCTTCGTAACCTCATCTTCAGAGAGCAGGGCATAAGTAATGGCCTCATGCAGCCCAAGATTAATAAGCGCCTCTCTAATTTTGTCCTCATAAAGTTTCTCTCCAAATTTTACAATCTCTTTTTCTTGTTCGAGAGCAATGGCAGGTAAATTTTTTGACGGAATATTATTGTAAGAATAAAACCGCGCAATCTCTTCGACATAATCGATGCTTTTTTGCAAATCACCTCTATAGCTGGGGGCCTGAAGCTTAAAACCTTCTTTATCGATGGCGACAATCTCACAGCCAAGGCTTCTCAACAATCTGCGCATCCAGAAAGAAGAAGGCATTATTCCAAGCGCCTTTTCGATATCGTGGTATTTTAAAACAACTTTTGAGGAAAGAGGTATTTGTTTCTTAATAAGATCGATATGGCGATCTATACGAAGCGGCTGTTTTTTTGTTGCATCCGATGCGTATTGCCGCATCAAGTCAAGCGCATATATAGATGCGCTTTCTACAGCGGGAAAATCAACGCTTCTTTCAAATCTATAAGACGATTCCGTTGTAAGCGCATGTCTTTGAGATGATTTTCTTATTGTAAGGGGATCAAAGAAAGCGCTTTCGAGCAAAATATTCCTAGTTCCCAAGCTTACCTCGGTATCAATTCCACCCATAATACCAGCAAGGGCAATAGGATTCTCGGCATCTGCTATAACCAGATCAGCCGCATCAAGAGTTCTCTCCTGCGTATCTATTGTTACAATTTTTTCTCCCGGTTTTGCGAACCTTACAACTATCTTTTTGCCATTTATCTTATCGTAATCAAAAGCATGCATGGGCTGGCCGCGCTCAAAAAGCACATAATTGATTATATCAACAATATTATTTACACAACGCAAACCAAGCTTTTGGAGTCTTTCCTTTATATATAGAGGCGACTCTTTTATTTCCACATCAAGAAGAACCCTGCCTATATACCTGGGACAGGCATCTTTGTTGTTTATAAATATCTCGAATCTGGTTTCCTTTATATACGCAGCGGACTTTTGAGGAATAAAAAGTATGCGCGGAGGTTTAAATCTTTTATTTAAAGTCAGCGCGCATTCGCGGGCTATTCCGATAACGGAGAAACAATCGGACCTATTCGGAGTAACTTCAATATCCAAAATATAGTCATCTTCTACTCTTTCTGTTGCGGTAACTTCAAAACCTGCCATAGTAAGCCGGTCTGAAAGCTCGCCAATAGAAACATCGATAGCAACAAAATCCTTGAGCCAGGAAAGTAAAACTTTCATGCAAACTGCTCCAGAAATCTCAAATCGTTATTAAAAAATATTCTGATATCATTAATCCCGTATTTTAACATTGCAATCCGCTCTATCCCGAGGCCAAA
>CAZAPE010000087.1:0-6645 GCA_964487065.1 uncultured Planctomycetia bacterium | reverse complement strand
AAGGCGGTAGGACAGTTGGCGCCGGAGTTGTTTCAGAAATAATTGAATAGATAAATAAAGCACAAGAAAAATAAAGGATAGAAAATGGCAGAACAAAGCGTAATGAAAATCAGGATTAAATTAAAAGCCTATGATCACAGGCTTTTGGATCAGTCGGCGCAGCAGATAGTTGATACTGCCAAGAGAACCGGGGCAAAAGTTTCGGGTCCGATTCCTATGCCAACGCGCAAGGAGATTTTTACTGTTATAAGATCTCCGCATATTGATAAGGAATCAAGAGAGCAGTTTCAGCTTTGTACGCACAAGAGATTAATTGAGATACTGAATCCGACAGCGAAGACGATAGATGCTTTAAGGAAATCGAATTTACCTGCCGGTGTATACGTAGAGATTAAATAGGAGAACAATAATGGCTGTGATTAAAGGTGTTTTGGGTAGAAAAATTGGAATGACGCAGGTCTTTAAGGAAGGTGTTACAGTTCCTGTGACTGTTATTTCGGCAGGGCCTTGTCTTGTGTTAGAAATAAAGAAGAAAGATATACATGGGTACAATGCTTTAAAGATAGGCTATGAGGAATTGAAGAAAAATTCAAAAAAATACACAAAGCCGCTTTTGGGTTTATATAAAAAGAACAATACAAAAGCACTAAAGTACATGCAGGAGATAAGGATAGATGAAAAGTCTTCTTTAGATAAATATAAAGTAGGTCAGGAGATAAAGGTAAATATCTTTAAAGTAGGTGATTTCGTAGATGTTACATCTTTTTCAAAAGGAAAGGGTTTTCAGGGAGGCGTTAAACGTTGGGGATGGCGTATAGGTCCCAAATCCCATGGCAGCATGTCTCAAAGGGCTATAGGTTCTATTGGTGCCAGTTCATTCCCGTCCCGAGTTTTAAAGGGGTTACATATGCCTGGACATATGGGGAATGATAAAGTTACAGTACAAAATTTAGAGATAGTAGATATCAATGCAGAAAATAATGTCATTTTAATTAAAGGATCTGTTCCCGGAGCCAGGAAAGCCTTAATGCTTATCAAGAGTGCCAGAAAAAAAGAATCGCTTCTTGAAATTCCGGAAGAAAAAGAAGAGAAAGATATAAAAAACAATGCTGCAATAGAAGATGCAGCCGGGGAAGAAGAATCAACAGAAAAAGAGAGTATAGAAGAAGGGAATAAAGATGAAGAAAAGCAGTCTTAACGTAGATATCCTGAATATAAAAGGAGAAAAGGTGGATACTCTTAATCTTGATGCGGATGTTTTTGATGGCAAGGTAAATAAAGAGCTTCTGCATCAGGTAATAACTGCTTACTTAGCTAATACCAGAAAGGGAACTGCCTCAACTAAAACACGCGCTGAAGTTAGAGGTGGTGGCAAGAAACCCTGGAGGCAGAAAGGTACAGGCCGTGCTCGAGCCGGCAGTATACGTTCGCCAATTTGGAGAGGAGGCGGTATTGTCTTCGGACCTAAACCACGGGATTATTCTGTGGCGATACCAAAAAAGATGAAGCGGCAGGCGTTAAAATCTTCTCTTAATGCGAAATTATTGGATAATGAATTGCTATTTTTAGATGATTTTAAAATCGAGGATTCCAAAACAAAGAGTTTTATGCAGGTGGTAAAGAGTTTAGGGCTTGAAAAAATAAAATCTTTGTTTATACTCAATGAAATTTCTGCAAATATGCGTTTATCAGGCAGGAATATTCCCTATATATTTTTAATAAACCCTAAAAATGTAACGGCGCATGATATTTTGAATTATAAGAATATTGTTCTGACGAAAGCAGGGCTTAATGATATTGTTGCGAGGATTAAGAAAACATGAATACCTACAAAGCAATAAAGAGAGTTTTGACTACCGAAAAAGGCGGTTTGCATGCGCAGCATAACAAGTATGTATTTGAGGTTGATAGAAAAGCAAACAAGATAAATATCAAAAAAGCGGTAGAAGAAATTTATAACGTTAAGGTCAAAGGTGTAACTACAATAAAAATTGCATCAAAGCCCAGAAGGTTACGGCAGTGGCAGCCAGGGAAAACAGCATCAGGGAAAAAAGCTATAGTAACCTTAAAAGACGGTTATAAAATTGAATGAGGTAAATAGATATGGCAATAAATAAAAGAAGACCGATAACAGCGACATTAAGATATCAGACCTATTCAACATTTGAAGAGATAACTAAAAAGAAGCCGGAAAAATCGCTGCTTAAAACTCTTAAGAAAAAGGATGGCAGGAATAATAAAGGCCATATGACGGTGAGAAGGCGCGGTGGCGGGCATAAGAGACGCTTAAGGGTTGTAGATTTTAAAAGAGATAAAAAAGATATTGCAGCAAAAGTATTGGCGATTGAGTATGATCCCAATAGAAGCGCCAGACTTGCGTTGCTTCTGTATGCTGATGGTGAAAAAAGATATATGTTATGTCCCGATGGTTTAAAGGTAGGATGTAGCGTCGTCAGCAGCGAGAGTGCGGAAATAAATGTTGGAAATTCTTTGCCGTTAAAAGTTATACCTACGGGTATAACGATACACAATATAGAGCTGAAGATAGGAAAAGGTGCTCAATTGGTACGCTCCGCAGGTGTTGGGGCACAGATTCTGGCTAAGGAAGGAGAATATGCGCATATTAAATTGCCTTCCGGCGAAGTGCGATTGATAGGATTGAAATGTTATGCAACTATAGGTCAGGTTGGCAATTTGGATCATAATAAAATAACTATTGGTAAAGCTGGCCGCTCGAGATGGTTAGGTATAAGGCCCCATGTAAGAGGTGTTGCTATGAACCCCGTAGATCATCCTATGGGAGGAGATACTTCCGGAGGCAGGCCTTCGTGTTCACCTTGGGGTAAGCCTTGTAAAGGATACAAGACGCGGCAGAAAAAGAAAGCATCTAAAAAATTCATTATAAAGAGGAGGAAGTAAGGATGTCAAGGTCACTCAAAAAAGGGCCATTTGTAGATGAGTGTCTTCTTAAAAAAATAAAAAAGATGCTCGATTTAGGTGAAAAGAAACCAATAAAAACATGGTCTAGACGTTCAACAGTAATTCCAGAATTTGTGGGTTTAACATTTGAAGTACATAATGGCAGAACTTTTATGCCTGTGCATGTTTCAGAAAAGATGGTTGGTCATAAACTCGGCGAGTTTGTTCTGACACGGACTTTCAGGGGGCACAGCGGCGTAAAATCTAAGGCAAAAATAACTAAAAAATAGGAAAGAAATATGGCAGTAATAAAAGCGCATGCTCGTTTTATAAGAATATCTCCCCGGAAGGCGAGATTGGTAGTGGATGTTATCAGAGGCAAGTCAGTCTTAATAGCTGAGAATATTCTTTCCAATATGGATAAGAAGGCAACTGAGAGCATAACAAAATTATTAAAATCTGCCGTTGCAAATGCAGAGCATAATAATTCGTTAAAAAAAGAGAATCTCTATATTTCAAAAATATATGTAAATGAAGGCCCTATGCTTAAGAGACATCGCGCTGCAACTATGGGTAGAGCTATGATGATACGCAGGCGGTGTTCTCATATTTCAATTGAGCTTGAAACTAAAGAATCTTTGAAAATAAAACGCGCAACAACTAAGGGAGGAAAAAAATAGATGGGTCATAAAGTGCATCCTTTAGGATACAGGTTAGGATATATTAAAACATGGAGCTCGCGTTGGTTTGCCAAGCCTTCGGAGATGAAAAAGTTTATCAAAGAAGATTTTTTGATAAGAAAATATATCAAGACAAACTTAAAATTTGCGGGAATTGCCAATATAGAAATAGAAAGATCTTTTGAAAAGGTTAAAGTTATTATCCATACCGCAAGACCGGGTGTGATTATCGGAAGGCGTGGCGCTGAAATCGACAGAATTCAGGAAGACTTGCAGAATATAGTTAAAGAGAAAGAGTTAGGTATAGATATAAAAGAGGTTAATAATCCTGCTACTAAAGCTCAGCTTGTTGCAGAAAATGTTGCTCTGCAGCTCTTAAAGAGGGTTTCTCACAGGAGAGCTATTAAGAGGTCGATACAGCTTGCAATGGATGGCGGAGCAAAGGGTATTAAGATTAATTGTTCAGGCAGGTTGGGAGGACATGAGATCGCCCGCAGTGAAACTTATAAAGATGGTAAGATACCACTTCAAACTTTAAGGGCTGATATTGAATATGGTTTTTCCGAAGCCAAGACTACAGCAGGTCTTATCGGAATAAAGGTTTGGGTTTATAACGGAGATGCAGTTTTAGAAAAGAAAGAGGAGAAAAGTTAAATCATGCCTATGATGCCTAAAAGAGTAAAATATCGTAAAGCCCAGAGAGGCAGACGTAAGGGTGTTTCTAAGGGAGCATGCAGTATTGCATTTGGTGAATTTGGGCTCAAGGCTATGGGTAATGTTTGGATAAAGAATAATCAGATAGAAGCGGCAAGGGTTGCTATTATGCGCAGCTTAAGGCGCGGAGGCAAGCTCTGGATAAGGATGTTTCCTGACAAACCTATAACAAAGCAGGCTCTTGAGACTAGAATGGGTAAAGGCAAGGGGCCCGTAGACCATTGGGTTGCTGTCGTTAAGAGAGGCAGGGTTATGTTTGAGCTTGATGGCGTTCCGGAGGATTTGGCGCGCAATGCTTTTAAACTGGCTTCGGATAAATTGCCTGTGCCATGTAAATTTGTGAAGAGAGAGACATTATGAAGATAAAAGAATTGAGAAATATGACTGCTGTTGAATTGGAGCAGAAGATGACGGAATGTTATAAAAAATTACTGAAAATGCGTTCTGGAATAAAGACAGGCAGATTGGAAAAGCCTAATGAGATAAGGATAGCTCGTCGTGATATCGCAAAAATTAAGACTCTGTTAAAAGAAAGGAATAAAGAGCAATGAAAGTGCGTGCCATGAGAAGAGAACTTACAGGTGTGGTTATCTCGGATAAGATGAAAGATACCATCGTGGTTAACGTGGAGAGGTTTGCTATGCATGCTTTGTATAAAAAAAGAATAAGAAAGTTTAAAAAATACAAGGTGCATGATGAGAGCAACAAGGCCAAAGCAGGAGATAGGGTGAGAATAATGCAGACAAGGCCTATATCTAAGGAGAAGAGCTGGCGTCTTGTTGAGGTGCTAAAATGATACAGATGCGTTCAATTTTAGATGTTGCAGATAATACTGGAGCCAAGAAGGTAGGCTGCATTAAAGTCGTAGGCTGCTCGAATAAGAAATATGCCCAGATAGGTGATGTCATTACAGCCAGCGTAAAAGAGTCTACTCCTGATGGTGTGGTAAAAAAAGGGGAAGTAGTAAGAGCCGTTGTGGTTAGAACGTGCAATCCTATAAGAAGAACGGATGGTTCTTATTTGAGATTTGATACTAATGCAGTTGTAATTATTGATAATCAGGGAACACCCAGAGGAACGCGTGTCTTTGGTCCGGTTGCCCGAGAGTTACGGGATAGAAATTTTATGAAAATAATTTCTCTAGCTCCAGAGGTTGTATAAGAAACGGAGAATAATATGCTAAAAGTTAAAAAAGGAGATTTGGTTGAAGTAAGAACCGGTAAAGACAAAGGAAAGAAAGGCAAGGTATTGAAAATATATACTAAGAGCAGCAGGGTTTTAGTCCAAGGGGTTAATATTGTTAAGAAACATATGAAACAGCGGTCTCAGGATGTTCCGGGAGGTGTGGTTGAGCTAGAGGCAGGCATTCATGTCTCTAACGTTCTGCCGATATGCAGCAAGTGCGGACATGGAGTTAAAACCGGATATAAAATTTTAGAAGATGGTTCAAAGATAAGGATATGCAGAAAATGCAAAGAAACAGTATAGCGTTGATAAACTTTGGAGATAGAGCATGAAGGCAAGATTATATAAAATATATATTGAAAAGATAGTTCCTGAGTTGATCCAAAAATTCGGTTATAAGAATATTCATTGTGTTCCGAAATTAGATAAAATAGTAATGAATATGGGGGTTAGCGAAGGAGTTCAAAACCTTGAAGTGCTTGAAAAAGCTATGGAAGAGCTGGCTTTGATAGCAGGCCAGAAACCAGTGATGAGGCGGGCTAAAAAATCGATAGCTAATTTCAAGCTCAGAAAAGGTCAGCCGGTTGGGTGCAAGGTGACTTTAAGAAAAGATACGATGTATGAATTTTTTGATCGTTTGGTAAATATTGCGCTTCCCAGAGTCAGAGATTTTCAGGGTATTCCCGACAATCGCGGTTTTGATTCTCGGGGCAATTTTACAATGGGTTTAAAAGAGCAGACAATATTTCCGGAGATAAACATTGATAAGGTAAAGAAGATACAAGGGATGGATATTACCTTCGTTACGACCGCACAGAATAAAGAAGAGTCCTTTGAGCTCCTAAGATCTCTGGGTTTACCTTTCAGGAGAAAACAAAATGCCTAAAAAATCACAAATCATAAGATGCAGCCGGGAGCCGAAATTTAAAGTAAGAAAATATAATAGATGTCAGATATGTGGCAGGCGCCATGGTTATATGCGGAGGTTCGGACTCTGTAGGATTTGTTTCAGAGAGATGGCTCTTCGCGGAGAGTTACCCGGTGTTACTAAAGCAAGTTGGTAGGAGGTTTTGATGAGCGTAACGGATTTATTAGCGGATGGATTAGTAAAAATTAAGAATGCGTATAGAGCGGATAAAAAAAAGGT
>CAZAPE010000086.1:0-6686 GCA_964487065.1 uncultured Planctomycetia bacterium | reverse complement strand
TTTTCCGGTGGAGAGCCCCTGCTGCGGGAGGACTTAATTGAGGTTGTGCAATTTGCCATATCTATCGGCATAGAGATGGCCGATATTATTACCAATGGAACGTTATTTAACGACCGCCTTATCGAAAAATTGATTAAAATCAGGACTAATCATATTACATTTTCGTTAGACGGCCTGAAAGATACAAATGATTATATTAGAGAAAGAGGAGTTTTCGAAAAATCCGAAGATAATATCGACAAATTCAATTATTACAAAAATAAATATAGCGCACCTTTTCCTACTATCGGGATAAATTTTACCATTATGAACAGAAATATAAACGATATACTACCTATGATTGAATTTGCACGGAACAAAAAATGTAATATTGTACTTTTCCAGCCAATCCTTTTTAATAATACAAAGATGTATGAGAAAAAGAGAAACATCCTTTGGCTGGCGCAAAAGGACATTGTAAGGCTGGGCAGCATTTTAAGCAAAGTAGTAGATTTAAAAGAGAACTTGAGGGACATTTGTATTTGCACAAGCAGAGATGTCTTGCGGGCTATTCCTTATTATTTTCAAGGCGAGAGATTGCCGACTGCGTTTGGTTGTTATGAGGCAATTAAAAGGATAGTGATTAGTAGCGACGGGAAATTATGGAGCTGCATGGGTATATACGGTGATTTAAATAAAAATGATTTGCAGCGATGCTGGTTTTCCAAAGAGGCTATGAAGGTCAGGTGGAAAACAAGAAAATGTAAAGAGCATTGCCTTCAAGACTGTACATATTCGCCTTCGAATATTTTAAAAGATCTAAGCGGGCTTCTGGTAAAGTGGGGCCGGATGCAAATAAGGGAATTAAAGAGAAAGGGGCGGGGGTGCAGGAAGGGAATTGATTAAATGACAGATTATCTCAAAGAATTTGAAACAAACTTAGCGTACCATTTTTCCGAAATCACCGGGCATCTTTTTGCCCGGCCCCACTGGATATATATCAGCTTAAGCCATAAGTGCACCTACAGTTGTCAGATGTGTGCAGTGGTGAAGATACTTAAAGGTTATGAATTGCCCATTCAGACGGCAAAAAGGGCTTTAGATGAAATTTCCAGTTGGGAATGGGACTGTGTACTTACATTTACAGGCGGTGAGCCGTTTTTAAGAGAGGATATATTCGAAATATTTAACTATTCTACGGGAAAAGGCCTGAAGATAGAAGCGGTTTCCAACGGTTCATTGATTGACAAGGCTTTAGCCGGCAGAATTATTTCCTCCGGGTTGCAGAATATTGCTATTTCCTTGGATGGGGCGCAGGAGAAGACTCACGATTCTGTAAGGCAAAAAGGAGGCTTCAAGAAAGCTATAAATGCTGTTGAAAATCTTGTAATGGCAAAGAGAGAATTAGGTTCCGGGCCTCAGATATCGGTCTGGACAACTATAATGAAGGAAAACGTGAGAGAGTTGTTTGACATTATCGCTTTAACCAAAAATTTAGGGGTAGAATGCCTTGTGTACCATCCGGTAATTGTTACCCAGGATGATATGCAAAATACATCATCAAGCGCCCCTTTTTGGATAAGAAAAAATGACTTGGAAATATTAAGAGAACAGATCGATAAGATTATGGAGTATCAGTCAAGCAATGGATTAGTAGCCTTCCTGCATAATCCCTATCTCTGGCTTAAATATTTCGATACAAGCCTAAGCAGGGAAAGCTGGAAATGCAATCCTTTTGTATTTGTAAACATCGGGCCCGACGGAGAAGTAAGAAGCTGCGGTTCTGCTTTTGGTAATATTGGAAGGATGAAATTGGAAGAGTGCTTAACTGCTCAGCAGGCTGTTCAGGCAAGAAGGTTAATGAAGGTATGTGAGAAGCCCTGCTTGCAGACCTGCTGGGCGCATCCTGAATCCGATTCCTTGCCGGAAATTCTAAGCAGGTTTATTGGCGGCATAAAAGACCGTAAAGACAAAAATCGGCTTTTAAAGAAAGCGCTGAAGATATTAGACGATTACAAAAGCAGGATAGTAAATCTCAAAAATGCCTAAGTTAAAGGAAGTTATTATATCAATAACCAATCGTTGTAATTTAAAATGCAAAATGTGTGATATCCCTTATGAAAAAAAAGAAGAATTAACGGCTGCCCATTGGAAGCGGGTTATCAAGGATGCCTCTTTTATCGGAGCGGAAACTATAGTGTTTAGCGGGGGAGAGCCTTTGTTGAGAGAAGACATATTTGATTTGGTATCTTTTGTAAAAAATAACCGAATGAAAGTTTGTCTTACCTCCAATGGCTGCCTTATTGATAAGGATGTTGCTTCCAGGCTTGCTTATTTGAAAGTAGATGTTGTTAATATCTCCGTAGAAGGCCTGAAAGAAACCCACGACTATTTAAGAGGAGAAAACACCTTTGACCGGGCTGTTTCTGCTTTGGAGAATCTAAAGAAATGCGGAATTGAATCCACCATAGCCACCGTAGTATCTCGATATAACTATGTGGAATTGCCTTATATTGTAAAACTGGCAGCTAAATATGGCGCTACTACTATAAGATTTCAGCCTTTTAGCAAAATCTTTGTAGAAGACAAAAAAAAAGAAGGAAGCTTTTTTATCGACAGAGAAGATAAGAAGAAATTGCAGGGAATAGCCGAAGAGCTGATTGAGTTCACTAACCGCTGCGGTATTTCCACAAATCCGGCAAGCTACCTGAGGGCAATTCCATCCTATTTAAGCGGAAAAAGCATTATTCCGCATGATAGCTGCAGTGCTCTTTGGAGCTCTTGCTCAATAAATGTAACAGGCGAAATTTTTCCTTGTTGGGCTATTGGCGATGCCCAAAAACAAATAGGAAATGTACAAAAAGACAGCCTGCGGGAGCTATGGGATTCACCAAGGCATAATCAGATAAGGGAATCGATAGCTAAAGAAGGCTGCCCTGGCTGTATGATGAGTTGTTATGATGAAGTATTTGGCCGGGACGGAAAGACTCACCGCATACTTTTTAAGCTTAACAAAATCAGAATAACTCCTTGGAAGAGATTAATTACTAAGTTTATTTACCGTTTGCGGAATACCGCTAATCAGATAGAATCGAGGTATAGGTTCTATAAATCTTATCACGGCCCGCTTAGAAATATATTTAACAGGGTGCTTAAGAATGCCCGGAAAAGAAGAGCTGCTGCCAGGAATATAAACATCGACAATAATATTGATAAAGCCTTAGAAAAAATTCGTTTATTGGAAAAAGCTATTAAAAAAGAATTAAAATTATGAAGATCAGTCTCTATATTCCGTGTTTTAACGCAAAAAACTATATAGCGAATGTTCTTGAAGCAGTCTTTAATCAAAAAGTAGCTGCTGATGAAGTCATTATTGTTGATGATGCCTCAACCGACGGAACTGCTGAGATCGCTTCCCGCTATCCCGTAAAGATTATAAAGCACAAGGACAATAGGGGCTTGGCCGCAGCCAGGAATACGGCGATAAAAAATATAAATGCGGAATTTATTGCTTCTTTAGATGCAGATTGTGTTCCAGAGCCCGATTGGCTTAGAAAATTGATGCAGAGGCTTGATTCGGCAAAGGCGGCAGGAGCAGGGGGAAAGCTCTTAGAGGTTTCTTCGACAGTCTTCGATGTTTGGCGCTCGGTGCATATGAAGCAACATTGGGAAAAGGAAGAAAAGGCGCCTAATTTTTTATTTGGTTCAAATACAGTATTTCGCCGCCAGGCTTTGGTAAAGGTGGGACTCTATAATGAAGATTTTAAGAATAACTACGAAGATGTCGATATATCCAACCGTCTTAAGAAAAAAGGATATACCTTGGCCTATGAATCTGACGCAATAGTGCATCATTTAAAACGCGATAGTATTTATTCACTGCTAAATAATTATTGGAGATGGAATTTAAGCTATTATATAAAAAAGAAATATTATTCTAATCCAAAAAGTCTTACTCGCAAGTTGAAAGATAACATTGGCTTAGCGAATCGCTATATAGGAGAAGATATCGACTCCGGAAGACATCAATTACTTTATCTGGACTTTATATTATCTCTGCATCACTCTTTAAAAGACTTCGGGTATTTCACTTTTCAAAAGAATCAAGAATATTTAAACTGTCCTATTTTACCCGCCTGGCTTTCTTTGTTAGATTTAACATTTTTTTACCATTTTGATTCTAAAAAGAATAATTTCTCTACCTTAATACCAAAGGTAAGCCTTTTTTTGCAGAACTTTTTTGCTTTGAATTTAATCTTGGGCAAAATAATCCAGGACAGGTTTAAGAGTGAGAAATTCAAAAGGACATTATATAAACACCTGATACTCTCTATTTATCCGGAGATAAATAATACATATTTTTTAGATAAAATATTAAATCTGGTTGAATTACATCCGGACTGGAACCAATTTTGCAAAAAGAGACACCCCAATCTTAGCAGCTCTTTTCTAAAAGATTTATCTTTTAATTTCCGGAAATGGCTAAATAGTCTGGTATTTACATATCCCGGGATAATTAAAATGATTGAGATTTCTGCGAAAAACACAGATAAATAACAGGAGGAGGAGATGAAGATAGACAAAACGCCGACAACAATTGCTTTATTGGTTTTTTCCTGGCTAATTGCTATTTCTGCAATTTCCATAAGCGGCTATTTAATCATTTTCAAATTTGGTGAAGCCCGTTCACTAATAGGCGGCCTTTCAATATTGTTGGGCGGCCTGCTGTTAGCTGCAGCGATTAGAATGCTTGGTGATATTGGACAGATGCTTTTTGATTTGAAAGCTTTTCTCATAAACGATTTTCATAGAATACGTTCCCAAGATGCCAGAGAAATAAGAGAGGTTTTAAAACGCGGCTTTTTCGACCTCAATCAAGACTTAGGAACACGGCTGCAAACCCTCAATCAAGACTTAGGAACACAGCTGCTATCTATTTCTAACAACTGCGAACAAATAAATTGCGATTTAAAGGATATAAACCAACACATTTATCAGATAAAAGCCTTTTTTGAACAAATCGAAAGGCATTTAGACCTTAAGAAATGATGCGTGTAGCGTTATTAAATCTTCCATGGAGACAGAACCGGCGTTTAGGTATAAGGGCTGGTTCACGATGGCCATTTACTTCTTTACCGGAGAAAGACGGTCTAATCCATTATATTCCTTTTCCTTTTTTTCTTGCCTATGCTGCTTCGCTTCTGAAAAAAGAAGGCAAAATTGTTAAATTAATTGACGCTATTGCTGAAGGGATTGAAGAAGAAAGTCTTATTAAAAAGATTAAGTCCTATAAACCGCAACTTATCGTTGTAGAAACCTCAACCCCGTCATTTAAAAACGATTTAAGGATTATTCATAAAATTTATAATGATTTGACCAATTGCCGGACAGCAATATGTGGCCCTCATGCAAGTGTATTCTCTAAGGAGAGTCTCGAAGAATACGACTTTATCGATTATATACTAGTCGGAGAATACGAATATACTCTATTAGATTTAGTTAATTGTTTAGAAAACAGTTTGGATTTAGAATCGATATTAGGTTTAGCCTATCGCAGGGGTGAGGAAGTTAGGATTAATAACGAAAGGTCCTCTATTGACAACCTGGACAGCTTGCCTTGGCCGGAGAGAGAAGACGTACCCATTTATAAATATAACGATGGTTTTGCAAGCCTGCCTTCTCCTAATGTGCAGATGTGGACAACTCGGGGATGTCCGTTTCATTGCAGCTATTGCCTTTGGCCGCAAACAATGTATAGAGAGCATAAACACCGCAAAAGAAGCCCTTTAGCTGTCGTAGAAGAGATGGAATGTTTGATTAGGCGATTTAATTTTAAGGCAGTCTATTTTGACGATGATGTATTTAACATTGACAGAGAGCATGTTTTAGCTATTTGTAATGAAATAATAAAGAAAAAGATTGAAATCCCTTGGGCAGCTATGGCAAGGGCTGACCTTATGGATGAGACCCTTTTGAAGTCTATGTCTTGTGCCGGGTTATGCGCTATTAAATATGGCATTGAGTCGGCAGACCAGAATATATTAAATCTTTGTAAAAAGAATATGGATTTAAGTAAAATCCGTCAGATAATTAAGTCTACTAAAAAATTAGGTATAAAGGTGCATCTGACTTTTTGTCTGGGTCTTCCCGGAGAAACAAAGCAAACCATTCAAAAAACGATTAGATTTATTCAAGATACCCAGCCGGATTCATTGCAGTTTTCTTTTGCCACTCCATTCCCTGGAACCGAATATTTTGAATATATCAAGGATAAAGGAAGGCTGCTTTCGGAACATTGGGCAGACTATGATGGTAATTATAAGTGTGTTGTAAAGACGCAAGAGTTGAGCAATAGAGATTTAGAAAGGATAAGACTTGCTCTCAATAATAATTTTAACCTTCAATAGCATAAAATATATCAAACCCTGCTTAGATTCTCTATTTTACCAGGATTACAAAGATTTTGAGGCTATTATTGTAGATAATAGCTCAAAAGACGGTACCGTTGCTTTAGTTAAAAGAGACTATCCCGAAGTTAACTTAATCGAAAATCCAAAGAATTTTGGCGCCTGCAGGGCAAGAAATCAAGCTATTGAAGCCTCTCGCGGAGAGTGGATTCTTAGTTTGGATTGCGATGTAACTTTAGAAAAAACCTTTTTGCAAAGGGTTTCAGAAGTAATTAAAGATTTACCTCCTGAAATAGGGAT
>CAZAPE010000085.1:0-6703 GCA_964487065.1 uncultured Planctomycetia bacterium | reverse complement strand
ACCGAGATCTTACTGGTCATATAACATTAGGTTATATAGTCGATCCGTTTACAGCAGAAGAATATAAAGAATTTACAAAATTATTAAGTAAATATAATGAGATTTTAGGTGAATTAGATATTGATCATATAGAACTGAATCGCTTTCCTACTATGGATGAGTATATAGAGATAGACAGAGTTTCTTTACAGCCCTCCTCTTAAATTTCCATACTATCAGGACAAAATCAGGTTTTCCTATTCCGTTTTCCTTGTCTTCGAAACCTTAGCATAGTAGGATTCTGGACACTTCCGGGGGTATAGGAGGTTTGTGTTATTTGTATAGTCAATTTATTTTGTAAGTGGTAGTATTTTACTATAGTTAACTAAAATAATATAACGAATCAAATGAGTTATATTATAACGGGGGTGTAGCTCAGCTGGGAGAGCGTCTCGTTCGCAATGAGAAGGCCGAGGGTTCGAATCCCTTCACCTCCACAATTATATCCCAGAAATAATTGCCTCTAAAAAATCCTAATATAAGTATCAAGTTACAAATTCAACTAAAGATGGTATTATAAAAACATTATGGAAAAGCACTACTTTTATCTTCCGGATTTAAAGGGGGAAGAAAAATCTTTAACATTAAAGAATGGAGAGTTTTATCACCTTAATAAGGTTTTAAGGCTAAAGTCCTCAGATATTGTTTATTTATTAAACGGGAAGGGCTGTGTTTTAGAGGCTGAAATTAAACGGATAAATAAAAACTATGCTGATCTTACTGTTATTGCCGTTACTAATGTCAAGCAATCAAAAACCAAGATTATTCTGCTGCAATCTCTCCTGAAAAGAGAAAGGTTTGAATTGCTTCTTGAGAAAGTTACAGAGCTGGGGGTCACAGAGGTTATACCACTTATAACAAAAAACAGTCTAATTAAAAACAGCAAGGATTTTAAAATCGAACGTTTTAAAAAAATTCTTATTCAAACGCTGAAACAATCGGGAAATGCCTGGATGCCGGAAATATCCTATCCAATTGATTTTCAAGACTTTATATTAAAATTTGCTGACTTAGGTTGTGCAAAATATATTCTTACGCAATCCGGAGAGGTTTTAAGAGAACCAAAAGAAGAGAAAAGCTTTATTTTAATGGTTGGCCCTGAAGGAGATTTTACCAAAGTCGAGATTTTAAAAGCCGTTGCGGCCGGGTTTAAGCCTTTAAGTTTAGGTGAAAACAGATTGCGTTCTGAGACAGCTGCTATCGTTGCGGTAAGCCTTTTTAAATATCAAAGATAAAAAATACATATTAAAGATATAGAAATTTATAAACCGAAAATCACAAAGAATAGTTTTTACTTTTTAATTTGTGTTTTTAATATTTGATATTTTATATTTAATTTTAAAGTAATAATTATGGACAATTTTTACCTGAAGACATACGGCTGCAAATTAAACCAGTATGAGTCACAGCTGATAAGAGAGAATCTACTAAAAAGAGGACTTCTTGAGACATCAAAAGCCAGGGATTGCGACTATGTTGTTGTAAACAGCTGTGCTGTTACAGAAAAAAGTGTCCAAGAGTTAAAGAGATTTATCCGCCTTATCATTGGCGAACACCCTAAAGCAAAGATTATAGCTGCAGGCTGTGTTTTAGATTTATACCCTGAAGAGTTAGCAGGTTTTCCTATCTTTAAATATTTTAAAAATAGCCAAAAGCAAGAAATTGCTGCTTCTCTTTCTTATATAAAGGAAAACCCTTTAACTAAAGTAAGCTTTTTTAAATCCAATACCAGGGCATTTGTAAAAATTCAGGATGGCTGTGACAATCGCTGCAGTTATTGCTGTGTTTGGATAGCAAGGGGCCGGGCTATATCCAGAAATCCGTTGGAAGTTATCGCTGAGGTGAAAGGCTTATTGGAGAATGGATTTAAAGAGATAGTATTATGTGGTATCTGTATGGGTAGTTTCGGTAAAGATATAGGCTTAACTATAGTAGAATTGCTTCATGGAATTGAAAAACTTGATTTTGATTTTAGGCTGCGCTTAAGCTCTATCGAGCCGCAGGATATAAATACGGATTTTATCGCTTACTTTAATAAGTCCGGGAAGATAGTGCCGCATCTTCATATTCCCTTGCAGAGCGGGTCTGATAGAGTGCTAAAAGCTATGAATAGAAAATACAGCGTTGATTTTTATAAAGATGTGGTTATGAAGCTCAAGGAGAAGCCGAATTTTGAATTTTCTACGGATGTCATGGTTGGTTTTCCGAATGAAGATGCCCGGGATTTTCAGAAGACAGAGGATTTTTTGTCCTCGCTTATTCCTATAAAAACGCATATATTTACTTTTAGCCCGCGGCCTAAAACATCGGCTTTTGATTTTAAGAAAGAGGCTAAAGGCTCTCTTATTAGCGAAAGAAGGAAAACTTTACAGGCTTTATGCCATAAGCTTGTTCTTTCAAAACTTAGCGGCCATATCGGTGGGGATTTTAAAGTTCTTTTTGAAAGAGAGCTTAATGGTCTCTGGATTGGTTACAGCGAAAACTATATCAGGATAGCATACAGGTGCCATGAAAATTTGAAGAACAAATTCAGGCTCCTAAAGGCTGTTGAGTTAGATAAGCAAAAAGAGATGCTTATTGCAAAAATGCATTAATTTGACTTGAATCCCAATAATTGCTATATTTTTTAAACGATGAAAGAGAGAGAATATCTTTTAGCTTTAAATATGATTGATGGTTTTGGTCCTTTGCGGATCGGAAAGCTTCTTGGGCATTTCAAGAGCGCAGAAGGGGTGTTTTCTGCATCCGGGGTCCGGCTTAAGTCTGTCCTTGGCATCGGTAATGAGTTAATAAGGAGGATTAAAGAGTTTTCCTGGGATGACTTAAAAATAGAAATAAGCTTATGTGAAAAAGAAAAGATAAGGTTTCTTATTCAGGATGATCCTGAATATCCCCAGCTCTTAAAGCATATCCCGGATCCTCCTATAGTTCTTTATTACCGCGGCGATATTAAAGCCTTTGATTTTAATTTTGCTATTGTGGGCTCCCGGAGAGCCTCATTTTATGGTCTGACGGTAGCGCAGAAATTCGGCTATCAACTCGCTGCCCGCGGAATTACTGTTGTTTCAGGGTTAGCCCGCGGTATAGACAGCGCAGCTCACCAGGGGGCTTTAAATGCAGACGGCAGGACCATTGCGGTTCTAGGCTCGGGGCTTCTGGTTATGTATCCTCCCGAAAATAAGAAATTAGCAGAAAATATTGTTAAAAAAGGGCTTTTAATATCCGAATATCCTCTGCATATGTCTCCGCGCAGAGAAAATTTTCCGCGCCGCAATAGGGTCGTATCAGGATTATCTTACGGTGTCCTTGTTGTTGAGGCGGCAAGGAGGTCGGGAGCATTAATTACAGCGGATTCAGCATTAGAGCAAAATCGCGATGTGTATGCTATACCTGGCGGGGTGAATAGCCCTACTTCATCAGGCACTAATTATCTGATTAAACAGGGCGCAAAGCTGGTTGAATCAGTAGCTGATATTTTAGAAGAATATGATATAAAGGTAGATAAGCTGCCTTTAAAAGCAGATAATGTTGGCATTAATGAGAAAAAGGTTTTAGAAAGCATAAAAGAAGGCATTTGGAATATTGACCAACTTGTGGTAAAAACAAAGCTGGGATTAGGAGAGCTAAACGAGATTTTGTTAACTTTACAGGTAAAGGGGATGATTAAAAGCACCCCCGGAGGGAACTATTCTATAATATGAAAAGCAAAAAAAGCTTGGTTATCGTAGAATCTCCGGCAAAAGCAAAGACGATAGAAAAGTATTTAGATAAGAGTTTTATGGTACGCTCTTGTATGGGGCATGTCAGGGATCTGCCCAAAGGGGCTATGGGCATAGATATCGAAGATAATTTTAATCCCCGCTATGTGGTAATCGCAGCTAAAAGAAAGATAGTTAGCGCGCTTAAGAAAGATATCAAGGGTAAAGATTTTCTATATCTTGCCTCCGACCCTGACCGTGAAGGTGAAGCGATAAGTTGGCATCTTGAAAATTTATTAGGCGAGGGGAAGAAAACGTACAGAGTTTCCTTTAATGAAATCACTAAAGAGTCAATAGAAGAGGCTTTTCAGAATCCGCAGCAGGTAGATATAAATAAAGTAAATGCGCAGCAAGCACGGCGTGTTTTGGATAGAATTGTAGGATATAGCTTAAGCCCTTTACTCTGGAAAAAGGTAGGAAAAAGATTAAGCGCCGGGAGAGTTCAGACCGTAGCATTACGTTTATTAGTGGATCGCGAAAGAGAAATACAGGCTTTTAAGCCCCAGGAGTACTGGGAAGTTGATGTTGACTTGACCAAGATCGATGCTGCTAATGCACAGATTCAGGCAAAACTTATAAAGATAAATGGCGCTAAGCCCGAACTGGACAATGAGGATAAAGTAAAAAAAATAGTAGAAGTAATAAAAACAAACAAATTTTTCGTACATAGAATAGATGAGAGGGAGAGAAAACAAAGCCCGCTGGCGCCATTTATAACCAGCACATTGCAGCAGGAGGCATTTAACAAACTTAGATTCTCGGCCAGCAAAACCATGCTTATAGCCCAACAGCTTTATGAAGGAATTGATGTTGGCGAAGAAGGAAGAGTAGGACTTATTACCTATATGCGCACCGATTCTGTCAGGATAGCTCAAAGCGCACAGGAGAAGATGCGCTTTTATATTTTGGAAAACTACGGGCCTGAATATTTGCCTGGCGCGGCGCCTGTATATAAAAGCAGAAAGAGATCTCAAGAGGCGCACGAATCTGTGAGGGTAACTTTAATACACAGAACACCTGAAAAAATAAAAACCTATCTTAACGAGGATCAATACAAATTATACGAATTGATTTGGAAGCGGACGCTTGCTTCTCAGATGCCTGCGGCCAGATATCTTGCCCGCGTTATTGATGTGAAGGCAGGCGAGTTTCTTTTAAGAGCCAATGGCAGAAAATTGATATTTCCAGGATTCTTGGTTCTCTTTGTTCAAGAAGAAGAAAAATTCCTTCCCGATGTTACACCGGATGAAGAGCTTAAATTAATCAATATAATCCCTTCGCAGCATTTCACAAAGCCGCCTGCGCGTTATACAGACGCTTCTTTAGTTAAGATTATGGAGGAAAAAGGTATTGGTAGGCCGAGCACGTATGCTCCTACTATTAGAACCCTGGTTGTCAGAGAATATGCTTCTCGAAGAAGCGGGCAGTTAGTGCCTTGTGAGCTTGGGTTTTTGGTTGTTGATTTGCTGGTAGAGTATTTCCCCAATATTCTGGATTTAGGGTTTACTGCCCAGGTAGAAGAGGAGCTTGATAAGGTTGAGGGCGGAGCCTTAAGGTGGTTTGATATTGTTAAGGAATTCTATGAGCCATTTTCTTTGAGCTTAGAAGAGGCTAAAGAGAAGATGCGCGACATTAAATTAGAGATGCAGGAGAGCGGAGAGGTTTGCGAACTCTGCGGAGAGAAGATGCTTGTAAAATGGGGAAGAAACGGAAGGTTTTTAGGCTGCGCAGCTTATCCTGTCTGCAAAAATTCCAAGTCTATCTCAACCGGAGTAAAATGTACCCAGCCGGATTGTGGCGGAGAGCTTGTAAAAAAGAAGAATAAGAAAGGAAGAAGTTTTTACGGTTGCAGCAATTATCCCAAATGCAGCTTTACCTCCAGCAGATTGCCTTAATAAAATTATGATGCAAACAGAAGAGGATAAATTTTTTCGATATTTAGAAGTAGAAAAGGAGGTCTCTTATTATACGATAAAAAGTTATAAAGAAGACTTGTTTCTCTTTAAGGAGTTTCTGGGAGAAAAAAAAACTAAAGAGGTTACCCATCTTGATCTAAGGCGTTTCATTGCATATTTAAGGACGCGGGGGGATTCGAAGAGAACTATTTCAAGGAGGCTCTCCTGCCTGAGAAGTTTTTACAAATTTCTTCTAAGGGAGGGGTACATAAAGAAAAACCCTACTCTAACTATAGGCGGAGTGAAACTTGATAAACCGTTACCGAAATTTCTTTCTTACAACGACATTGTTCTACTGCTTGATAGGGAAGGAGAGAAGGATTATTTTGCATTAAGAAACTTAGCTATTATTGAGACTATTTATTCTACCGGTATACGTGTCAGCGAAGCGGTAAATTTAAATCTTGGGGATGTAGATTTTGTTTCCGGAGTTCTTAAGGTGTATGGTAAGGGCAAAAAAGAGAGGATTTTACCTATAGGGGACAAGGCGCTTAAAGCAATCATGGCATATATAGAAAAGAGGAAACTCCGTCAGGAGAAAGCGAAAACAGCGCTTTTTTTAAACAAAGCGGGACAGAGAATAACAGAGAGGAGTGTTGGCAGGATTATAAAAAGAGATGCTTTACGTGCCGGGATAGCTATAAGCATATCTCCGCATACTTTGAGGCACAGCTTTGCAACGCATCTGCTTGACCGAGGAGCTGATTTAAGAAGCGTGCAGGAGCTGCTTGGGCATGCAAGCCTGTCAACCACGCAGATCTATACCCATATGACTCTGGAAGGATTAAAAAAGATATATGAGAAAAGTCATCCCCGGGCTTAAGTTTAGGATTTTCCTGGACCTGTTTTATTTCCTGATATTACCAGCTGCTTTGCTTTTATATACAGCAAGGAGAAAATACCATCGCGGACTGATTGAAAGAATTTGCTTTGGCCGCTGGGTTGAAATAT
>CAZAPE010000084.1:5359-6753 GCA_964487065.1 uncultured Planctomycetia bacterium | reverse complement strand
ATAAACCTAAGGTCTCTAGCCATAGGCTGCCGAAGCGCCAAAAGATTAACAACTCTTTCTTCTATAACAAGTTCTAACCCATCAATTTTGCAATCTTCATCAATTACAGTTTGAGCTAATTTCCTATTCTGATTTTTCAAAGCTTCTATTGATTTATAAATTGCTTCTTCTGTCAAAGCTGCCATTTTTAACAACTCAGTATTTAATTTCTTCAATTCTTCATCAAAGTGTCTTTCCATTATCACACCTCTTTTAAATGAGCACATCCCGAAACTTCGGGATAAGTGCGAATTATCCAAATCTTCCTGTTATATAATCCTCTGTGATTTTTTGAGACGGTTTAGTAAACATCTTGCTTGTAATATCATATTCTATCAACTCCCCAAGCATAAAGAAAGCCGTGAAATCAGAAATCCGTGCCGCTTGCTGCATATTGTGCGTAACAATAACTATAGTATAATTCTTTTTTAACTCCTGAATAAGCTCTTCTATCTTTAATGTTGCTGTTGGGTCTAGAGCTGATGCTGGCTCATCCATAAGTAAAACTTCTGGTTCTACAGCCAATGCTCTGGCAATGCATAATCTCTGTTGTTGTCCACCGGATAACTCAAAGGCATTCTTATTTAATCTATCTTCTACCTCATTCCATAAAGCAGCGTCTTTAAGACTTTTTTCAACTTTCTGGGCGATATAACTTTTATTTTTTATTCCATTTATCCTTAACCCATAAGCAACGTTATCAAATATAGATTTAGGAAAGGGATTGGATTTTTGAAAAACCATGCCAACCTTTCTTCTTATTTCCACAACATCAATATCCGACTGATAGATACTCTTACCATCTATCAAAATTTTACCTTCGGCTCTTGTTCCTGAGATAACATCATTCATACGATTAATGCTGCGTAAAAAAGTCGACTTTCCACACCCTGAAGGCCCGATTATACCTGTAACCTGATTTCTCTTGATATCTATTGATATCTCCTTCAAGGCTTTCAGTCCATCATAGTAAAAACTGAATTTATCTGATTTTATCTTTACATCTTCCATAATTATTCCCTTTTAAGTTTTCTTAAGCGATATCTTAAAATTATAGCAAATAGATTCATTGCAAAAACCAAAACTATTAATATCAAAGCAGTTCCATAAGCAATTGGCCTAACCTTTGTTATTGCATGATGCTGAGTAGACATTATATATAAATGATACGGTAAAGCCATGAATTGACTGAATAAAGATTTCGGCAAATGAGGAAGGAAAAAAGCTGCCCCGGTAAATAGAATCGGCGCTGTCTCCCCTGCAGCACGCGCTAGACCTAAAATAGTTCCTGTAAGCATACCGCCAACCGCATAAGGTAATACATTTGTCTTGATAGCCTGCCATTTTCTGGCACC
>CAZAPE010000084.1:0-5349 GCA_964487065.1 uncultured Planctomycetia bacterium | reverse complement strand
ACCCTCTCGGTATGAATTTGGCACACTTTTTAATGCTTCTTCACTTGCAGTGATTGTCCAGGGAAGCGTCATAAGCCCCAAAGTCAACCCTGCTGATAAAACACATGTACCTAAATGCATCAATTGAACAAATAACACAACCCCAAACAGACCATAAACAATCGAAGGCACACCTGATAAGTTTCTGATAGCTATTCGAATAAGTCTTGTTATTTTGTTATCACCTGCATATTCGTTTAAATATACAGCACATCCCATACCTAAGGGTATGGATAATACAGCAGTAATAACAGTTACTATAATCGTACCCACGATAGCAGGGAAAATTCCACCCTCGGTCATACCTTTTCTGGGCATCGAGGTAAGAAATTCCCAGTTTATTTTGCCCATTCCCTTGCTGATAATATCATAGAGAATGACTACCAAAATCAAAATTACAATTCCCACAGATATCCTTAATAAACCAAATCCCAGAATTTCCTTTAAACGTTTAATGTTCATTTTGCTATTTTTTGGTATTTATGCAGAATAATATCCGATGCCATATTTATAATAAATGTAATTATAAAAAGTACCAATCCAATAGCGAAAAGAGCATAATAGTGAGTAGTATTATACGGCACCTCTCCCAACTCAATAGCAATAGTTGAGGTCATTGTGCGTACTGAATCTAAAAAGCTTCCCGGCATTGCCGGAGCACATCCGGTTGCCATAAGAACTGTCATTGTCTCTCCAACAGCTCTTCCCATACCAAGCATGCAAGAAGCAATAATACCTGAAAGAGCAGCCGGTATTTTTACTCTTATAAGCGTCTGCCAATGGGTTGCACCTAATGCTAAAGAAGCCTCTTGATAGGATTTAGGCACGCTTTTTAGAGCATCTTCAGATAAACTGATGATTGTGGGTAAAGCCATTATAGCTAAAAGAACCGAACCGTTTATTGCATTTAAGCCATTATGTAAACCAAAAATCTTAGCAATAACAGGCCCTACTAAAACAATACCTAAAAATCCTATCACTACTGAGGGAATACCAGCTAATATTTCAACAACAGGCTTGGCAATTTCTCTTACTCTTGAAGTAGCTACATCGGATAAATATGCTGCTGTTCCTATGCCTAAAGGTATGGCTATTAAAAGAGCGCCTGAAGTAACCATAAATGTGCTTACCAGCATAGAAACAATTCCATAACATGATTTAACGTAAGATGTCGGATTCCAATTAGTGCTGAATAAAAATTCGCTTAATCTTATTTCTTTAAATGCAGGCATTGAAGTAAAGACCAAAAGTGTCAATATTCCTAAAAGTATTATTACCACTAATACCCCATTAAAGAAAAAGAGACCATGGATTACTTTCTCTTTTAACCTAATCATAACCACAGCCCCTTTTCTTCCATTATATCTATTTTACATTCCAGCGCTTTTACTATTAAATTTTATATATTCATCAGGTATTGGGAAAAATCCTTCCTCCTGGACTATTTCCTGCCCTTCCTCGCTTAACTCAAACGCAATAAAATCATGGATTGCACCTTCGGCTCTTCCATTTATATATTGATTAAGAGGCCGGGAAATCGGATATTTCCCAGTTTTAACATCAATAGCATTAAGCGGACTTACGTAATCTGCTCCGGGACGAGAGGCAACTTTCACTACATTCAAACCTCCTTCATTCTTAACATAGCCCACGCCAACATAACCAATAGCGGAAACATCTTGTTTTATTGCCTCTACTATCTGGGCATTGCCATTCATCCGCCTCATCTTCTGCGAGTAATCTCCTTTTAATACCGCATCTCTAAAAAATACAAAGGTACCTGAATTAGATTGCCTTCCATAAAGCGCAATAGACATATTATCTCCACCGACTTCCTTCCAGTTAGTAATTTCACCGCGAAATATTCTGCCAATCTCCTCTATGGTAAGTTTAGTAACAGAATTCTGGTTATTGGTAATAACACTTAAACCATCCATAGCAATCACCACTCTTTTAGGACTAACTCCTCTTTCGTTAGCTTGAGTTATCTCTTCAGACTTCATCAAGCGTGATGCATTTGCAATATCGCATTTTCCATTTATCAAAGCGGCAATTCCTGTACCTGAGCCGCCACCTGTAATGGCAATATACTTTCCGGGATTCCTCTGCATATAAACCTCGGCCAATCTCTGGACAAGATTTATCAGTGTATCTGAACCTTTTATCTGCAGCATCTCTGCCCGGGCATTGACAGTTAAAAACAATAAGCTAATTCCAATTAATAAAACTCTTAAATAGCACCTCATTATCTTACCTCCTTTTTTTTAATTTAAATTTTAACTTCATTTTGTGGCAATCATGTGACATTCATGTAAATTTTTAGCAACATCTTAAAACTTCAAAACTAAATCAGCCTGCAGAACCTGCTGGTTATTAGCCGAACCGAGACTATGATCAGAAACACCGGATAAAGTTTTTATAGGCTTCATATAGTAGTAGTCAAGGCCTAAAGTAACATTTTTTCTCAAACCATACGTAAAGGCTGCTTCATGCCCTTTCACATTGGTGTCGCCATCATAAGCATCAGAATCAGGAAAACCATCAAACCAGGCATCTCTCTCCAGACGTCTATATACGTACTTGAACTGCCATTGTCCGGGCTTTTTAACTTTTTTGTCTCCGAACTTAAAACCTAAAGCATAACCATCATTGTCACTGTTAGGGTCAAAAGCATTTACATACTCACCAAAAAGAGCACAGTAAGGAACTAACCCCGCAAAAGGCTCTTTTATCCCTAACTCAACAGCAGGGCTTAGGGCATCATAATCATAGCTATGATTCGCTCCTGTTAAAGTATTAGTATTGGCAGAGTTGTCCATATCATAACCTTTGGTATTAACTAAATACCCCGTAACAGCTGCTTTTAAGTTTGTTAATTCGCTAAGTTGCCAGTTTATCCCAGGCTGTAAATATGCCATCCAGGGCTCGTTAGATTTACTGCTTGATTCATCAAGCACAAAGAATCCTGAATTCAAAAAGAAATCAACATCATCCATCCCCTTAGATAACAGTATTGCTGCGCCTTCAGGATTTATATCTCCATCCCATAAAAGATCCGTAGGTTCCCAGAGAATAGATTTCCTTTTCATTTTACCGCCAAAAAGCGTTAACCAGGGTGCTGCAGTATATTGGGCATAAGCATAATCTAAGTTTATACCCTTAGTTGAGAAAGTATCCTGAAAAGTCTGGTTTGTAGAACGAGGGTCTGTGCTTCCGGATGCAAACCCTGCAGCTATTTTAAAGGAATCAACAATTTTTGATTCCATACCAAGTCTAAATCTTACTCTTCCCCTGTTGCGACCAGACCTGGAATCTTTATCCTTATCATCGTACTGATAACGCAACCTTAAATCACCTTTTAGTTTGGTATTTTGGACCCATCCAGGAACCGCATAAGATTTACCCTGAGCTATTTCTTTAGCAACTTCCTGTTTGGTCTCATCCAGGATTATCTGCGCTTCAACCGGTGTTAAAATACCTTTTTCAACCAACTTAATTACTAAAATATCAATTTCACCTCCAAACGCTGTAGTCGATATCAGCACCGAACCGAGCAAACAACTCAGAATAAAAAAAAGTTTACCTATTCTACTCATTTCTCCCTCCTTCTTTTAGCCCATTATAGTTTTTCACAAAAAAAGTTGTTCCCATTCTTGAATCTTGCTTTTTTAATTCCTCAAAAATTTTCTTAAGCTGCGTAAATTTGCCTCTACCCGCTGTAAAGACTCAATAACATAGTCGTCTTTAACGTCCATTTTCTCCGAATTCTCAATATTGCTTAATACATCCTTTAAAGTATCAAGCTGAGAACGAACATGCGCAGCTAAAAAATCTTTGGACAGACATAATATTTTGTGCATATTACATCACCTCCTTTTCGTTTTTTGTTTTTTCTCATTTTTCAATATATCCGATATTTCATCTGAAGTCTTTTTGCATAAGCAATAATAGAGAAATCCCATCAAGCCAAAACAGATTAACATTATTAGCTAAAAAATAATCTTCATTTTCTTTGGACAAAAGTATAGATTATAGATGTGAAGAAAAAATTACGAACAAGTGAATTTTTTGTGAATTATTAAATCGAGGAATTTACAATATCTGAGGCTTTTTAAACCTTTGGAATGGTAAAACTAAAAGTGGAGCCTTGTCCCGATACACTCTGAACTGAAATTTCTCCCTGATGTTCCTGAATAATATGTTTAACAATTGAAAGCCCAAGGCCTGTTCCACCCAATTCCCGGGAACGGGCTTTATCTACACGATAGAACCGTTCAAAGAGCCGGGGTAAATCTTTTTCCGGAATACCAACACCAGTATCAGAAACATCTATCTGAATAAATTCATCTTTCTCTTTAGCTGATATAATAACAAGACCTTTTTCTTTATTGTATTTGATAGCATTATCTATCAGATTCAACAAAACCTGAGTAATTCTAACCTCATCAGCTAAAATATTCGGTATCTCGCGAGGAATATCCATTTTAATCGTAATCGAGTTATCTTTTGCCTGTTTATTTACCCCGGAAACAACTCGCTCAACTACAGACCTAATCACACATGGTTTTAATTCCATTTTAAGTTTCTCTGATTCTATTTTGGTTAAATCTAAAAGATCATCAATCAATTTAGCTAATCGGTCAGAATCAGAATAAATTATTTTCAAAAAATCACGTGAATTTTCTTTATCTTCCAATGCACCTTCCAGCAATGTTTCGGCATAACCTTTAATGCTTGATACAGGAGTTCTTAATTCATGAGAAACGTTAGCTACAAAATCCTGACGTATCTTCTCAAGTCTCCTTAAGTTCGTTATATCATGAAACACCAAAACCGCACCCTCAGTTTTTCCTTTCCGGACAATTGACGTTGCATGCACTAATAGAATTTTCTCTTGGGGAAGTAAAAGTGTAATCTGGCGGGACTGAACTGATTGTTTTATTTGTAAGGTACTATCTGCAATTTCCTGGATTTCAATATTACGTATTACCTCAAGAGGCTTCCTGCCCACAGGATTTTCTCTAATGAGCAAAAAGTCTTTAAGAGTTTGATTCATTAATAAAATTGTTCCCTCTAAATCAACAACCATAACTCCTTCAAACATACTTAAAAGCACAGCTTCTAATCTTAATTTGCTTGAAGTAACCTCCTCAATTCTTAATCTAATCTGCTCTGACATATAATTAAATGCTTTTGCTAAATCACTTATTTCATCATTTGTTGAAACCGGAACTTTTTTAGAAAAATCTCCTTCTGCAATACCTCGGGCAATCTGTGAAATTTCTTTTATCGGTTTTGATATCAATACTG
>CAZAPE010000083.1:0-7006 GCA_964487065.1 uncultured Planctomycetia bacterium | reverse complement strand
TTGTGCCAAGGACCCTATCGAATGCTGTCGGCGAACCACCTCTCTGAATATGCCCTAAAACGGTTACCCTTGTTTCATAACCTGTATTTTTCTCAATCATATCTGCTAATAGCTGACTTACACCCCCAAGCTTAACATGACCAAAAGCATCAAGCTCTTCTGTCTGTACTATATCCGCTCCTTCTTTAAACTTGGCTCCTTCAGCAACGACCACAACGCTAAAACTTTTGCCTCTTTGGTGCCTTTTTTTGATTAAACTGCAGATTTCCTCTATATCTATCGGACGCTCAGGTATTAAAATAGCATCTGCTCCGCCTGCAAGCCCTGAATAAGTGGCTATCCAGCCTGCATGTCTGCCCATAACCTCAACCACCATCACCCTGTTATGGCTCTCTGCGGTTGTATGCAACCTGTCGATACACTCCATCGCAATATTTACTGCGGTATCAAATCCAAAAGTAAAGTCTGTACCCGCTATATCATTATCTATCGTTTTGGGAATACCAACTACCGGAAGTTTAAAATCCCTGTATAACTTGGCCGCAACACCTAAAGTATCCTCTCCTCCTATAGCAACCAACGCTTTAAGCCCAAGAGTCTTAAAGTTTGCCACAACTTCCTTGATATCCTCTTCTTTTTTATATGGATTAGTACGGGATGTATGTAAAATAGTACCCCCTCTATGTAAAATTCCGGATACGGAATCCAAATTTAATTCCATATAGTCTCTTTCGAGCATTCCTTTCCAACCGTTTCTAATGCCTATTATTTCAAAATTGTTCTGTAATGCCTTGCGTACAACTGCACGGATAACCGGATTCAATCCCGGACAATCTCCTCCCCCTGTCAAAATTCCTATCCTATCCATTAAACAACCTCCTTTAGTAGCTAATTAAAACTCCCTGTACGGCGGAATAGGCTCCTCTGTTGTTTCTTTTGCATCCTTTCTCTGTTTTTTTTTCTCTTTTTCGGCTAACTTTGAAATATATACTCTAATAATAATTGATTCCTCCATTCCTAACATCTCCTGCACCTTTGTTTTTATCTGGCTTTGTATTTTTTCTGTAACCTGAGGAATATTGCTTTCTGAAAGAATTACAGCTTTGAGCTGAACAATAAGGCCTTTCTTTCTGGCAGTAACCTTTGTTCTTATATCTTTTATATCAGATTCATCACGCATTAGTTTCCTTATATAATCTTCGATAGCAGAAAGAGAAACCAGAACCTCTCCATACTCTGTTCTAAACGCTATATTTCTTTCCGCTTCAAATCCAGCCCAGACGAAATTCAATAAAGTTATAACAAGAATAATAAGTATTCCTCCTACAATACCTGTGAGCATATCTAAAGGGATCCATTCTTTTACACCTTGAGCTATAAAGTTTAAATCTCCCGGATTTACAAAACCTAAAGAATATAAAACCATAAACACACCCAGAATCATATAGATAGCGCCGAAAACAAACAGAACTATTTTAGCTCTTAGCTTCATTTTTCCTCCCTATATTTTCCCTGGATTCAACCTCTTCCAGAACACTTTCAAGTTCCTGGGCAACCTTCTCAACCTCGACATTAATTTCGGCAGGAATTATCCCTGTAATCTGCTCCAACATCTTCTTTACGTTCTGCTGAACTTTGTTTACAAGCTCAGGGATATTAACGCCGAACCTAACTACTATGGATACCGTAATATTTATATCATTGTCTTTGTTTTTTTCTAAAGTTATACCGCGTGAAAATTTCTTGCGCCCGAAAACCGATGCAAGACCCTTTTTAAACCCACTGGCTATTTTTTCAACACCTTCAATCTCAAGCGCCGCCCTGCGGGCAATAGCTATGATTACTTCATTATGTATTTTTATTGCTCCATATTCTCCTTTTCCTAATTCCATACTACACCTCCCAATATTTCTATTATTTATCTTCTTTTTCCAGAAATTGCTCCACAAAATCTGTATAGTATTTGGCTTCCTCGAATCTGCTGTCAGATATAATTTCTTTCAAAAAAGGAATCGTTGTTTTAAGCGGCATAACTAAAAATTCATCCAAAGCTCTTTTTAAACCGGTCAAAGCCTCTTCTCTGTTATTGCCATAACTTATTAATTTTGCGATTAATGAATCATAGTAAGGCGGAATGCTATACCCGGAATAAATATGGGTATCGCACCTGATGCCAAAACCTCCAGGAACATACAAGTGCTCAATCTTGCCCGGCGAAGGCAGGAATCCGTTGTAAGGATCTTCGGCATTGATACGGCATTCAATAGCCCATCCTTTAGGTTTTATATCGGATTGCGAAAAAGATAATTTTTCTCCCGCAGCGCTGCGAAATTGCTCTTTTATTAAATCTATTCCCGTAGTCATCTCTGTAACAGGGTGTTCAACTTGAATTCTTGTATTCATTTCAAGAAAATAAAACTTCTCATTCTCATCAAGTATAAATTCAACTGTGCCTGCATTACGGTAATGTATAGCCCGAACAAGTTTTAATGCGGTCTCGCCAAGTTTCTTGCGCTGTTTTGAACTAATCACAGGAGAAGGGCTTTCTTCGATAAGCTTCTGAAACCTTCTTTGAATTGTACAGTCCCTCTCTCCTAAATATACAGAATTGCCATGCTCATCAGCAAGAACCTGAATTTCAATATGCCGGGCATTGGAAATAAACTTTTCCACATATAATTCGCTGTTACCGAAAGCCTCTTCGGCCTCCCTCTGTGCTGTAATAAACGCCGACACAAGCCTGATATCATTATGGCATATACGCATACCTTTGCCGCCGCCGCCGCCAACAGCTTTTATTACAACCGGGTAGCCTATTTTTTTTGCAATCTCAAGAATTTCCTCTTTTGTCTTTACAGGGCCATCGCTACCGGGTACGACAGGAACCCCAACCCTTTTTGCAGTATTACGTGCCTGTATCTTATCTCCCATTAACTTTAAGTTTACAGGCGTAGGACCAATGAACTTTATTTTACAGGATTGGCATATTTCAGCAAAATGATAATCTTCAGCAAGAAATCCATAGCCGGGATGTATTGCTTCAACATCGGTAATCTCGGCTGCGCTTATAATAGCAGGGATATTTAGATAGCTAAGCTTTGATACTGCAGGACCTATGCAGAGCGCTTCATCTGCAAATTTAACATGGAGACAACTCTCGTCAGCCTCAGAGTAAACTGCAACTGTCTTTATTCCTAAATCTTTACAGGCGCGTATTACTCTTACCGCTATTTCACCTCTATTAGCTATCAGTATTTTTTCAAACATCTAACTATTGGATTGTCTTTATTTTAAAAAGTACCTGACCGTAATCAACAGGGTCACCGTTCTCTACCAGGACTTCGACAAGCTTACCCTTCACCTCGGATTTAATTTCATTCATAAGCTTCATAGCTTCAATAATACATACTGTTCCACCAATCTGGATCTCATCGCCAACATCCACATACGCTGGCGCATCAGGCGACGGAGTCTGATAGAAAGTACCTATCATAGGCGACTTTATATATACAAAACCTTTTTCAGCTTCAGCTTCGCGTTGTTGAGATACTCCTGAATCAGGAAGATAAGGCATTGGAACAGCCTTAGTGGTAATACCGTCCTCATTTTTACGCAGTTTAATACGTTTTCCGCCTTCTTCAATTTCAACCTCAACAATATTCTCCTGCTTCATCAACTCAATCAATTCTTTAATTTTTTGAATGTCCATAATTATACCCTCTCTACATATTCACCGGTTCTGGTATCAATTTTTATAGTATCACCGTTATTTATAAACAGTGGAACTGAAACAATAACTCCGGTTTCCAGTTTTGCGGATTTACTTCCTGATTTTACCGTATCACCCTTAAAACCGGGATCAGTTTCGATAATTTTCAATTCCACAAAAAGAGGTGATGAAAGAGATACAATCTTACCCTCATAAACAGTGGCATAAACGGGGTCATTCTCTTTAACAAACTGCATTACATCGGAAACTTTATCCTCGCTCATCTCGATATCCTCGTATGTTGTCTCATCCATGAAATGAAACCCGGCTGAATCGCGATAAAGATAATTAAGTTTTCGCTCCTCTACAAAAACATTATCAACTTTTTCAGCAGTAGAAATCGTCTTCTCCAGCACCTGTCCAGTCACTATATCTTTAATCCGCATCCTTAAAAAAGCTCCTCCTTTGCCAGGTTTTGTATGAGAATAACCTAAAATAGCGCAAAGTCTTAAATCTTGCTTTATAAACATACCTGTCTTAATTTGATTAGCTGGAATCATCTATAATCTTTTCGCTCCGCTCTTTGTAACAAGAATAACATTCTCCTTCCTAACTCCCCCGATACCGGGAAAATAAAGCCCTGGTTCAAGAGCAAGCACCATACCGCTTTTAAAAACATCCTTACTATACCTATTTAAAACGGGTTTCTCATGAACTGCAATTCCAATTCCATGTCCAAACCCGTGATATATATTTTTAGCAAAACCTTTCTTTTTTATAAATACTTCTATCTTTTTCGCGAAATTCTCTATTTTCTCTCCTTCGCATATCAGGGAAAATGCTAAATCTCCTGCTTCTTCTACTACCCGATAAGCCTCTTTGATTACTTTTGGAATTCTATCCCAAAAAAACATCTCTGTCAAGTCAGCACAGTAACCGTTATATTTTGCGCCACAATCGATTAGAAGGAACCCGTCTTTTTTCTTGATTTTTTTGCTTTGCGGAACTGCATGCGGATATGCGCTGTTATAAGATGCTGCCACTATACTACCAAAAGCCTCTTCTTCTGCTCCAAGCTTTAGGAATTCGATCTCAAGCAAGTTTTTTATCTCTCTCTCTGTCTTTGATAAAAAAGAGTTTTTGAGATTTTTTAAAGCTTTTCTTGTAATAGCCAGTGCAATACTTATTAAATTTATCTCTTTAGCATCCTTAATCATACGCAACTCTTTTAGTATATCTTTTTCTTTAAAGCGTACGCTAGGCAGGGATTTTTTTAGTTTCCTAAAAAAACCAAATGCCATCTGGGGGTCAACAGCAACAACAGCTTTAAAAGATTTTTTCTTAATTATTTTTACTACCTCCTCTGAGAAACTTTTTTTAACTATATAAATTTTACAGTCTTGCGTTTTTAAAGATTTTAATTCGCCAGAAAAACGGCTGTCGCTAAGAAAAAAGGGCCTTTCCCCATCTTTTGCAATTAGAAAAAGGCCTTCAATGTTTTTTCCTAAAAGATAAAAGATATTTTCTTTATTTTCAGTAATATAAAAATCGCACCCCAGATTACACAAGTCATCTCTTATTTTATTTACACGCAGGTGGGATTGAGACATCTTATCCTCGGAATTCTTTCTTTATTATTTGCGCTGCAGCATAAAATGCTAAGATATAGCTTTCTTTTCCAAACCCTGATATCTGCCCAATAGAAACAGGCGCAATAAGCGACTTCTGCCTGAACTCTTCTCTTTTATAGATATTGGAAAGATGGACTTCAATTACAGGAATATCAGATGCCTCAACGGCATCTCTAATTGCAACGCTTGTATGAGTATACCCCGCAGGATTTATAATAATAACGTTATACCTCTTCTTTGCCTGGCCTATTTTAGATACTATATTTCCCTCAGAATCGGATTGAAAAAAATCTATATCAATATTCTCTTTTTTAGCTAAGACTTCTAATTCCTCATTTATCTGGAGAAGCGTAAATTTCCCGTATGTTTCAGGTTTTCTTTCACCCAGAAGCCCCAGGTTGGGACCATGTATTATGAGTATTTTAGCCATTTTTTTCATCCTTATAAGGAAGCGCCTCTTCTATAAGCATCACCGGGATATCCTCTTTAATGGGATAGAGCAGATTGCATGCCTTGCAGAGAATACCATTTTCTTGAATTAACTCCAGATCTCCCTTGCATTTCGGGCATGCCAGTATTTTAAGTAGTTCCTGGTTTATCATCTTTCTCTCCCTTATTTTTATTCTTTGTTTCTTCTAAAAAAAGCATTTTAAGGTAGGCCGACAAATCCTCAAGAAGCTTCTCTTCATCGGCATTTAAATTACCCTTCGTCTTCTCCTTTATCATATCAAGCGTATCTATGATATAACGACTCTGCTTTTGATTGACTTCTTTTGTTTTTGAAAGCGGATTTTCAATCTTACCCAGAGAAACCAGGCATTCAAGACCAAGACTATTAATAAAATTACTGAAATTTACCTGCCAAATATCTTTATTCTCTTCCATAGGTTTTATGTTACCTTATACTTGATTTTTTTTCTATAAAAATATAGCTTTATGTTTTTTGATTCTCAGTTATTGTTTAAATTTCCTACCTCTATAATTATTGCTTTATTTAAATCAATATAATCATTTAGAAATTTAACAATGTCTTCTCTGGATACTTTTTCAATAGCCCCAAGGTATCTTTTGATTTCATCATATCCTAACCCAATAACCTCGTTTACTGCGATACGGAAAGCCAATGATGAATTAGTGGTAATGTCCTTAAAGTACTGCGTCTTAAGCATCGCCTTGGAATTATTTATCTCCTCATCAGTAATGTTGCCTTCTTTTAAAAAATCAAGCAGAAACTTCATTTTATCTAAAACCTCGTCTTTTTTATCCGGAGTTGTGGCAACATAAAATACCATGACTCCTGGCTCAGGCCCAAGGAATAAACTCCCACCTAAAGCATATGCCGCAGCAATCTCTTTTCTTATTTTATTGAAAAACACAGACCCCTGACCTGAAACAAGCGCCTGAACAATATCCAATTGATAACGTATCTCGGAGTTGATTTCAGGCACCATAAATCCAAGCATCAAAACAACTTCGTTCTGCGCTATTATTTTATTTGCTTTTATCTCTCTATCAGGATAAGAATCACGCTCCGGCGATATAAGAAGATCGCTCTTGTCCCATGATGAAAATAGTTTCTTAATATCGGAATTTACCTTTTCAAAATCTACATCACCTGAAATAGCAATAACACAGTTATTCGGCACGCAAAACTGGGAATAAAAAT
>CAZAPE010000082.1:2855-7068 GCA_964487065.1 uncultured Planctomycetia bacterium | reverse complement strand
TCTTGGGGTGGAAGTAAGGTGGTTGTGTCACCGTTGCCCCACCTACGAAGCGGGGTAAGGTTGGCTACTTCGGGAAGGAGAGGTAAAGATGAAAAAAAAGGCAAAGGTAAAGGTAAAGAAAGAGGCAAAGCAAATAGCATATGTCTGCCAGATTTGTAACAAAAAGAAAAAATCAGACAAAAAAGTTAACTGCTGCGGTAAAGAGATGCTTACGCCTGAAAAAGGCGCTTGGGATTTTTGATGAGATCATCTCTGCGTGTCCCGGTCACGCAGAGGTATGTTCGGAGCTTAGCTCCGAACAAAGTAAAGGAACAGGTAGGTTGAGATGTTCGGAGCTTAGCTCCGAACAAAGTAAAGAAGCTTGAGATGTTCGAAGCTGAGCTTCGAACAAAAAGGAAACTTAAATGTTTGTTAATTTTTTAAAGGAATCAGTCAGTCTTTGGTTGGAGGTCTCTCCCTATTTGCTTTTAGGTATGTTTATTGCCGGTATATTACATGTTTATATAGGTAAGGATTTTATATTAAGGCATTTAGGCAAAGGGGGATTACTTTCGATAATAAAGGCAACAATTTTCGGCATTCCGCTTCCGGTATGCTCTTGCGGAGTAATACCTCTGGCATCATCAATATCTAAAGACGGGGCGCATAAATCAAGCGTGCTGTCTTTTATGATTTCAACTCCTACTACAGGAGTTGATTCAATTTTTGCAACCTATTCGCTTATGGGTCCGCTTTTTGCTATCTTCAGGCCGCTGGCAGCTTTAATATCGGGTATTTTAGTTGGGGGGTTGCATTATTTTTCAGGCGGCAGGCATGAGAAAGCTGTTTTTGCCTCTGAGCATAGGCATAAAAAAGAGAAATTGCAGTTTAAAATTAAAGAGCACCTTTTGTATGCTTTTTACGAGCTTCCGCAGGATATAGGTAAATGGTTGATTATAGGTACGCTTTTTGGGGGTTTTATCTCTGCTGTGATACCGCAAGATTTATTCACCAGATATTTTGCATTCCCTATGGATTTTATAATAGTGCTCCTGATCAGTATTCCTCTTTATGTCTGCGCTACCGGCTCTATTCCGATAGCAGTTGCGCTGATAGCTAAAGGTTTTTCGCCGGGAGCTGCGCTTGTCTTTTTAATTGCCGGCCCTGCGACTAACGCTATAACACTTTCTTTTGTCAGAGTAAAATTTGGAAAAAAAGCGTTCTATATTTATCTAATTGCGATAATTGTTTCTGCAATACTTATGGGTCTGGTTTTTAATTTTATCTGGAACCATCTATCCCGCGACCCTGTTCTTATTACCGGAGCCGGAAAGATGCTTCCGGATTCTATTAAGGTTGCTGCGGCGGCTCTGCTGGCTCTTTTAATAGCAAACAGCAGCTTTAAAAATAAAAAAGCTCTCCTAAATTATGATATCAAACTTCTTGTTCCCGATATACATTGCAGGCAGTGTAAAATGAAATTAGAAAGAGATATAAAAAAAATAAATGGCGTCACCGGAGTCTTAGTAGATGTTGATAAAAAGAGTATTCAACTAAAAGGTGATTTTAAAAAAGAAGATGTTTTTGATGTTATAAAAAATTCCGGATATAGCATCCGTGAAAACAATGACTAAAAATATTTGTTCTTGCCCCGCGTATGAGTTAGAATAAAAATGATGGATATTAAAATTGAATTTATAAAAGATAAATTCCAGGTTACTAAAGAATCGGGACATAAATTCTATCTCGACGCTAAAGAGGAGGGAATAGAGGGTGTATACCCCAATCCTATAGAGCTCCTGCTTTCATCTCTTGGCGTCTGCGTCGGTATATATGCCAAAAAATATTTGCGTAGCGCAAAAATAGATTTTAATGTTTTAGAGATAGCGCTTGTATCTGTAATTTCAAAAGAGGCGCCTTTAAGGGTTAGCTCAATAGGGGTCAATATTTTAACCGATGCGGAGTTAAGAGACAGAAAAGACGCCTTTTTAACCTTTGTTAATAAATGCCTTATTCATAATACTCTTATTCTACCGGCCGACATAAAAATATCTTTAAAGGATTGAGAATGGAAAGCACAAAACCAAGCAAGTTTATATGCCATGACTGTTTTAAAATGAAAAAATGTAAAGAAAAGTCCCTTACCTGGCTGTTTTTCTTTATTGCGCTCGTTGCCACGGTTTCTATAAGAGCTGTGAATGTGGTTCTTGATTCGCATCCTGTTCTTGCTAAAACTTTCTGGTATGTAGGTATTGTGGGATTTTTTATATTTTTTGTTTATAAATTTAAAAGTGATAATATCCTGCATAAGGAGCTTGAGAGTTCAAATTTAGTAAACAAGGTTTTAAATAAAGAAAATCTTTCAAATCATGACTATGAGGTTATCGGCACTGTTCTTTGCCGTCTGCGTTCAAAAAAGGATAAGATAAATTATTTTTTTATATTCTTTTTCTCAGGGGTTGCTCTTATCTGGGGTATGTATGTTGATATATTTAAATAAAAAATTTCCTTGTTTTGATTATTTATAGATATAAAATATTATTGTATTATGATTTCGTCGATTAAGTCATTTTGAATCTGTGCCCCGAGGAATCTAAGGATTCCCGGGATTAAGTGCCCGCAATTCTTTAAATTGCAGGGTATAATCTGTTTTAACAAGGAGGTGACAATGAAAGGAAAAGTTCTTTTAATCTCTGTTTTTTCATTTTTTATCTTTTATCTTTTATCTTTTATCTTTTCTGAATTGTCCTTTGCTCATCCACCAAGCAGTATTGAGGTAAAGGTAATGAATGAAGTTGTGAAAATAAAGGTTTATCACCATGCGGTAAATCCGGCGCAGCATTACATAAAATATGTCAATGTCTATGTCGACGGCGAGTGGATACTTAAACAGCGTTTTTTTAAACAGGGTAACGGAGAATATCAGGAAGCTGTGGTTATCATTCCTTCGCTTAAGAGCAAAGATGTGCTTTTGGTTACAGCCCACTGCAATAAACAGGGAAAATCAGATAAGACCTTAATTATACCGTAATTGATATGAAGAAGATATTTCGCCTTCAGGGATTAATTATGCTGACTGGAAGCTTTGCCTTTTTATTTTTGACCCTGACTGTTGTTTTTGGAATCGCCGATTTAGATTATAAACTCCATTTAACAGCAGCTGTTTTAACCTCTATTTTTGCCTTGCTTCATGTCGGGTTGGTTATTTATAAAGTGCTTAAAATAAAATCAAAGGGAAGCAAGTTTATAAAATGAAGCAGAAAGACCTTCCTTATATATACATATTGTAACTCTATAATAGAGGTGTATTTTCATACTTGAGGCATGCTTAAAAGATAAATTAAAAGTAGTTTTTTTCTTGACATAAATATTTATGGAAGGTATTCTGTTAAAGTATTAACTTTTAAAAATACGAAAGGGTTTTAAAAAATTAAGCTAAGCAATCTAAAAATCAAGGTGAGAAAAGCAAAACTTACCCTCTCAGCAGCAATTCTTGTTAGTTTCCTATCTATAATTTTTATTTCCCAAATTGCAGGTGCCAGTGAGAAAGCCGAAGCTATAAAAATAACCAAGCCTGTTTCGCAGGAGAAAGCAAAGGCGCAGAAAATACTTCTGGAAGAGGAAAGACGCGCAAGTCTTGAGAAGAAAAAACAGATTAACGAATTATACAAGAAAGCGCTTTCTTTTTATTACGAAGATAATTTGTCTGCGGCAAAAAAAGTTTTTCAGGAAATCTTACTTTTAGATTCAACACAGAGTAAAGCCAAAACATACCTTGAGAAAAAAATCCCCGCACAAATAAAAAATATAGAAGCTCTTAAACAGAAAGCAGCTGAGAAAGAGGCAGAGGAGACTGCGCAAGAGATAGAGCGTTTACGTAATAAAGCAGATATAGAGGCAAAGAGGCAGGCTAAAGAAAGAGAGTTTGCGAGTAAGAAAGCCGAAGCCGAAGCAAAGAAACAAGCAAAAGAAATAGAACTAGCTCAGAAGAAAGCAGAGGTTGAGGCGAATAGAAAGGTAAAAGAAATAGAACTAGCTCAGAAGAAAGCAGAAGTTGAGGCGAATAGAAAGGTAAAAGAAATAGAGCTTGCGCGTAAGAAAGCAGAGATCGAAGCAAAGAAGCAGTCAAAAGAAGCAGAGCTTGCTCAAAAGAAAGCTGAAGCCCAAGCAAAGAAACAGGCAAAGATAGAAGAAGCAGCGCGTAAGAAGGCAGAGGCCGATGCAAAGAAGCAGG
>CAZAPE010000082.1:0-2755 GCA_964487065.1 uncultured Planctomycetia bacterium | reverse complement strand
AGAGGTTATTGTAGCTAAGAAAGCCGAAATAAAAGAAAAGGTAAGCAGTAAAGATGTAGATGCAAAAAAGCAGGCTAAGTTAGAAGAGAAATCACGCAGAAGTGCCGATACAGAAGCAAAGTTACAGGCAAAGAGGGATGCAAAGCTTAAAAAGATAGAAGCAAAACAGGCAAAGCTTAAAGCAAATAGGGAAGCCAAGCGCACAAAGAGAGCATCTATAATTCAGTCTCAGCAGGAAGTTGAAATAGCAGCAACAAAGAGTGATTATATTACTGTTAAAAAAGAAAAGAACGCCACAGAGCTCATGGAAGATGGCGATTATCTTTGTTCCCTAAACAGAGATCGCGATGCGCTTCCTTTGTATAACCACGCATATGATATTGCCAAGGATAAGTTGGTAAAGAAAGAGATTGCCTTAGCCAAGAGAAAGGCTCTTAAAGTCATAGAAGCAGAGGAAGAGGCGCTAAAGAGAGAGGAATTTAAAAAAGAAAGACGGCAGGTCTATGAGGAGAAGAAATCCCAGGCAGATGCGCGCAAGGATAACAGGACGGCTAAGAAAGCAAATAAAGAAGAGATAAACAAGCTCTATAAAGAGGCATTATCTTATTACTATGAAGATAATCTCACCCAAGCGCAGGAATCATTTGAGAAAATACTTTCATATTACCCTGATGAAAAAAGAGCCAGGGTTTATATCGATGATAAAATTCCGGCGCGAAAAATAAATATAGAAAAACAGTCTCTAAAAAAAGAACAGAAGAAAGATAAGCAGGAACAGGGAGATATAAAATAAATAATATGAAGAATCACTCAAGTATTTCTAGATACCTGACAGCTCTGATTACATTTTGCGTATTTTTTCTAAACAGCACACTTGTTTTTGCCCAAGAAGGTATGCAAAGCGCTGAAACCGATGTCAAGGCTATAATGGAGCGGCTTGATCAGTTACAGAGCAGAGTAAATGAGCTGGAATCGAAAGTAAAACAGCAGGATGAGGTTATAGGCAGGCAGAAGCAGGCTCTTGATAAATTAGGCGAGATGGTTCCGGATGTAAAGACAGCGCTTGCGCCTCCGGAGCAGAAGGTGCTTGTTAATAATTTTGTCTTAAGCGGAGTCAATCTCTTTACGGCAAAAGACTTTGAGCCGATACTTTCAAGATATAGAGATAGAGAGATAGGCCTAAGCGATTTAAAGAAGGCCGCCGATGAAATAACAGCCTTTTATCGCGCCAAGGGTTTTATCACTTCGCTTGCTTATGCGCCGACCCAGGAAATAGCAAATGGCAGCGTTGAATTGAGAATTATAGAAGGCCGTGTCGGTGATGTTAAGGTAGAAGGCGGAAAGTATTATACAGAAGAGTCTATAAAACGCAAAATCCTGATTGAGGAAGGTCAGATACTTGATTACGACAGATTGCAGCAGGATGTAAGGCGGCTTAATAAGCAGCCTGATAGAACAGTTAAGGCCGTATTATTGCCGGGCGCAGATAAAGGAACTTCAGATATTCTCTTTAAGCTTGAAGATGAAGATAACCCGATGCATTTCTACCTTGATTATAATAACCGTGGCACTGAAGAGACAAAGACCTCCAGATATGGCGTAGGTTTTGCGCATAATAACCTTCTTGGTTATGACGATATACTTTCTATTAAGGCACGAGTCGGTGATTGGGATATTTATTCCATAAGCGCCGATTATAATTTCCCTATCAGCAGATATGATACCCGTCTTGGTATTTATGGAGTTTACGGCCATACTGATATCGGCGGCCAGTTTACAGTTCTGCAGCCGGAGGGAGCGGCAACAGCAGCAGGTATATATCTTACTCATCCATTGTTTGACAAAGATTTTCAGGATCCTGTAGGTCTTAATATTTCAGGTAATGTAATACTCGGGTTAGATGCAATAGATATTCACAATAAGATATTGGGGCAGGAAACATCTCATGATGTGTTGCGCGTGGTTAAGGCAGGTATCAGCTTTGATGAGAAAGATGCCCTTGGCCGCACTTATTTCAATAACGAATTCCGTTTCGGTATCGATAATTTCCTTGGTTCAATGGGTTCGGATGATGCAAGCGCATCCAGGCTTGATGCCGGTGGTGACTTCCAGAAGTATATTGGTTCTGTAACCCGTGTTACACGTTTACCGTTCTCATCCTTACTAATCAATTCGTTAAGATTCCAGCATGTTGACAATCCGGTTGTTAATTCAGAGCAGATGGCTTTTGGCGGTGCCGATTCGATAAGAGGTTTTCCTGAAAATGATTACCTGGCTGACTTTGGCTACATAGCGACGCTGGAATTTAGAACGCCGGCATTTTTATTCCCTCGCGAAATCAAAGTTCCTCGTGATAAGAAGGGTAATTCCCTTATGGATGCCATGCAGTTTGTCTACTTCATCGATTTTGGAAAAGCGCATCTTAAGAAGCCGCGTGTAGGAGAGAAGAAAGACAGATTCTTAGTCGGAGCCGGTTTAGGGCTTCGGTTTGAGTTCTATGAACATTTACGCGGCCGTATAGATTATGGTATTCCGGTGGGTAACGAAGAGCCTTCAGACGGTTCTTGCGGTACGGTTCACGTAGGGATACAATACGATTTCTAAAGCTGTTCTTTTAAAATAGCGATTGCACAGATTTAAAAACAGGATTACACCGATAACAATGTTAGAAGTCGGTGTAGTCTTTGCCCGTTTCTAATTTTGGCGGGGATTGTAATCAGTGTAATCAAGAGCTGATAAATTCTAAGCTCTATAT
>CAZAPE010000081.1:0-7149 GCA_964487065.1 uncultured Planctomycetia bacterium | reverse complement strand
TTTATCCGACTTGGAAGGCCTGGCTTATCGCAAAAATGGCGAAATTATAATAAAAGCAAGGAATAATTTTGAAAATAATTTGGATAGTTTGCCTTTACCGGCATGGGAGTTATTTCCTTTAAAGAAATATTTTTCAATTAACCGTCCGCACGGCGGGCTATCGAGAAGCGGCTCGGTTTTACCTATAATAACCTCAAGAGGTTGCCCATATCAGTGCATTTTTTGTTCTATTCACAACATTTGGGGAAGGAAATATCGCGCAAGAAAGCCCGAGGCAGTTTTAAAAGAGGTCGAATATCTTATTTCTAAATTTGGCGTAAAAGGCCTGATTTTCGATGACGATAATTTAACTTTGGACCGAGAGCGCGCGGTTAAGGTTTTCCAGGGAATAATTGAGAAAAATTTTAATATAGGCTGGTCTTTGCCTAACGGGGTATTTATCGGTACCCTGGATAAGGATTTGTTATCATTAATGAAGAAAAGTGGATGTTATAGCATAAGTATAGCTGTAGAATCAGGCGATGAAGTGATATTAAAACGGATAAAAAAGCCGGTTAATTTATCTAAGGCAAAGGAGATAGTCGAGTCGGTTCAGGAACTGGGAATGGAAATAGCAGTTTTCTTTATAGTCGGGTTCCCTTTTGAAACTAAGATGCAGATTGAGAAAACATTGCGCTTTGCCCGAGAATTAAAAGTGGGCAACATTAATTTTTTCTTTGCCACTCCACTGCCTGGAACCGAACTTTTTAACTTTTGCAGAGAAAATAACCTTTTGCCGCAAAATTTAGATTTCAGTATTTTAAGGCAGAACTTACCTTTTCTGACTCCCAAGGATTTTAGCAAAGAGGAACTCAGAAGTTTGGTGGAGCGGGAAAAAATAAAATTACATTTTTATTCTATATTTCGCAATCCCGTAAAATTTCTATCTAAGGTCGGGCGTAAGATTTGCAAGGAGCCGGAATACTTTTTGAAATTTATAAGGAAGTGTTTTAGATATGTTTAAGGGTGAAAATATTATCTGCATCTCTTCTATCGATTGGGATTTCCTCTGGCAGCAACATCAGGAGATTATATTGCAATTTATTAAATGATAAAAGTTATGCATAGCGAGAGAAAGACAGAAAGAGCGTATGGATTTTTGTGGAAAAAAGGCAAAAATATTTCACCTCTTAATAAATGGCATTTTAATAATATGCAGGAAGTAATTGGCGAATCAATAGTTAGAGGCTTGCAGGGTATAGATATCGGCTCAGGATGCGGTTACGATACTTATATAATGGCAAAGAGCAATCCTTGCACTAAGATAGTAAGTATAGACTTAAGCGATGGAGTATATAGAACCAGGGAGTTAACTTCTGTGCTAAAGAATGTTCAAATAATAAAATGTTCTATTTTAGATGCACCTATAAAAGATAATATTTTTGATTTTGCATATTCCTTCGGCGTGTTACACCATACAAGCAAGCCTAAAAGGGGCCTTTTAGAAATAGCCAGGATTTTAAAAAGAAATAGCCCTGCTTTTCTGTACCTTTATGAAGATCATTCTCAAAATCTTGTAAAATATATTGCTGTGAAACTGATCGCTAAATTAAGAAATATTACAGTTAGAATTCCTGCAAAAATTATTTATGCATTATCTTGGATGTTTTCTCCTTTTGTTTTTATTATCTTTTCTTTACCATCAAGGCTCTTAAGAAAGTTTAAGCCCACGCAATATTTTGCTAAGAAGATGCCATTTAATTTTGGAGCAGGTTTTTTTTCCTTGAGCGGAGACCTTTATGACCGTTTCAGCGCACCGATAGAGCATAGATTTAGCAGACAAGATGTTTATAATCTATTTAGCGAATGCGGATTTTACAATGTAAGTATAACAAGATTAAATGACAGCTCTGGATGGGTTGCATGGGGGTATAAGAAATAATGCTTAAAAACCAGAGTATCGTATGTATTTCTTCCATTGATTGGGATTTCCTTTGGCAGCAGCATCAGGAAACTATGTCTGCATTTGCAAAGAATAATAATCGAGTTCTATTTATTGAAAATACAGGCGTAAGAGCATTTACCGTAACTGATTTGCCAAGAATAAAAAAAAGGATTATTAATTGGCTTAGAAGTACTAAAGGATTTAGGAAGGAAGCGGAGAATCTTTATATATATTCACCACTTCTCTTGCCCTTTCCTTATCTAAGGATAGCACGTTGGATTAACAAGTATCTTTTGTCTGCCTCTTTAAAAAGGTGGATGAAAGTAATGGAATTCAGTGAACCAATAATATGGACTTTTTTACCAACGCCTATTGTATTAAATGTAGCAGAAGCTATAACCAATAAAATTTTTATCTATTATTGTACAGATAATTTTTCCGCAACATCCAAAGCAGCAAGAAAAGTTGTCAGATATGAAAAAAAGGTTTTACAGCGAGCCGATGTTGTTTTCGCAATGGCGAGAAATATGGCTTCCTATTGCTCACAATTTAACAAAAATGTAACCTGTATACCAATGGGTGTCAATGCTGAGAGATTCATCTCTTGCGATATCGCAACAGTTACAAGACCTGCTGAAATTGCAGAAGTTCATGGTCGGATTATTGGATACATAGGAGGCGTTAGAAGCTCGATAGATCAGGAGTTAGTTAAATTCTTAGCAAGTCAATTGCCCGATTTTACCTTTGTTTTTGTTGGGCCAATCCAAGCTGAAATTACTAAACTAAAAAAATATAAAAATATAATTTTTACAGGGCAAAAGCCACCTGCCGAATTGCCAAAATATATAAAATATTTTGATGCTTGTATTATTCCTTATAAAAAAGACGATTATACAGACAATATTTCACCAGCTAAATTAAATGAATATCTTATTATGGGTAAGCCTGTAATTTCAACAAATTTAAAAGAGGTCGAGAACTTTAACCAAGAGAATGCTAATGTTTTGTATATAGCGGATAACTATCAAAACTTTGTAAGTTTTCTAATAGAAGCTATCGAGAAAGACAACGAAATATTAAGAAATAGAAGGATAGAAGTCGCTCGTAATAACAGTTGGGATAAAAAGATAGAGCAGATGTCAGAAATTATAGAGACTGCTATTAAGAAGAAGGAAGAAAATATCGCTGCGAATTGGCAGAAGAGACTGTTGAGCATATATAAAGTTATTCAGAGAAGGACGATCAAGGTTTTATTTGCAGCGATTATGGTATATGTATTAATATTTTATACGCCGCTAATTTGGTTTTTAGCAGAGCCTTTAAAGATATCCCAACCTCCGCAGAAGGCTGATGTTGTCGTTGTTTTTGGGGGTGGAGTTGGCGAAAGCGGCAGTCCTGGTAAAAGCACTATTGAAAGAGCCAGATATGCGGCTGAATTGTATAAAAATAGATATGCTAATCGTGTTATTTTTTCATCAGGTTATATTTATAAATATAATGATGCAGAGAATATGAAGCTACTTGCTCTTTCAGTAGGCGTTCCTGAAAAAGATATTATTTTAGAGCAAAAGGCTAATAGTGCTTACGAAAATGCTAAATTTACAAAAGAAATATTAGATGATTATAATTGGAGCTCAATTTTGTTAGTCAGTTCTCCTTACAATATGTGCAGGGCTTCGCTTGTGTTTAAAAAGTTAGATAAGAACTTAAAGATTATTTATACCCCGGTAATCAATTCTTACTTTTACCGCCGTGACAGAAAGGTGAAATGGGAACAAATTAGAGCTATTGGGCATGAATATTTGGGTATAATTTATTATTGGTGGAAGGGTTATATTTAAGCTAACTCTGTTTTTAAACCAGGAGGATGATATGAAATTAATAGATGAAAAAGGTAAGTTATTTGGCAAGATAAATATTATTGATTTTATGGTGATTTTGTTTTTGTTTTGTATGTTGCCTGCGTTTTATTTTGGGTATAAGATTTTAAATCGAGGGGCTGCAGTACCCGTAGAAGTTGAAAAAACTTCTATTGATGTTTATGCTGCTTTTAAAAATTTAACACCCGAAGCAGCAGAGTTAATATCAATCGGGGATAAGGAAATAGATGATGGAGGTAATGTGATTGGAGAGATTTTAGCTGTCAATAGGATTGAACCTAATTTTATAGAGATTGTTTTAGGTGAGGGTAATACAATCGTAAAAGAAGATGCTCAAAAAAAACAGGTTACGGTAAAAATGAATCTGGTGGGAAGGCTTGATGGCAATGACATCTTTTATAAAGAAAATAAGATTAAAATCGGCTCTACAATAGATTTCAAGACAGATAAATATGAAGCCAAGGGTATCATTGCTCTTGAGGTCAGCAGAACAGCAGAGGTTTCTAAAGCCGGATTTAATGCCATGAACTTAAGTCTCCTCTTCAAAAATTTAAGCCCTGAGATAGCGAATCTGATCTCAGTAGGTGACTTTGAGGCTGATAAAAGCGGAAATACTATTGCCAAGGTTTTGACTGTAGGCAGGCCAGAGCCTTATAGCTATAAAGTTGACTTAGGCGGCGGCAATTACATTACCCGCACCGACCCCCAAAAAAAACAGCTCTTAACCAAAGTAGAAATAATGGGTAGAATTGAAGGCAACGCCTTTTATTTTAGGGATAAAAGGATAGCCCTTGATTCAGAAATTGAGTTCAATACAAATAAATATGATATAAAGGGCATAGTTATCAAGGAGCCTGTTTCGGTTAAGCCATCGGTTAAGTTACCCATAAATGTAGACTTTCTTTTCAAAAATTTAAGCCCTGAGATAGCGAATCTGATCTCAGTAGGTGACTTTGAGGCTGATAAAAGCGGAAATACTATTGCCAAGGTTTTGACTGTAGGCAGGCCAGAGCCTTATAGCTATAAAGTTGACTTAGGCGGCGGCAATTACATTACCCGCACCGACCCCCAAAAAAAACAGCTCTTAACCAAAGTAGAAATAATGGGTAGAATTGAAGGCAACGCCTTTTATTTTAAGGACAAAAGAATAGCCCTTGATTCAATAATTGAGTTTGATACAAATAAATACAAAATAGAAGGGGTAGTTAGTAAAGAACCAGCTTCGGTTAAGAGAGTCGATAAAAAGTGGGTAGCGTTAAAGGTAAAATTTACAAATTTGATGCCCGAATTGGCTGTCCTCATTAATGAGGGTGATGAGGAAAGGGAGCTTTCCGGAGAGTTGGTTGCTAAAGTAACATCTATCCTCAGCAATGAGGCAGCAGATGTTGTGATCCAGCAGGGGGGAGGAATGGAGGTTGTTAAGCATCCTATAAATAAAGACGTGATTTTATCAATAGAAGCCCTCTGTACTAGAGCACAAAAAGGCTTACTTTTTAGGGAAAGCAGAATAAAAGTAGGCAATAACTTATCTCTACAGACTGAAAAGTATGATATCGAAGGGATAATAATTGGGATAGAAGGGGCTAAAGATTTGCGATAGGAAGATGAACTGGGGTATTGAAAACAGTATTTTTTTAAAACAATTAAGAAATTTTAAAGAAGTCTATCTGACGATGGAAGCGAAGATAAGCTCTGTCTATTTAGAAAGTTTTACTTACCGATTAATTAAGAAAATGAATGAAACGATAAAGGCTTGTTTTAGATATAGCTTTTTGGGAAGGATTACCGAGATAAAAGAAGCAGAGCCAACCCTTTTAGATGATAGCCGGGCAGTGCAATATCTGATTCATTTCTATAGGAGATGGAAATACAAGATAACCCATTATTCAGGAAATAGCTTAGGCGCTAAATTGGTAAAAGATGCAAAAGAAGAACTGTTTTTTTCTTTTGTAAGAATGATAAGTTTAATTATAATTATAACAATTTTGGTCAATGCGGTTCTATCTGTTATTTTGCAAAAGCAAATAGGTTTATGGAGTTTCTTTATACGGGTATTGTTTTTGTTTGCAGGCGCTGCCGGGTTATCTTGCCATGCAGATTGGCCGACGGTTAAGAAGAGCAGCGTATTTTTAAGAAAGATGCGGATGGATTAGTTGTGTCTAAGAAAATTAAGATTTTGAGGATAATTGCCAGGTTAAATATCGGCGGGCCGGCGATACATACGATTTTGCTTTCCGAAGGTCTGGATAAGAGCAGGTTTGAGAGCGTTTTAGTTTGCGGGATGCCGGAAGGAAGCGAAGGAGATATGCTTTATCTGGCTGAAGAAAAAGGCATCCGGCCAATAATTATTCCTGAGTTGAGCCGCAGGTTAAATCTTCGCAACGACATTATCGCCTTTTGGAAACTATTTTGTCTAATTAAAAAGGAAAAGCCGGACATTATTCATACTCATACTGCCAAGGCCGGCACCTTAGGAAGGTTAGCAGGGATGTTATTTAAGCTTACCTATGTCCTATGCCCTACGTCCTACCACCTAAAATTAGTGCACACCTTCCACGGTCATGTATTACACAGCTATTTTAGCAGGATAAAAAGTGTACTTTTTATCTGGGCAGAAAGGTTTCTGGCTATATTTACGCATAAGATTGTAGCGGTGAGTGAAAGCGTAAGGAAAGAACTAATTGCCTTTAAGATTGCTGAGCCTAAAAAGATTGTTACTGTTCCTTTAGGCCTACAATTAGAGAAGTATTTAAATATAGAAAGCAATGATTATGCAAAGAGGCATTATAAATCAATTGGTATTATTGGTCGTCTTGTGCCGATAAAGAATCATAAGATGTTTTTGGATGCAGCCAAGAGGCTAAAAGATACTTTGGGCTTTGGACGGTTGATAAAATTTTTAATAGTAGGAGATGGACCTTTGCGTCACGAATTGGAAAGTTATGCCGAAGGCTTAGGCATTAAACAGGATGTAACTTTTACCGGCTGGATAAGAGATTTAGAGAAGATATATTTTGAGTTAGATATAGTGGTATTAACTTCTTTAAACGAAGGCACACCAGTAGCTTTAATTGAGGCCCAGGCAGCAGCCCGGCCCTGTGTAGCTACTTGTGTAGGAGGAGTAACCGATGTGATTGAAGAGGGAAGAAGCGGCTTTTTGGTTCCTTCCCACGATATTAATAAGTTTACAGAAGCCCTATTGAAGTTATTACGTAATCCCGACTTGGCTTTGTCTATGGGCAGATATGGCAGGGAAAGAATTAAAAACGAATTCAGTAAGACGCGTTTATTTAAAGACATAGAGTATATATATGAGGAATTGTTGCTATGCAAGAAACCATTACT